>JAHBWQ010000280.1 GCA_019636915.1 Nitrospira sp. | reverse complement strand
CGAGAGCGCCAAAACCAGGCCGGTGGACCAGAACGGCGTTACAAAACAAGCGCTGATCGCCGAAATCAAGATGGTGGCGAACTTCTCGAACAAACAAGCGGACAAATATCGAACAACGGTCACCAGATTTGGGGAGCAATTCAAAATCAGCCCAAGCCTTATTTTTGCCGTGATTCGGACTGAGAGCAACTTCAACCCGTTTGCCGTGAGTTCCGCCCCAGCCTTTGGTCTGATGCAACTGGTTCCAACGAGCGGAGGCCGAGATGCGTACCGAAAAGCAAAGGGGAAAGATACGATTCCCTCACGGGAGTACCTGTTCGACCCGGAGAACAACATCGAGCTTGGCAGTGCCTATCTCAATGTCTTGTCATACAATCAACTTGAACAGGTCGAGAATGAGGTCTCCCGAGAGTATTGTGTGATCTCGGCATACAACACCGGAACGGGAAATGTCTTCAAAGCGTTTGCGGCCAACTCCACATCCGCCATCAATCACATCAACGGCCTTGAACCACCGGCCGTCTACGACCGGTTACGCACCAATCTCCCTTATCAAGAAACAAGGGATTATCTGGCGAAAGTCGTGGGATTTCGTAAGCAGTTTGTCTCGCTGGCAGATGGCCCCGGGCGTTGACCACCTTGCAGCAGTCAACGCGCTTCCTGATCAAGTTCGAAGGGAAGAAGATCAGGCGGTCAGTCTGGCCCCGGCCTTCGACTGGTGGGTCATGAAGGCCTGGAGGTGTTGATTATCACGAGGGGACACCCCCTCAAACTCTACCCCATAAATCTGTTCCTTGCCCCATCGAACGGTTGCCGTTTCAATGACCATCGATGTTGACTGATTCGGCAATCGCAACTGCATGGCAATACGGTCG
The DNA here is from genome assembly GCA_019636915.1 of Nitrospira sp. Lineage (GTDB taxonomy): Bacteria > Nitrospirota > Nitrospiria > Nitrospirales > Nitrospiraceae > Nitrospira_D. Next base: position 3,862 of record JAHBWQ010000280.1, on the reverse strand, counting down.
CCAGGCGTAATCACCGCCTCTGTCATAACCCGTACCCCTTTTTCCGACACATCATAGACAATCCCTAGCCCTTGTTCCAGCGCTCCCGTTCTCAAACGCCCCACACGCGCAAACGAACAGGGGAAGGGAGCAGACACGCGGACACGCGGATATCGGCGCAACTGAGGAACACTCCGACAGCCGTTTGAATTGACGTCTGAATCATCCATGATCATTTATTCCTCCTCTGTGGCATTCATGTACTCAGCCAACTGCCGTGACACCGACTCGGACACCCTCCTAAATGCAAGCCCATGGAATTGATGATTCCTCCAACACACGGTGGCCACTGCCACTTCCGCCGGAGGAGCGCTCTTGGTCAATCGGAGTGTCAGGGAGACCTGATCGCCTGGCACGATCGGCGCATCCGTGCTCACACAAACTCCGCCGGTCGACAGATCGTGGACCAGACCGACATCATGCACGGATTTTCGAAACCACCGACCTGCGTTCAATGAGGTAAGCGAACAGCTGAAGGGGGTAAGAATCCGAACCCGAGGGTTTCTCCGAGACTTGTTTGGGGTCACACCCGGCTGTTGGATCGTTTGCATCATCCACCTCGTGAGAAATACTCTATCTCACGAAGCGGATTCTGCGAACTATTTTTCGACTTTATGGGCGTACTACTGTCGTCGTCCCATGCACCGAAGACTTGGAGGGGGACCGTCTACGCCTGCGGAAGGAACGCGGTTGATCAGGTCTTGCTTGACTTGATGAGGAACGGCTATTCCGATGAATGTCTTGGTTCTCACGCGGACTCGCATGCACTGGCGCCCCGCTCCCTGGAACAACCGGTACGGCCTGTCCCAATAGACGCTCGATCGCACGGAGTTGTTGCGTATCCTCGCTGGTCACAAAACTTGTGGCACGACCGGTCGTTTTCATCCGAGCCGTACGGCCGATCCGATGCACGTAATCTTCAGGAACATTCGGCAAATCGAAATTAATCACATGACCGATATTGGCCACATCAATCCCACGAGCCGCAATATCCGTCGCCACCAACACGCGAAAGGCTCCCCGCCGAAAACCTTCCAGTGCGGCACGTCTCTGTGACAAACTCCGGTCGCCGTGCAACACCGCCACGCGATGGCCCGCGCGATCCAGCATGCGCCCCACCCGATCGGCACGGTGCTTCGTTCTGGTAAAGACAAGCGCGGTATCTTTATCAGCCCCTAACAACGACAACAGGAGGTCGGACTTGTCGGCATGTGATGTATGATGCACCGCTTGAGTCACTCCGTCAGCGGTCGTTGCTGAGGGTGCGACCATGACGCGGACAGGGTTGTTGACGCTGGCTTGAACCAGCCGGGCGAGATCCGCCGGAAGCGTGGCTGAAAAGAGCAAGGTCTGCCGCTCCTCCGGCAATGCATCAAGGATCTGATTGATTTGAGGTGCAAAGCCCATATCCAACATCCGGTCTGCCTCATCCAACACCAACATCTTGATGGACGACAACAAAATCGTGCCGTTCCACATGTGATCCAGGAGTCGACCCGGCGTTGCCACCAGGATGTCCGGGCGTTGTCGTAAGCCTCGCACCTGGGCTTGCATGTCTGCGCCACCCACGATGACGGTCGCAGAGATGCGCCGACTCCGCCCAAGTTTCTCAATCGTGGTCAGAGTCTGCAAGGCCAGCTCTCGTGTCGGTGCGAGGATCAACGCTTTCGGCTGCCCTTTCGGTAAGGTGGACAACCGTTCAATCATCGGAATCACAAACGCGGCCGTTTTCCCCGTGCCGGTCTGGGCGCATCCGATCACGTCTCGTCCTGCCAGAGCGGGAGGGATGGCTTGTTCTTGAATTGGAGTTGGTGAAGCAAACTTGGCATCGGCCAGGTCGCGTAAAAGGGCCTCAGATAAACCGAGGGTGTGAAAATTGCGTGAAACAGACGTATCCACTAAACTATCCTTTCAGTTTGATCGCATTATGACGGGATCAGAGAACCGAGGGGAGAAACAACCGGGCGGGTGCCGCTCCAAACTGGACCTGGTCGCGATGCGATCGCGAAGTCCGTTATGGTTGAAGCATTTCTCTCGCCGGACTAGCACAAGCGAAATGTGTACCTACCATATCCTATCGACCGGTGCGCGTCAACTTGGTCAGGAATTGCAGTAGGGCACACCACACTACCAAATCTCGGCCTTCATGGGGCTTTCGCCCTATACTAAGACCATCTTAACATTCACTCGAGTTGGAGGATTATGCGATAATCCCACGTATGTTCCTGAAACGCTGGCTCGTCGGAGACCCTCTCAAGACCGCTCAAGCACGGCACGAACGACTCTCCAAAACAATCGCTCTGGCCATCTTCTCCTCGAACGCGATTTCATCCGTTGCCTATGGGACGGAGGAAATCCTCTTGGTCTTGATTCTCGCCGGTCCGGCAGCGATCGCCTGGTCCATTCCCGTCAGCTTCGCGATTCTGTTTCTGGTCTTGGTGTTGACGATCTCCTACCGACAGATCATCCACGAATATCCTGAAGGCGGCGGGGCCTACGTCGTTGCACGGACGAACCTGGGCGACCGGCCGGCTCTCGTCGCGGCGGCAGCCCTGATGATCGACTATGTCTTGACCGTGGCGGTCAGCGTGGCCGCCGGCATAGCGGCCCTGACTTCCGCCATCCCCAGTCTCTTCGTTCACCGCGAAGCCCTTGGATTAGTCGCCATTCTGTTTATGATCATGATGAATCTCCGCGGAGTTCGTGAATCCGGTAAATTTTTTGCCGTTCCAACCTATTTTGCCATCGGAGCTCTTGGCCTTCTGGTCATCGTCGGGACCGTACGTTCTCTTTCAAGTACTGGCGCAGTCCTTCCACCCCCAAACTCTCACGAAACAGAAGCGCTGACCTTGTTCCTCATCCTCCGTGCCTTTGCGGCAGGATGTTCAGCCGTGACCGGAATGGAAGTGATTTCAAACGGGGTCAAGGCCTTTCGGCCACCGGAGCCACAAAATGCCGCCATCACCATGATCTGGATGTCCACGATCCTGGCGTCGCTCTTCATGGGAATCAGTTGGATGGCCTATCACTACGGCATTTTAGCCAAGGTTGATGAAACCGTGATTTCCCAGCTTGCTCGATTGACGTTTGGCACGGGCCCCATCTATTACTCCGTACAGATCGGCACCATGGCCTTGTTGGTCTTGGCCGCGAACAGTGCCTTTGCCGGTTTTCCGCACCTCGCGTCGATTCTGGCACGCGACGGGTTCATGCCGCATCAGATGGCAACATTCGGTGACCGACTGGTTTTTTCCAACGGCATCATTATCCTTGGATTCTTTGCCTGCCTCCTGCTCGTCATCTTCGAGGGGGATACCCACGGGTTGATCCCTTTGTACGCCATCGGGGTGTTCGCATCGTTTACGCTGTCTCAAGCCGGTATGGTCAAACGATGGCTCGTGAAGAAAGGTCCACACTGGCAGACAAAACTGCTCGTCAACGGAGCCGGCGCCCTGACGACCGGCATTGCGACCATCATCATCGCCAGCACCAAGTTCATGCAGGGTGCATGGATCGTCTTTGTGCTCGTCGCCATCCTCCTCCTCATGTTTCAGGGAATCCGCTCCCACTATAAGGCCGTCAGCGAACAGATCGCACTGGAGCGCCGAGGGGAACGACCGCCATTGCCCCGTCGCAATATCGTCATTATTCCCGTCAGTGGGATGAATCGTGCCGTGGTGCGTGCCCTGGACTACGCAAGGAGTCGCCCCGGTGAAATTCGTGCTGTGTTCATCGATGTGGATCCTGAAGAAAGCGCCAAGGTCAAGATCCAGTGGGCCCAATGGGGAGGCGGCGTGAATTTGATCGCACTGTCGTCCCCCTA
>JAHBWQ010000028.1 GCA_019636915.1 Nitrospira sp. | reverse complement strand
GAGACCGGGACCATTGAACTCCTGCATCATATGCTCGGCAATTCTTTTGGTCACACCCATCACGCTCGATGGGTTGACGGCCTTGTCCGTGGAGATCAGGACAAATCGGCTGACGCCTGCCCTCACAGCGGCCTCGGCGACGACACGAGTGCCGAGAATATTGTTGCGGATGGCTTCTTTCGGATTGAGTTCCATCAACGGAACATGTTTGTGAGCGGCCGCATGAAACACAATATCGGGGGCAGTCCGGCAAAACACTTCCGCAACACGATCTGGAACTGTCACATCTCCGATGGCCGGGACAATCTTTACCATCGGAAAGGCTGTGTGTAATTCCAGCATAAGCGAATGAAGCGTATTCTCGTAGCGCTCAAACAGGACCAGCGATTGAGGCTTGTGCCGGGCAATCTGCCGGCAGAGTTCTGAGCCGATAGATCCTCCTGCTCCGGTCACAAGGAGCGTTTTCCCACTGATGTGAGGGGACAACTCGTCAGAATCCGTCCGGATCGGTTCACGCTGAAGCAAATCGTCGACGCTCATCGGCCGAACCTGTCGCAGAGAGACAAGATCACCGAGCAATTGTTTGACATCGGGTAACGTCTTGATCGGTACTGAGCAGCCTTCTGACGCCGCAAGAATCTTTTGTTTCACCGTTGTGGAACCCGACGGGATGGCCACGATGATTTCGTCGACCTTCAACCGCTCAGCGGCTTTCTTGATATCCGTCATGGCTCCCACGACCGGAATCCCGTGAATGCGCATCTTGCGCTTGATCGGATCATCATCGACGAACCCCACCGGACAGCAGTGATAATTTGCATCGTACAGCATGTCCCTGACCAACAGTTCACCTGCATGTCCTGCGCCGACGATCAAGACACGTCGCGCACTCGGATCGAATATCTGAATCCACTCCCGGAACCCCCGCACAGCCAATCGGATACCTGCCAAATACAGCGCCGTCAACAGGCCCGTCAGGATGATCACGGATCGAGGATACTGCGTTACACCGCCAAGTCGATGGATCACTCCGTAAAAAACCGCCGCGCTGCTCAGTGCGGCCAACAGAATTCTCCAGAGGTCGTGAAGATCGACATATCTCCAGAGCCCTCGCTGAATGCCAAACACCCACAAGCCGATACCGTATACCAGCAGCACGGCAGGGATAAAATCCCACATGATTCTCCGGTACTCGGGAGGAAGATCCGCATCGAATCGCAGCGCAAATGCCGTCAGGTTCGCTGCGAAAATCAGAAGGAGTTCCGTACCGATGACGAGAATCGACCGGTACCCGAGCACCCGGTCTCCAAATCGTCCCGTAAGGGAATGGAACAGTTTTGCAGCTGACTGTTTCATACGCTGGTTGGCGCTGCGCCGCTGTTTTCTCGTTCTCGGAGCATGGCGTCGGCAGCCTGGATGACTCGATGCACAGACAATCGCTGCAGGCACTCGCTGAGACTGTTCACGTGACGCTCACACCCTTCAGCCAGACAAGGGACGCACTCCCCCTCGCCCTGAAGCAACCACACATTTCCCTGTCGCTGCGATCCTTGTTTATGCCATGGGCTCCGTGCGGTTGAGAGAAAATCCTTCGGCCACGGTCCCCACTTCACAGGGTTTGACGGACCGAACAGCACAACGGACGGCACACCGACGGCAGCAGCCATGTGACTGACGGCCGTGTCAGTTCCTACATATAATGCAGCGCGACCTAACAGATAGCCCAGGGACGGCAAGGTCACCTGGCCGATCAAATTGACAGCCTTGGGTAGCCCCTGGATAATCTGATCGCAGTACGCCTGCTCAGCCGAGTCGACTCCGGTTACCACGACGATCAGCCCACGATCAATCAGCCACTGACCAAGCGCCACCCATCCTGCGACGGTCCAGGTCTTATAGGCAAACTTCGGGGATACGTGTAACACCACGTAAGACTGACCACTTCGGATATCAGGAAACAGGGCGCACACAGCTCGCGCATCTTCGTCCGTCCAGCTCACCACGGGAGTCCCACAGGGTGCGATTCCCAATGGGGCCAGTAGCTGAAGATTCATGGCAACCGTATGGGTCAACAGATTGTCGAACGGGATCCAGCGATTCAGCAACCTCCGCTTCCACCAGGATTTCTTATCTGGCAACAGCGTCCCTATGCGATACCGTCCTGCGACCCAGGCATGAAACGTCGGGCGATCCCCCGCAAGGACCGACAGGGCAACGTCGTAGCGTCGCCACAGTGCTCCCAGCAACGCGAGATGAGGACGAAGCCCTGGACGTTCAACGATGGTCCACACTCGTCGAATATCCGTATTCCCCGAGAGAATATCCTGGGTCCCTTCAAACACGAGCATGTCGATCATCACGTGCGGCAATGCAGCCTTGAGCGAGCGAATGACCGGGGTAGCTAAGAGCACATCCCCGATTCGGCGCGTACAAACGACTAACACACTGTGAAAATCCCGCTTCATGGCATCACCCGTCACGTTGCTGAAGATTGCCGATCGAGGGACCCTTCGTGGCATTGTTCGAGTCCAGCGGCAGCTCGAACCACCGAAGAGCGTAGAAGATCATCCAGGCGTTTCTGATTGTCGGGCAACCGCATGCGATCCTGCTCCGGATGCCATAAATGAAATACCGTCGCGGCGAAGCGCGCGCTCTTATGCTTCACTCCGGCGTGGAGCAGTCGAATGACCAAGTCAGAATCCTCCAACCCCCACCCTTCGTACGACTCATCCAGCCCATTCACACGGATGAGGTCGTCACGCCATACGGACAGGTTGCACGTCTTGATGCCTTCCCAGCGATCAGGCGTCCACTTTCGAAACGGACCATCCGGCAATTCCATCAATGGAAGCAAGCGATTGACTTCTCGCTTCGACCAGGACCGAACCCAGTCGAGGACACCCCAGGTATGAATCGACACCTGTCGGCACAGCACACGGCTCGTCAATCCAGCCGCGAGCAACACACGATTGGCACCGAGAAAGTATCCCGGTTCGGCAAGCTGTTTGTGGACACGCACGAAATCACAGGAGGGGACACAGTCTCCGTCCGTAAACACAATATAGTCGGCCCCGGTCGACGCGACGGCACGATTGCGAATGGCCGCGGCCCGAAACCCGCGATCCTCATGCCAGACATGGGTCAGCCGAAACGGTGCGCGCTGCGCAAACTGCCGCACAACGTCTGCCGTGTCCTCCTTCGAACCATCATCGGCAACTACGAGCTCAAAATCTTGATCACTTTGACGGCAATACCCTTCCAGTACCGCTCCCAAGGCATCCGGTCGATTGTAGGTCGTCACGACCAAGGCTGTTTTCATTTGGAGGGTGAGTCATCAGGGCGTCGAAGCGGTGCTTGTTTGGGGAGCGTCCACAGTTCCTGTTGCTCAAACCGTTTCGCATACCGATAGAACGTGCCTTCAAAATTTCCCAAGGCAATGACAAACCCAGGCCAGCCGTCCAGAAATCCACGTTTCGCCACGTAATGTTTTAGGAACGACCAGATACCGTGCCACAAGGCAGTTCCCATCGACACACGTTGACCAGCGAGCTTGATCGATCCGAGGGACGAATAACGATTGGCCTTCTTGACCACCTCTTCAAAATCTCTGAATGGAATCTGCCAAATGGCATGTTCCAGTCGACCAGCCGATTTGGCCGTCAATAATTCGTAGCCTTCATGGACCGGTGATTCCGCGTATTGCATGCATCCTTTCTTGAACAGTTGCGGCTGACGGAAATTGGGATACCAGCCGGAATGCTTGATCCAACGTCCCATGAAGTAATTCCGCCTTGGTACAAAATAGGCGTCGTGAGCCGGTGTCCCGGACAGGATCATCAGGATTTCGTCACGAACCTCCGGCGTACACTGTTCGTCCGTGTCGAGGCTGAATATCCATTCATGCGTACAGAATTGAATGGCTTGATTTCGCAGATGACCGAACCCCCGGAACGGAATCTGAACGACGCGGGCTCCTAAGTCCTGTGCGATCCGAGCCGTCTCATCGGTACTGGCAGAATCGGCCACGATGATTTCGTCCGCCCAGAGCACACTGTTAATGGTATCGGCGATCTTTTTAGCCTCGTTGTAGGCAATGATATAGACTGAAACCTTCATATCTTAGCCTCAACTTGTGGATTCGTCCCGCAAAACAGGAGACCGGAAAACAAGCAGTAGAACAGTTTCTCGGTATGGTCAGTGAGCGCAGGTTGAAAAAGACAACCGATTGCGATGGTAACCACTAAGCCTCGAGCAAGCAGTCCGGCAGCAGCATCGACGGCAACGGCTGCTGATCGCCATTGTTGCACAAAAAGCCAAAGCAGCAGGGAGATCCCAACGACTCCAACTTGAGCCATGACCAGGAGGTACTGATTATGAGGATGAGTTGGGACAGGCAAGCCGAGATCTTGGACACGTACAGCGTAGGCCTTCGCAAACCCTCCGGTACCAACCCCCATCAACGGATGATCCTGGATGATCTCGACCGTGTGATAAAAAAACTCCATCCGCTCGGTAACCCCATCGTACGTAGCCATCTGGGGGTTCCACCGCATGACACCGGTTGCCAGCAGATCAATCCGATCGTGAAAAGAAGCAGAAACATGATAGGCCATCGAAAACATCACACTGAGGGAGAGGACCGCTGCCATCATGCCTCGCCACCCCAAACAGGCATGGAACACCAGCATGGCAAGCCCAGCCAACACCACATATCCTGTGCGGCCTTGCACCATCAAGAGGACATTGCTTGCGGCGAGGCAGGCAGCCACCCCCCACCCCCATCGGCCCCAGCGTTGTGAAGACTTCCAAGCCAGCACACCAAACAGTAAGGCACCGAACCCCATCAGCAGATTATGAGTCGTGTGTTTCTTGAATACACAAGGGTTATGTGAATCACACGTAAGGCCTTCCTTAGGTATAAAGAACCCCGCACTTAAGACAAGAGAGAGCAACAGCGTCACAACCAGTGCTGCCGCAAGCGCCAGGAGTGCACGATATCGTTCTTGATCGTCAATCGATATCGAAACCAACAACGGGATGAACAGGAGATAGGCATACTTTTTGACCCACATTGCCCGTTCTTCAAAATTTCCCTCTCCCCACAAAGCTCCAAGCAACAACCAGGCAAACAACAACATCGCACTCACAGCCACGGGATTCGTAGCGACTCGCCGAAACTTTTCGCGCCATTCGCCATAAGCCGCCCAACATACGATGAGCAGCCCGACAAGAATGCTATCCGCCACAACCCAAATCGGAATAGTGAACCCGAGCGCAGTTGTCGTCCAACCCGCTGCCCGTCTCGCTTCAAATTGTAAGCGTTCGAGTGAGACACTTATCATTGATATGCAAAGCTGGTCAGGAACTTCTGGAAAGAAGGAACCAGGTCTTTGATCGCCGTCCCCTCCGACCGAATCCTTTCAGTTCCTTCGCAATATCGCCAGGACTTCACACACGACATATCCTGCTCTAACCTGTCGATATTTCCTTTAAAGAGATCCAGTGGTTCAGAACTACCTCGACAAAAGAGGCGGCCTCCGTCGCGGAACTGAAGCGCAAGTCGCAATAGATCATTCTTTTCATCGATCACGATAGGGCAAGTCGAGCCAGTGCAGATTAGGCTTTGACAGGCACTCTGGGAGAGTCTTCAGTGGAAACAGCTTGCATCTTTTTCTTCCCCCCTCTTACTGTCTGGCCCAGAATAGGGGACATACGTGTTGCCCTGCGCTCCAGCCTAGACACGAACACCCCAAGGAGAATAAACAAGATCATCCATGTCCCAAGGATCAACGGTCGCAGACTCTCCGTTGAGTGGTGATACCACAGGGCCAGCCCTCCACACATGATCATGACTCCATACTCCGCGAGGACAGTCCGCCGATGGCTCCATCCGCTCAACACCACCCGCTGGTAATAGTGCTCCCGGTGCGCTTCCCAGATCTTCTTTCGTCGGAACAACCGGCTGGTCAACGTCACCGTCGCATCCACGATAAATGGGGAAAAGATCATCATCGGAACCCATATCTCGAACACTCGTTCGCGAACCCCAAGGATCATCAATGTCCCAGCCAAAAATCCAATCGTGATACTTCCCGCATCCCCCATAAAAATGCGCGCCGGTGGAAAATTATGAAGAAGAAATCCCAGCGCACTCATCGCCACAAATACTGTGATCACGAGCATGACCGGAAACTGCGCCAGCCACCCGAAGTAGGCGAGAAATCCGAACCCGAAAAATGTCATTCCACCGGCAAAACCGTCCATCCCATCCATGAAGTTATAGAGATTCGCCATCCACAGTAGGACAAAGACACTGACGGGAACGGCAACAATCCCCAACGAGATGGTCGGTCCCCCGGGTATTGGAATAGAAGACAAGGTCAACCCGACCCCCCCGATAATGATGCAAGCGGAGCCGGCTTGGACACCCAGTCGGAGAACAGCGGGGAGCCCACGCCAATCATCGATGAAGGACACGACAAAAATGAGGAGCATCGAGGTGACAATCCAGACACTCCCGGACGCCATTCCCTTCGGCAACACAGGCTTCGTGGGTTGAGTGATGGCCAAAATACTCGCGGCCAGGATAAGACTGATCACGACACTGCCGACGACGGCCAACCCTCCGGTCTGGGGAGTTGGCCTTGCATGCAATGTCCGTTCGTTGGGATGAGCAAGAACGGAGAGGAATGACTTCGGCGAACACAAGTTCTTTGTGAGCCACCAGGCAGATACAAAGGCCAAGAGTGCAGGCAGGACAAACATCATCATGGGTGTTGTTGCACCATCATCCATCCAATCAACCGGCCCGCTCTGAAGATGAACGGTGACGATGCAGCTCCATCACAGCCCCATCGAGGTGGACCAAGTGGTGGTACGTAGAATTCAAGATACCATTACCGGCCGTCTTAAGAAACAGCAAAAGGAGATTTGCCATACATCCAAAGACAGAAGAGACGCTCCAAAGAGTCCTAACACGGGTTAGCACCGATCGATCGTCGATAAAATGCAATCAACTCGGGAACGGTTTTCTCGAATGAATATAGGGGACGATATCCACATTCACGCATGAATGCAGCCGGACTGTACCACGCACTCCCGATCAGCTTCGTCAGATGCTCCGTCGTCAACGGCGCACGTTGTCCGCTCACAGCCTGAAACACGTCCCCGCATCGCGCACCGCCCTTGAGAGCCCACAGTGGTATCCGCCAGCGTGGAAGACCTTTTCCTAATCCAACCCTTATTTGATCATAGAGATCGGTCACAGAATAGGGATCGGCATCCGCGACAATGTACGCAGCACGATTGAACCGTGGCACCTGCAAACACCGCTGCACTGCCTGTACACAGTTGTCGACGTGCAACAGACTCCTGACGGCCGGAAGCGGTGGCACCGGGGGAAAATATCCGACGTCTATTGCCTCAATCATCCGAAACAGATTCCCCTTCTTCGTCTGGCCATAGACCATCGGCAAACGGAGCGATACTGCCGTCACGTCACCGCGGTTCGAGTATTCGGAAACAAGCTGTTCCGCTTTCCACTTGGACCATCCGTAGGGAGTTTGAGGATCCGGTGAGCACGTTTCGTCCATACACCCCTGAGTCTCTTCACCAAACACCTTGACCGAACTGGCAAACACCAGACGAGTCACCCCAGCGGCCACAGCCGCGTCCAGCACATGCCTGGTTCCCTCCACATTGACTGCCGTGTACTCCCCTTCGTGGCCATGGCCATCCATCGCATGGACCTTGGCCGCAAGATGCACCACGGCATCACAATCACCCATGGCCTCCTTCACCTGTTTTTCATCGCACACATCACCCACGACGACCTCAACCTCAGGCGGGAACGAGGGGATTGTCGACGAACCTCGTATGAACGCCCGCACCCTGAATCCCGTTCGGACAAGTTCGGGAATGAGGGCCGTTCCTAAAAACCCTCCGGCTCCAGTCACCAAGACGCTGGTCACGCGTACCTGGGCGAGCGATTCATCACAGAGGAGGTGTTCAGCAGCTCATGGTACAGGGCGAGCACTTGCTCACTGATCCTGGGACCGGCCCAGGTGGCCACAGCCATCTCGCGACTCCTCGCTCCCATCGTCTCACGAGTGTGTCGATCCGACAGCAGGTGGGCAATACCCCTGGCAAGGCCGGATGAATCGCGTGGTGGAACAAGAACGCCGTTGACCCCATCCTTCACAATATCTCGACAGCCCGGAACGTCCGTTGCCGCGATTGCTTTCCCACAGGCCGCTGCCTCTAGAAGCACTTTCGGCAGGCCTTCTCGATAGGAAGGCAGCACGACAAGCGTCGCCCCTTCATAAACAGCCGCCATGTCGTCCCGATGCCCCCACCACTCGACGGCTCCTTCAGCAACCCATCGTGCTAATTGCTCCCGTTCGATGGCGGCCGGATTATCTTCGTCACAACGGCCGACGAGCACAAACCGAGCATCCACTCCTTTTTCCTTGAGATCTCTGGCCGCCTCAACAAACTCTCCAACCCCTTTATCCCACAGCATCCTCGATGGCAACACAACGAGGGGAGTCCCCTGAGGAGAAGGCTTCACTGAGAACGTGGTGACATCAATCCCTGACCCGGCGATAATGCGGGTGCGCAATGCTCGAACAATACCGGCCCGCACCAACTCGTCGCGATCAGCCTCATTTTGGAATAGGACCATTGAGCCACTCCTTCCAATGGCCGATCGTAACGCCGTTGTGAGAATCCAATGCAGCCCCCCTCGTTGTCGTTCAGAATCCGTAAACAGATAGCCGAGACCGGCAAATGCGTTGAGGACGACCGGCACCCGAACCATCCAGGCCGCCAGGGATCCGTAGAGAATGGGTTTCATCGCCACATGATGAACCAGATGCGGCTGAACACGCCGATAGACGCCGACCAATTCCATGACGGCACCCAACTCTCGAAGGAGGTTGCGACTCCGCCGGAACAGCGAAATCGGGATCACGTGAAATCCTTCTGCTTGGATCCGCTCTCCATGGTCCGTCACGCGAGTGGCCACGGTCACGTCAAACCCCGCATCTCGTGCAGCACGCGCCAGATCCAACCGGTGAGACCAGAAATACCAGTCTTCAGTGATGAGGTACAACAGCCGAGGGCGACCGGTCATAATCCCTTAACCAGGCTTGAAACATCAGCACATTCCATAGCCAGTGTTGCCAGTTCCGCTGACCCGATACATGCTCCCCCCATTTGCGCCGAACCAGCGCCGGAGAGATATACCCCTCCTGGCGAAGACGGTGTTCGCTCAGCAACTCTTCAGCCCAATCGCGCAAGGGGCCTCGCAACCATGAATCGAGCGGGATCCCAAACCCCATCTTCGGACGCTCGATCAACGCACGCGGTACATACCGGTCAAGCACCTGCCGCACAAGCCATTTTCCTTGTCCGTTGCGGATCTTCAAAGTCAGGGGTAACCTCCAGGCAAACTCCACGAGGCGATGGTCGAGAAACGGGATTCGCGTTTCCAAACTCACTGCCATCGCCGCACGATCCACTTTGGTCAGAATATCGTCCGTGAGATAGCCGACCAGATCGTGAAACATCATGCTCTCGCTGAAGTCTTCCCGCTCCAACCGAGCAGCCTGCTCATCTGCCCAGATCGGACATTCCTCCGCACCGATTATCAATGTCCCAGGATCTCGGTGTTGAGACAGCAGTCGTCGATAGAGATCTTCGGGGCTGGCGACATCAATCACCTCGGCCAGCTTGTGGATTTTATCCCCCAGCGTGGCCATCCGGAAACGGTTCGGCAACACTGTCCGCATCGCCAGACCTACTCGATTCCACCGCTCAGGTGAGTAAATGGTCAGGATATGCCCTAACAACCGGCGAATCCTCACCGGTACCGTCCCGATCCGATCCCAGATTGATCGCGCCCAAAAATAGCGGTTGTAGCCCCCAAACAATTCGTCGCCGCCATCGCCGGACAGGGACACCGTGACCTGTCGACGGGCCAATTTTGCCACCAGATACGTGGGAATTCCGGACGAGTCACCGAACGGTTCATCATAGATGGTCGGTAACTGCGGAATAACGGCCAGCGCATCGCCCGGCGTGACATACAATTCGGTATGATCGGTGCCGAGATGCGTCGCAACCTCCCTCGCATGTTTCGCCTCGTCGTAGTCACCTTCGGCAAAACCGAGTGAAAAGGTCTTTACCGGCCTGGCAGACTGCGCCTGCATCAGCGCGACGACCGTAGACGAATCGATGCCGCCCGAGAGGAATGCGCCGAGCGGCACATCCGCAACCATTTGCCCTTTGACTGCGATACTCAACAGGCGGTTCAGCTCCTCCACGGCCGTCCCATCATCCCAGTCGTCTCGGCGATCCTGCGCAGCAACCGCTATGGCAGACCAATACGATTGAGGTTGCGGCCAGTGCCCGGCTGGATCAGCAGGCGAGATGCTGAGGTAGGTTCCAGGAAGCAATTTCCGTATACCGATATAGATCGAGTGCGGTGCGGGCACATAGGCATAGCGCATGTAGCAGGCCAACGCACTTCGATCGATTTCAAAACTCGCATTCGAATGAACCGCCAGTGATTTCAGTTCCGAGCCGAACAGAAAGGATCCTCGGCACCACCCGTAATACAGCGGCTTTTCTCCGACCCTGTCGCGAGCCAGGATCACCCGTTGCTCAACCCGATCCCACAAGGCCAAGGCGAACATACCGACGCTGGCCTGAAGAGTTTTTTCGACCCCCCAGGTCTCGAAAGCCGCCAGAAGTGTCTCCGTGTCCGAGTGACCGCGCCAGGGTCCATTGGGGAGCTGCACGCGCAGGTCCAGATGGTTGTAAATTTCACCGTTGAACGCAAGAACATATCGACCAGAAGTCGAGGCCATCGGCTGATGACCGGCGGGCGACAGGTCCAGAATCGACAACCGGGCATGCCCGATACCCAGTCCAACGGACGGTTCACACCATACACCTGAATCGTCCGGTCCTCGATGACGAATCGCCTCGATCATCTCGGACACGACTCGACTGAGATCCGACTTCTTGTAGTTTAAGACACCGGCGAATCCACACATCGTGATATACGGGTATCGAGAGAAAGAACGGCTGACTGCGTCATGAACAGGTCTGTTCGGATACTGAGCGGCGCCAAATTGCGTCCCACTCTGCCCGAACAGACTGATCTGCGGAAAGAAATGACCTGCGTGAATTCTCCCCGACTGTTCCGGCCAGATCAAACACGAAATCTCGCGCGAGCGCGATACCATGGATCCCGATACCCCTCACCGCATGACCCAACGAAGTGAGATCGTCTATATCGGCCAGGAGCCGGCGGCAGTAGGCCACACGTCCCCTCGCCGTTTTCCGGACGGATATGTTTTCTATCCGATACCCCAGCAAGCATTCCGGAAGGGCGGCGAATCGACTCTTCCGATAGGTCCGGAGAAGTAACTCCTGATCTTGTCCCTTCACCAGCCGTTCATCGTATCGCTCATGCATAAACCAAGATCGTTTCCCCATCCACGTCGGATGGGCAAGCGGAAACCCCCACCACGGCCGCCGACAAATGTCTTCGTGACTGATTGCCCGCGGATAGAGCCCGACGACTTCCCCTTTCCGTTTGAACAAGACGGCTCCATGCCCCACCAAGTCGATGATGGGGTGAGATTCGAGATAATCGACCTGCCTGGCAAACCGCTCAGGATAAGCGATGTCGTCAGCATCCATACGAGCGATATACTTTCCCCTTGCGGAATGGACCGCCTGGTTGAGTCTCACTGCCAGCCCTCGCTGTTCTATTTCATCAATAATACGAATGCGCGGATCTTGAAAACGACGGCAAATACCACTAGTCCCGTCAGTAGATGCGTCATTGACGAGAATCAGTTCCCAGTCAGGGAACGTCTGCCAGAGAATCGAGCGAATCGCTGCGGCGACCGTTCCGGCTCCGTCATGCACCGACATGGCCACTGAAACCAGGGGCTCCGGCACCGTCAGCTTTCTCGATAAAAGAGTCGCCCGGGCCACCCGGCAGCACGATAGGTCCAGGCTCCCCGGAGACGCCAAGACAGTTCGAAGGCCAACCGACGCGCTGCTCGTGGACCTCGCTGCCTGCCCCAGATGATCGATGCCACCGCCACCAACGAAGAACGAATCATCGTAAGCACCGGCCCCAGACGGTGGCCATCGGCTGCCCCCTCAAACACAGACCACCCAATCGGCACGCGTGATCGTTTCTTTACCCGCCCGGAAAGCTCTTTGAGCATGTCATCAAAACGGCGATCGTAGGTATGCTCGCGTCGCACCCGCTCAAAACCATTCTGCGCAACCTGGTCCCGTCGATCAGGACGAGCAAGAAGGGTCTTGACCGCTCGAACCAATTCGTCTTCCCCCTCAAACGACAGGATTTCTTCCCCGACGCGAAAATATTGCTCCAGATTGGGTGCCCGCTCAGTCAAGAGACAACCTCCATAACCCGGCACTTCGAAGACACGGGCCTTGATCTGCCGACCGGACGCGCCCCGAGCATTTCCATGCGCCCCTTCACTGAAATTTAAACTCACCTGTGACTCTCGAACGATCTCGCCGATCCGCTTGGCCTCAACCGGCCCTTCCGGCCAGCCATGGCCGAAACAGGCGACATCAATTCCTTCCCGACGGAGTTTTTTGATCATGACGGGGCGATTTCCATACGCCGCGCCGACGAAACTCACCGCATACCGGCATGAACCGGCAGACACCGGTGGCGTCAGCGTTTCGGCATTCGCGGCCCACTGGGATACATACACGCTCCCTATTCCATCACGGTGATACTGGCCAACGAGTTCCGGATATGTCGTCACAAAGAGGTCAAACTCCGTACCGATCAACTTAGAGAACATCGAATACTTCCATGAATCATCGGTCGACCAGTTGAGGACAGAGATCCCGCTGCTCCGAATCAGCCGGATGGTTTCAATCCACACTTCGTATTGCATCAGTACACAGAAAACGACGTCTGGTGCTGTTTCCTCCACCCGTTTCAGCAACGCGCGGTTAAGCTCGGCGAAACTTTCGTATGGTTCGCGGGAAAATGATTCAAAGAACGTCACCTGATGCCCGAGTCGCCGCAACGCCGGGAGAAAATGTGCGTGTTCGACCCCTTCGCCACGCGAAGGATCGCCGTAGGCATATTCTCCCATCACGCACAGAATCTTCATACATTACGTCGAGCGAGCTCGCCGCGCGGTGACATGATAGCCGACCGTAAAGCGTCGCTCGCGGTCGAATCGATCCAACCATGTACATGATATCGGTATGATCAAACCCAGGACGGGCAACAATGCGATCCAGATCGGGAGCCACCACGCTCGCGTCCGGATCGGGATACCTGACCCGAACGGACTCGTCGTCCGAATGAAACGCAACGACTCCTGGCCAAAAAATCGAAGCGAGCCCTCATTCGGCTCAATCGTGATCTCCTCAAATCCCGCAGCCGTCAGAAAACGCTCGTACCACCAGGGTGTGTACCCACCATAAAAATGGTACGGCTCTTGGTGGATTCCCGATCCCAGCGGTGCCGTCAGGATCAGCGTTCCTCCAGGCCGCATGATTCTTGCCAACTCGCAAACAACCTGAATCGGTTCAGGATGATGTTCCAGCACTTCGGTACAAAGTACCGCATCAAAGCTGTTCTCAGGAACAGGAATGGACGCCAGATCAGACACGTAGTCGATATGGCCATAGCCGCCGAACCGTAATTGCTCCCCCTGTAACGGTCGCAAGTCCTGGGAGCGGTACTCACAATGCGAAAACAAGTTTCGGTAGGGACAAGATCCCGCTCCCACATCGAGCAGTCTCGTCCCGGGCTGTAACTTCGAAGCCTGTCGTGCAATCCAACGGTCACGCAACACGACATTGTAGGAAAATACGTCGCTCTTAGCGAGCCAGGTACGCAGCCCGCTACTCACGCGTCTTCACCAACTCAAAACAACCGCATCCATAATCGAGGAGATCCACCGCCTCCGGCGAGATCTCCTCATGAAACCGTCCGGCATCATCGACAAGAGAGAACGACGTAAGCTCCAACCCCTGAAAGAGCCCACGAACCGTGCTCGGCTCAAATACTCGATGTGCGTTGAAGCAGACCCGCTCACGGCCGACCGGGACAGACAGAAACAGCCTCCCTCCGGTTGCAAGCACACGCTGAAGTTCCGCAGCCGCACGTTGACTTCCGGCTGGATCTATCGGATCACCATATCGGCCAAGTCCCACATGTTCGAGCACATGCAGGCACGACAACGACTTGATGCTCCCCGTACGAAACGGCAACCGAACAATATCTCCACCAAGCGGGATGAGGTTTGAGAGTTGAACCTGGAGCGGACGATAATCCATGAAGACGGTCTTGATCCCGGCACTTAGCACGTTGAGCATCATGACGCTCGAACCAATATCAACGTGAAGAGAAGGTGCCGTCCGGCACAGCCGCCGTGCCAGCCACGCAGCCTGAAAAAAATAGTGCGGGTCGAACGGTGTGGCCAGGACACGGTCGGCGAGGCACGGATAGGAATCGCGGAAAGAGAGCGCTTGTGGCGCAGCTCTCTGGTAGACACCCCAATCCGAAAGATAGCGCGGTAATGCTCCGACGCTTGTCAAGAAGTGTGGGCCAAGAAAAGCCGCACCCCACCGAGCAATGACGTTGTTGCGGAAAAAATCCCTCAAGATAAGATTCTGACAGGCAGAGCCGTTACTGTGCTGGTCATCCTGTCCGCTTAAGCACTCGACTCTGACAACGGCACCTTTTTACTGAGCGGGCCATCGCTATTGCTTGCAGCTCACGCATGTCGTGGCAGGTACATCTTTGTCCGTAATTTTCAGTCGAGCATATAAAAGGATGAACTGTCCTCTCCAGGCGGATGCAACAGCCTCCTCAGGCCTTATCTGAGGTTCAAGACCCAGACCGCTTCTCCATCCACACTGCCCGCATCTTCCATAAGATGCCGGAGGAAAGGCTGCGATGGCCGTTTTCTTCTAGGAAGAAATTCGAGGAAGACAAACTTTCTACTGACAGACTCGATCCGTTACACTCCAGTATTCAAAGACATCATGGGGAAATGGTCTTTCCCGCTCAAACTTTTGAGCCATGGCGGAATAGCTCACAAGGTCTCTGACATAGAGAGACTTCCAGTCACCGACATGCTCTTTCACCTGACTCACCCAATCGTAATCCCCAATATTCAGCTGAGTACAGCAGGAGGCTATGTGAGAAGCATCCTGTGTTCCCAGCGAAATTGTAGCTCGGCCGGTTTGAAGCCCAGCAATAATCCGCATCAGCGATAACCACTGCCATCCTTCACGCTGAGGAATATTTATGATCACCTTTCCCAATCGGTTGATTGCGTTGCGGCGATTTCTCGATGTGAACTTCCGTGGACACCCTACCGACAATCCCTCTTCATTCAACAATGTCAAAAGCCTGGCACGATATTCCGTCACCGCGCCTGTGAACACCACATCATGAATAGTCTCACCCGACATACCAGGGTCTTGACATGGGTCACAAGCAAGAGCGGGAAACGGGATCGTACGCACCTCAAGGTCCGGCAACATAGAAGACAAATTTTTCAGTCTAGGCAGATCACCTAATACAAAAAAACATCGGACATGGGGAAGACACTCCATCAAGTGTTTGGTCCGGACCACAATCGAAGTTGGATGCATATAATCGTTTTCGCTGCCAAGCGGCGCACCGTGGAAAAATATCTGCCCATGTTCCAAATCCATATGTTCCGTCATGATCACCGCTACCCGCTTTTGCGATGAACGACAAAATCGAAGCAGCACATCCCGACTGCCTTCCGACAAAAATCCTTCGATGACCACATTCAATGAATTAGCCCGCGGCTGTCGTCCTACTGAAACTGGATAGCCGTGCTGCCGAAATGCCGAGATCGCAAAGCTTACCTGATCACCAATTCCATGGAATTGATGATTATAGATCCAGAGATGAATTGAAGGACTATTCAGTGCGTGCCCCCTCGTGACATATCTACAGGATCAGCAGCATCGCCCAGAGATCGATGCCGTCCGGATTCCGCCCCCAACAGGGAAAGAATGCACTGCTGGACTTCCTCGAGAGAGGCTGCGGAAAACGAGGAGAGATCTCGCTTCGGTCTCGCGAATGCCTTTTCCCTGTGCGCGTGAAATGTCTTACCTTGACGAACTATCGTAAACCCATAGAATTTCTTAATGACTACGGCAGTGCTCTCACTATCATCACTGTTGAGAACCGTCTCGGAAGTCGAATTAGCCATGGTGATACTGCGGATAATCTCTTCAATGGATCGCCCATAATAATAGGACGAATACCCACCGATCTCCGCTTTTTCTGGAGAAAACTCTCCTTCCCGTTGAAGGATCGCGTAAAACCGATCACGATGGCGAATAATGTTGTATCCTCCGACACCCTGTCGTACAAGCTCGATCTCTGGTTCTACTCTGAGTCTGGAGAATCTGGCTCCCCCTATATAGCGTCGATACAGAGCCAACATACTCGCAGCATACTTATAGACCAACGGAAATGGTCTAAGAACAGTTGAGGCCCATCGCACCAACCTCCTCCCTGCTTGCTCAGAATGCCCTTGAAGCGAGTGCAGATATTTCCCACCCAGTTCCTCCAAGGTCCGAGCAAAGGTCATAGGTGGAGCCTCGGCTGTACAATATTGAGCCAATACAGACCAATCTTTCAGACGGACACAAGGACTCCCATATGCATGAATGAGCATGCCGCCCAGTTCCCAGACGGTGCCATACCCCGTCTTGATTCGCAACATCGGTTGCGTAGGACTCTCAAATATTCTCGCCCATTCACCACTCTGAATCGTGCAATCCCGCAGCAACGGCCTGAGAGGGTCTGGAACAGCTTTCGCACTGGCGGAAATTCCGTTAAACTCTGCGTACAGATCTAACACTGAGATCCAGAAATGTTCAGCAAACCTCTGGCCGGAAAACTGCCTCCGAGCCTGGGCAACTGCACGGCTCTGCATATGCCGATACGCAACCTGATCTTCCAAGAGTGCGAATGTACGTCTGACCATTTGATCGACAAGCCACTCGTCAAGATCCGGCCTGCGACGATATTGATCGAATAAGACCCCTGTCTGCTCGTCTTTCTGCCAGACCTCCTTTTGCATACCATGGAGCACAATCCCATGCTCCTCATCCCTAATATAGGCGGATATGCCTACTGTATCTGACACCACCGGAATCGCCCCCACCCTCATAGCCTCCATGATCGAGGCAGAATGCAATGACACACTGGGCAGGAGAAAGAAATGTGCGCTTTCCATGAGCGCGTGCATTTCATGGCCGGCCAGGTAACCTTGATCCCAGATGATGCTCCGACCAATCTCGGCCTGTGCCCATGGCACATCCACACCATATTCGCGCAAGTCCGAGTCTCTCGGTTTTGCACATCGCATTATCAGAAGACCATCACGACCACTTGCGACAAACTCTTCCCAAAAACGCAAGACAAGATGTCCCCCTCGATGGAAAAAATTCACCGGGTTCTGGTTCGCTGAATTAATAAACAAGAATCGAGGTCGAGCGGTGGACGTTTTTTGCCTAATGTCCACCGCCGAATTTGCATCGGCAGTTTCCTCACCTACCAAGGGGAACAGTTTGCGGTCGACAATCGGATCGGACAAGAACAAGCTGAGCATTTTCAAAGTATCAGGCACAAGAGAGAAAATTCCTAGACATAGTGGATTGGAAAGAATCCCTCTATAGTGTTCTCTGACTGCTTCAGAGTTCTCTATTTTTCCGCTTCCCTGCTGAGCGAACGGGAACAATACCGGCGCGAATGACTCACAACACAGAACAAATGGTCTCGTAAGCGACGCGAAAGGAGCTGTATGATGAACTTCTAAGTCGCCCTCAAGTGCAGCCGTAAGAACCTGATTGGGAAGCCAGAAATATTCTTCGTACCTCTGCTTGACAGAACCTTCTTCATCTCGGTGAAAGCATTCCTCTTTTCTCTTAATTGCTTGCAATACTGTCTTGCGAGTGGAGGCGTTACTCGCGAACTTTTTATGCAGCCTGACGTTATCCCAGGCGGAAAGCTTTACGTTATCCGGAACATAATCGAATAATGGGCGATAAAGTGGATGGAAACCGTCCAACGGAATATAGTGACTAAGGCTCCATGGAATCGCGACGTTTAAAAAGTGACGAGCCATTTATTTTCCTGGTTACTTGACAAGTGTTTCCTCATAGCCCCACATATCTCATCTCATAGTCATGAGGCCGGCGACACTTCTCCAGCACATCTCGTTTTTGATTTGGCGGCATACACCCACCACCGTATGCCATCGCCAAACCGTCACGCGTGCCGGGATAAACGCTCTCTATGATTCATAGCCGAACGTTATACGCTACAATGAAGCATTAGCGCATAGCCAGAAGAGGGTGAGGGTATTCCGAAGTATAGGCAAATGCAAGATGACGCCCATCACGATTGAAGAAAAACCCGTTGGGGCCTCCCGGGGGATGAGACAACAAAACCAACACCATACTAACCACCGCATAAGGGCTCTCAGTGGACCCCTGATTCATCTCCGTACGTGCTTCGCCCGGTACCAAAACATTGATCTGTACGTCCTTCTCTGGATATCTCACGCCACACTCGGCCGCCAGAGATACTCCCAGCGTATTGACCGCCGATTTACTGATATTGTACGGGCCGAAACCTGGCGTCGATGCCCAACCTGCGAAGGACGAGAGAAAGAGAATGCGAAATCCCTCCCCGCTACTTAGCAGCGGCATAGCTGCCTTACAGGGCAACCAGGATCCTGTCACATTCGTTGTCAGGAGATCAGTCCATGCCGTCATGCTTTGGCTTATGAGTGGGAATACCGTCCCTCCCGGTTGAGGAAGAGCCGCACTATTGACCAACCCATAGAGACATGGGGTAACAAGCTGGATATTCCTTGCAGCACGGGCAAGATCCTCCTCCGATCGAATATCCACCGGGATGGCGATACACTGCCGTACATCAATGCCCAATGCGACACCCTCGTCCACCGTTTCACGTAACTTTTCGATTCGTCGTCCCGAAATAAAGACCCGAGCTCCTGCAGCAGCAAGTGCCAACGCAATGCACCGCCCGTACCCAGTGCCCGCGCCCGTTACCCAAAAATCCCTTCCCTTGAGCCGTTCCCATCTGGCTTCTGGTAAGCCAAATCGATGTTCCCGCCAGGCCTTCGGATCGACGTTCTGCAAGATACCGGTCGTTGAGATGTCTTTCTGAAACAACCTCATGCTTCAACAGTGGTGCTGTACGACCTGTTACTATTTTGGGCTAGAGCAAGAATTTCATTTTCTACTGCATCACGAGAGACATCGCGAACGACACCCGGCATCTCTAGGACATCTATCTCGGTCAGATCAATAGGCCCTAAGGCATGCGGCATGCCATAGATCCATCCTTCATAAGAAATAACGTCGTATCCTTCCTGAGGCATAGTGCGAAGCAAGATTGGTTTTTTCGTAAACTCCGATACATGAGAACAATCATCGGTTGCGGTGACGGAGACTTCACCCACTTCCCCTCTGACGTTTCGGATCATACCATCAACTTCGGCAATAGTGTCGCCGACCAACATGCCGGGAACCGAAGCGATTAGGCCTGAGTCCCATTCTACATAGGCTCCATGCGGAACCCCGTAGAACATGCCGTCAAACCTCACGAGATTGTGATTGCCGATCGTCCACAACAATTCCGGTTGAGCATTCTTCGTCACGACGGACACGATGGAGAAATCTTCCCCTTTCACCTGTACTCCTACTCTGGATTCGTTGCCGGTGCCTCGGCCGGACAGAAGGCGCATACCACGCCTTAGTGGCTCTTTGATATACGCGACGGCAGCAGCACGCGGCAGCATAACAGCAAGTTGCAGATCGCTTAATTGCGCTCCGTTCCCCCTGTTAATACGTTCCTGACGGATCAGACGACGCAGTTCCTCTTCAAATGATGGAGGCAACAATCCGATCAATCGACGCAATACACCGACGTTTTGATCGCTTTCTTTTTGCTCTTTTGATTTTCTCTCAAAAAAAGATTTCCGTTTGAACGAATCCTTGAGGACATCCCGATCCACGGCTATATACATCTTACCGAACCGAAGAATACGTGGCTTAGTGGCGATCACAACGGATTCAGACATTTCGCCAACACTATCCGCTCTCATGTAGGATCCGGACGTTCGCTGTTTCTTCTGATCATCGTATTGGCCGCGGGAATTCGCCCATCTGGCACTCTCCTCTATGGCCGCAAGGACTTCCTCCTCGGTTGAGTACCGAAGTAGCCCTGCAATTGCGGTTGATTCTGGCCTTGTCACATCAATACTGCCTAATGCGGCGGGAACGCCATAGTACCAACCATTATAGAAAATGATTGTATGCGCATCCATTCTGCGCACCATGCGTGGCGCCTGACCAGCAACCTGAAACAGGGGTGGCTCTGCAGGAGCTCTGGCTGCATCCTCCGATTCGATGTCCATTTCCTGAAGCATCGGCAGTAACTTAGTAGTCGGTGAAGGTTGAAGGTCGGTGATAGGCGCACGCTGGCTTGAGGCTTCCAGCGCCGTTTGTTCTTCTGAATCTATGGAAGCAACACAGACCTTTTCTCCACCGGCAATTTCAAATTCACCGGCACTGACCGACTTGCCTGACGTCCCGGTCCGTGCCTTGTCACGATTGAGCTTGACGTCCTCAATCACACGGTTGGCCCATGCTCCAACGTGAAATCCCGCGTCGTGCAGCGCAAGCACAATGCGCTCAAATCGCTCTTTGCGGACTTGTGCATCGATATAGGGATCGATGCTGTACCACTGGTCTGCGGGAAGAGCTCGCGGATACTTCTCGTACATGATTTCTTGGGGTTCCTTGAGCACAATATTGTGAGATGCCGGATCGATCCAGTAGACGCTACCGTTTACTAATATGAGGGGATTGATGTTTGCCAAGCGTCCGATATATTTTCGATTCTTCAGGATAAGTTCGATTCCCTCCTCGACGTCTTGGTCGGTTTCTCCTGGAACACCGATGACCCAGTTGACCTCGGTGAAAATTCCTACCTCCCAGCAGTCCTTCAGGTTCTGGGTAATCATATCGACCGTGTACCCCTTCATTTGCAGCCGCAACGTGCGCTCAGAAAAAGCGTCGATACCGAATCGCAGCGCAACGAAATTGGCTTCTCGCAGCTTTTCGAAGAAGGCTCGGTTTTGTTTCTTATTGACGCGCAGTTGGCCGGTGAGCTTTACCTTGCGATGGAGTCCACGACGAATAATCTCATCACAAATTTCCATGACACGCTCCGGCATGCCGCCAAGATCGCTCTCATTGAACATGAACAGATGACAGCCCCGTCGGACCAACCACTCCAGCTCATCAACAAAATTCTCTTTGGTACGAATGCGCCAATAGAACCGTTCAGCACAGAAAGTGCAACGGGACCAGCGGCAACCCCGGCTGGCAATAATGGGCGTCAGCTGGTAGTCATTGAAGTTTCTGTACACGCTCAGATCACACCATTCGTATTTTGGAAATTCGATCTGATCAAGGTTATGAATCATGGGTGCGGGAATATAAGAATAATCGGGCGTATCAAAACGGGACAGCACACCCGGCTGGTTGAACGGTCGCTCGCCTCTGGCCAACGCCTCTAATAATGGACCGGCGGTGAGGTCAGATTCGCCGATGCACATGTAGTCGCATTCCGGAAATGCGCGTCGGCCGACGTCCGCATTGTAGCAGCTGAACCCACCCACCACGATCGTGATATCCGGCAATTGAGCCTTCACGCCGAGCGCAACCTCGCGCGCCGCAGCCTCATTGCATCCTTGGATTGAGAGCCCCAGAACTTTGGGCCGCGCCGCAACCAGAGCTGCTATTGTCTCATCGATGACCGGTCTGAAGAACTCCAATACTTCGTTGCGCCCCGTTGAACCCGAAGCTCCTCCACCAGTTGCTGTCCACAGATCGTAGTGCTCTGCCTGCCAAGGATCCTCCGGCAAAACTAAATTACCGGGTAACGTGATGCAGCCACCCATGTCGAACAGCCGATGAACATGAAACCGATGATAGGAAATGATATCGAGATCGACGATTTGAAAGGAGACCGACGTCTTCTTCAGCGCATTGTTCAAATATCCTAATCCGTTGGGCATCAGAGATAAATTGCGTGATGGACAATCGACAATGGCCACATCCAGCTCCTTCCTGATCTGGATCTCTGGAATGTCGATCGGATAAATATTGCGTGGGAACGGGGTCCAGCCGCGGGCAGGAATGACGTCTGGCGCAATTTCGGCCAAAACCGTGAGATCAATAATAGTGATCGATTGAGGCAATTGCTTCATCATCTGCATGCGTGGGAACGCCAACGTTTCACAGAGGAAGGCGCTTTGTGTTTCGAGAGGCAACACTCCAAGCTTGACACTCACCAGGCCATGCAGATGATGCATCTCCGGCAGGTTTTCATATGAGACGGTACCGACAATCCTATCCCCGAGATCAGGCACATGCCGCAAGAGATAATCGACAAACCTCTTCGAACCGACCAAGGCAAGGCCCGGCAATGTCATGAGATGCGCCCCAAGCGCATGTAGACACCCAACATCCTCTGGCCCGTTGTCGAAGGCGAAGCATTGATGGGGACTGAATGCGACGCGTGTCCCCTCAACCTTGGTGGTTGCATGCTCTCTCTCAAGAGTCAGAACGACGGCTGTATCGGTCATCACTCACCTCATATCCAAGTTAATGAATAGGTACGCCAACTGTGTTATGCGCTCCTCGGTAAGATTCTTCATCGGGTTCGGAAATGATGACTGGATAATTACTTGTAAGCCCATCTGCGGCATTGATCAACTGTTTGTGTCTGATCAGGCTATACCAGCTTGCTCCGTTCTCATTTGGCGGATCAGCTTCACCGTAGCCATGACCGAATCATCCGCCGGAGGGCTTAGATGGATACTTTGGGGAAGACCGCACTTCGTCAATAACGGCAATCAATCGTGTCGCCTCCCATGTGCTGCTCGCGTCGCATAGTGCCAGCAGCCCATCGGGGATTGACTCTTTATTGATCGGAGGCATGCCGATAATGGGTTTGTGGTGCTTCTTGGCCATTTCGACTTCCATGTCGACCCACAGCCTGGCACTCCTAATCTCATAAACCCCCGCCAGCAAGACGACAACGTGCGCGGGAATGATCTGGCTTTCCAAGGAGCTTCGAATAAACCGTCCCCCAGCTTCCGTGTTGGGACTTATTGCAGGATCATGCCAAGGCAGGCTGAAGTTGCGCCACAGAATTCCCGGCACCTTGTCCATGAGTTCCGTAAACTTTGTCCAGTCCTCATGAAAACGCCACGCATGAGTCACAAAAAGATCGTAATTTCTAGAGGTTTCCATCTTAAGCTTTCCGAAATCGATACGTACCTGGCCTATCCCCTCGATGCGACATGGACTTTTTCCAGAAGCGCCTCGTAGTTTTCAGCGACTAGTAGATCAGGGTGAACCTTTCCCTCTTCCGTCGACAGATCAAGATCTCCAACGCTCTGAGGGGCAGCGTAGTACTCATTCTTAACCTTCACAAGGTTATACCCCCGCAGAGAACAGAGCAGTCTCGGGTGGTCAGCAGGTGCATCATGATTGACCCTGCGCGGAGCAACGTGATCCCTAAAAACGGCACGGAGCTTTGACGCAACGCGTGGCCCCATCAGGGAGATAAAGACATCACGAATAGGATTCCACCAGCGATCCGCAAGATACCGCCCGACAATTTCTCTCACCAGAGACATCCACAAGGACAACACAGCACGAGGAGAATATCCACGTGACCCAGTCAAATCGGCATACCGAGTTTCAAGTTCGGATCCGATTCGTCGATCCTTCATCCGCAATTCCCAGATGTCAGAATTTTCCTGAAGAGGCTGGAATCGGCCTGTCGAAAACGCTTCCACGGCCGTGAGCGCATGGCCATTGATATGGGGATAGGCCTTTTCCAGCAACTGCTTCAACGAGGCTCGCTGGCCATTCGTCCCGATGGGGTCAGGATGCGCGAAGTGCCATAACGCTACAGACTCATCGTGCCACACTTCCGGCCAGCCGGCATTAATCAGGCGCCATCCTAAATCATAGGGGCCACACAAATACCCTTTGTAACTGGAATGTTCGTCGAACCCCCCAAACCGGATTGCGTCAGCCCTACGCACAGACATGCAAGCGCCCTCGTTCACGATGAGAGGCCACCATTTCCAACGAACATGGTCTTTGAGTGTCGCCGTATCAGTCAACCCATCCGGATAGAGGAGAGACGTACGCCATTCATAGTGCATTAGCACCAATGGAACAGCCGGTCTCCCATCTTCCATTTGAAACGAGCGAAATACTGAGCGAACAAAATCAGGCGGAAACACCGCATCGCTGTCACACACACAGATCAAGTCACCTCGTGCCTGCAGCAAGCCGGCGTTATACCCCACATGCTTGTGATACATGCCTTGCTGATTGCACGTGATGACGACATCCGCTTTTTTCATCACTTCATCAACGACACGGTCATAGACTTCCACCCAGATGAGCTCATACTGATCTTTCGGCACATCTTGCTGCAGCAGCCAATCGAGAGTGGTGAATCTCTCGCGACAGTTCCAGTCCAAAAGAATAATGGACAGACGAGGCGAGGGTGGTGATGCATTTTTATGAATAATCATTGAAATACTATCCAGAGATCTCCCTGAGCCTCCCGAGTTTTCGAATGCGCGCCAGAACAGCCTCCAATTCCGACTCGATTACCACATCTGAAACAGATGATAAATCAGCCTTATCGACCTCAAGAGGGCCCAGCCGATGCGGTATCCCAAAATGCCTATCACCATATGCCACGATGTTGTAGTCCCCTTCCGAGAGCACCAGTTGAGGAGCTTTAGGAAGTTTCCTCTCGTAATCTAGGGCAGTATCACCAGTCATCTTACGAATACGAGCGAGAGCTGAGGCAAATGTACCTTCTACGATGACATTGGGATTCGTTAAAAGGTCAGTCTTGTCTACCTCCAAATGACCAAAACTTTGCGGTATTGCAAAATATTTGTCACCATACACCACAATATTGTAGTCCCCTTCTGACTGCACCAACTGAGGAGCCTTGGGAAGCCGCTTCTCGCAATCTAGGGCAGTATCACTAGTCATCTTACGAATACGAGCGAGAGCTGAGGCAAATGTACCTTCCACGATGACATTGGGATTCGTTAAAAAGTCAGTCTTGTCTACCTCCAATGGGCCAAGACCATGTGGGACTCCAAAATACTTATCACCATATGCCACGATATTGTAGCGCCCTTCTGAAAGCACAAGCCGAGGAGCCCGCGGAGTAACTTCCGCATGGATAAGTCCTGTATGAAAATCCACATCCTTCGCATATGCTCCCAACTCTCCGACGAAGTAGTTCTCAATGCGGTTTGCATCAAGATTGTGAAAGGCAATACCGAACCTAAAACAGTCGCACGATGCACAATCTGCAGGATCACCAATTATCAGCTGTCGTACACGATTTGCTTCTTCACCGAACCAGATATCCTCGAAGCTGTCTTTATGAAGATTGCCTATCGAGTACTTATAACAGAGTTGGATATCGCCATTGGCCAAAATTGTAGCGGTAGAGAAGGCCGCTCGACAATCATAAAAACGCATAAGTGGATGCTCACCAAGCTGAAATCGCTCTCGTAAGCTCAGAATCTTTCGTTTCGCCAAGTTATTAGAGTAGACGTATAGGCCGGAATAGTTCTCAGGAAACCGTTCTCTGACCTGAGAAGCGTACTGATATGGAAGAAGCATGACTGTCTTCAGATTATTCTCAATCAAATGCACCGCAGCCCCATCAAACACTCGCTTCATGTCTTCGCGCACCGGATACAAGCTCTCCCGAATTAACTCTTCGTCAGGGTACCGCACTACCATTGGCAAAAACCGCACAACATCAAAGTCATGGCGATCCCAGAAGTCAAGAATCTCAACTGACTCGTCGAGGTTGCTCCGCATCGTCGTCGTATTGATAAGGAACGCCGTTTGCTTTCCTACAAAAGCCTCTCGCGCATCCAAAATATTCCTCAATGTGTCGGCATACTCGGCTCCACGACGGATGTGCTCAAAAGTTTCCTTTCGAATACCATCGAAGGAAAAGTTAATGATCTCCAGGTCACACTCAAGCAGTCTCTGTAATTTACTCTTATTGAGCAATGTCCCGTTGGTGATGAGCTGCATTCGAACGCCAAGATTGGCCAGTTCTCCCATCAATCGATCAAAGTCCCTATACAACATTGGCTCAAAACCAGAACCGATTGAAGCGAACGCTCCCTTCAATGCTTTCAGCTTCGAGACCAAGTCAATGTCAAAAATCGGATGTTTCTCTGACGGCATGAAACTGACATGACACATACGACATCGCAAATTGCACGCTTCTACCGGATCAATCTCGATCATTTTTGGCAAGGACAGCATGCCGTTCATGTCAAAATGGCGACTCATCGCTCGACTCCTAGCCTGGCTCGCGATTGTTCCTTGAGAATCTCAAGACTCGGACTAAGATCGACAAGACCATCAAATGGTCGATCACGGTCGAGAGTCACTACGCAGTGAGCAATCGATCTGCGAACATCCAGCACACATCCCCCTCGAGTACCATCCACTTCCAGAACAGCCAGGTCAAGAAAATAATCGCCAGGGCTGACGGTAAGCATAAATGAAAACTGAAAGACCAGAATTTCCCCCTTAGCGACAGGGTCTAGTTGCTTACCCATAATAATGGTATTCGTAGCATACACATAAACACCTTCTACGGTCTTAATGCAAAACCCAACTGCAGGCACCTCTACGTCGCTAAAGAACACCGCTCTCACGTGGACGTTGAGCACGGATCGGAATGGGACGTCTACGGCATCCCACCGGTCTTCATATTGAAGCGCATAATCTATGATCTTCGCCTCACCATTCCCAAACCGTGTCTCGGTTTTATTGTAGCTCCGCCGACTGTGACAAACATCCTCCGTCGAGGGGACACCACCCGTTCCTGAGATCATCCAATTGACACCGCCACTCTCTTCCTTCGCCATAACACCTTGCGAGCTTTGCGAAGAATCGTTCCTGCCAAAAAGCAGCTCATGATATCTATCGACAATCAATCCCGGCTCTCCGTCTGTTATGAGTTGGCCATGATCCATCAAAACAGCATGCTGCGCGTAGGTTGTGATCAGTGCCATACTATGAGTAACGAACAAAATTGTAATACCTCGCTCACGCAACGTCGACAAATGCTCATAACACTTATGTTGAAACTTTGCGTCTCCAACCGCCAACGCTTCATCAACAATCAGGATGTCAGGATCCACATGAATCGTGGCTGCAAACGCAACCCTCACAAACATGCCAGACGAATATGTCTTTACGGGCTGATCAAAGAAGTCGCCGATGTCGGCGAATGCCTCGATTTTAGGCATACGTGCGATCATTTCATCACGGGTGATCCCAAGAAGTGCACCATTGAGCATCACATTGTCACGCCCTGTAAAATCAGGGTTGAACCCAGCTCCTAGTTCGAGCAACGCGGCAACCCGTCCATTCACCACCACGCTGCCGCTTGTTGGCTGGAGTATTCCCGCGATGATTTGAAGAAGGGTGGATTTCCCCGACCCGTTACGTCCGATAATTCCGATGGTCCTCCCCTTGGGAATATCAAGACTGACCTCGTTCAGGGCCAAGAACTCTCGATGATACCGTTTTCTGAATGGATGGAACGTCTCGAAAAGTCTGTCCTGTGGAGAAGCAAAGAGCCTAAACTTCTTCGACACACTTCTAACGGAAATCGCGATCATCTGGTGGCGTAGAAGATACTAGATGACATCCGCAAATTCTGGTTTCAGGCGACTGAACACATAGGCACCCGCCAGAAAGAAAAAGAGAGCAATACACCAAAAAAACAGGGTCTGGCCAACATCTGGCAACTGATGGGATACCATCACATCGCGATATCCCTGAATAATGTAGCCAAGAGGGTTGTACCTTAAAATCGACCGATACTGCTCAGGCAAATTATCAGGAGACCAGACGATGGGAG
>JAHBWQ010000279.1 GCA_019636915.1 Nitrospira sp. | reverse complement strand
CACTCTCCAGAACAGCCCGACCTGCCAATCCAGACCGACCACGATCGCCTGCAACAGGTCCGGGATGGCTTGCTCAACTATAGAGGACGCAGCAAGCACCTTCGCCACTGCATGTTGAAGAGCTTGACGACGATCGGCACGCTTTTGCTCTGTCACGTCTTGGAGCACGCTCAAGATAGATCCGATTGACCCATTTTCAGCCGGAAGAGGAACGGCCGTCATCTCGACCCAGCGGATCTGACGAGATAATCCGACCAGTCTGCACCTTCCTCGGGTTTCACGTCCCTCTCGTGCGGCCTTGTGCAGGACGTCAAGTTGCTGATGATCACCAGGATGGACAAAGTCTCGGAGATCTCGACCAAGAACTTCTTCTGAAAAACCGGCGCCAAAAGGAAACAGCCGGCCGGGTTAATCTGGAGTACCCGGTGGTCGAGCCCCGACACCAGAATCCCCTGCGGCTCAGCCTCCAGGATACTCCTGAGCCGTTGCTCATTTTCTTGGAGCCGAACCTTTTCCTGTTCTGCCTGAAGTCGACGGGCCCGATCCCGTTGCAACATTTTCCCCAGAAAGACAATCAGGGGAACGACCAACAGAAGATTGATAAGACCAATCCCCCAGATGAGGTTTACATCACCATCACTCATTAGTGAGACTCCGGACACACCTAAATCCCTACGGCCAGGCTGGTGCCGACCCCTAGACTCCGTTATGTGCCGTATCGGCTCGTTATGTGAGAACTTGAGCGGATGACCGCCACCTGACCGGACTCTCGACCATCCGTGAGCCCCCAGTCCGACACCGCCCACGCACGGGAGGAATCACTCTTTCACTCGCACCGGCGGCCAGGTATGATGGAGCCATGAACTCCAAGGTTTTGC
The DNA here is from genome assembly GCA_019636915.1 of Nitrospira sp. Lineage (GTDB taxonomy): Bacteria > Nitrospirota > Nitrospiria > Nitrospirales > Nitrospiraceae > Nitrospira_D. The sequence continues at coordinate 3,880 of JAHBWQ010000279.1, read as the reverse complement.
CACGAGAGCACCTCCTCCGCGTTCTGGCCATGGATCGGGCGAATGGGAAGCGCATCGTGTTCACAAACGGGTGTTTCGACCTGATGCACATCGGACATACGAGATACCTCCAAGCTGCAAAGACTCTGGGCGATGTCCTTGTCGTCGGAGTGAACAGTGATGCATCCGTTCGTCGTTTGGAGAAAGCTCCAGACAGGCCGATTGTTCCGGAAACGCAACGGGCCGAAGTGCTGGCGGCTTTGGCATGCGTCGATTATGTCGGGATCTTCGACGAGCCGGACCCCCTTGAACTCATCACGGCTGTCCGACCGGACGTCTTGGTGAAAGGGGGAGATTGGGCCATCGACCGGATCGTCGGTCGTGATGTAGTCGAAGCCCATGGCGGCATCGTCAAAACGATCCCGCTGGTTCCCGGCCTGTCGACCACAGAACTTCTTCAACGTATCCGCTCAACCACGACGTAATTCGTGTCTGATACCACTGCTCACATACCCTCCTGGCTTGTCCCACTTCGATCGGCCCTCGATCACAAACAGGCGCGTGTGTGCCTGCTCGGGGCACATGGCCCGACTGCGGCTTGCGCTGTCACACTGCTGGACCGTCTTCGCCGTCCTACTCACGACTGCGCCGGCCCATGGGTCGTGATCACCCCAAGCGACGAGTCTGCCGAGCGAATCTTCAATGACTTGCACTTCTTCCATGCACTCATGGGGCAACCCGTCGACGGTCTCGCCTGGTTCCCGGAATGGGAGACACTCCCCTACGAGGCAACGGCACCGCATGTCGGGCTGATCGCACACCGGATGGCGACGCTTCATCGCCTACTGGTCAAGCCACCCACCGTTCTCGTGACCTCCGTCGCCGCGGCCATGCATCGAGTGATCCCGCGTTCGATTTTTGAGGAGGCGGTGATTGGTTTCAAGACAGGCGCAACCTTCGAACGGGAACCTTTGATCACGAGCCTGCTTCGGATTGGATACCGGCGGGTCTCCGTGGTGGAAATTCCAGGAGAATTCAGTATCCGCGGTGGAATCGTCGATATCTTCTCGACCGCCTATTCCAACCCGGTCCGTGTGGAATTTCTTGGAGATCACGTCGAATCGATGCGGCTGTTCGACCCCGCCACCCAAACGTCGATTGAAAAATTGAAGGAGGGGTGGGTCTTACCGGCACGGGAATTCATTCGACCATCACAGGCCCAGGACACGACGGCAGTCATTCCTCCCGATGCCGAATGGCGAAGTCCAGACCTCTATGAGGCCATGGACACATTGTTCGACTACCTCGGCTCGGATCCTTCCCTCGTCCTCGATCAACCAGAGAGCCTGAAAAAGGCCTGTGAGACCGCGTGGAGCAAAATCGATGACGGATATCTCCGCCATGTCGATCGCGACATCGCTCGTCCTTATCCTTCTCCTGAGCGCCTCTTTCTCACGTGGGACGGCATCCAACAACGAATTACTACCTGTCCGATGATGGCGCTGGAACCCCTGGCGGCCCCGGACTCATCCTGGGAGCTCACCTTTTCATTTTCCACCCAGCCTCCGGGCAGCATCGGACTCGGAATTAGGGGCACCGCCTTCAGTCAGACACTGAGCCTACTGGAGAGTCTTCGCAATGAGCATCGGGTTGTCCTCGTTGCCCGAAGCCGAGGGCAAGTCGATCGCTTGCTCGCCCTCCTCCGAGAACATGATTTACCGGCCGAATCCTGGGACCCTTCGACCTGGTCAAACCAGCGAACCGGCAAATTGCCGTTTTATGTGTTGCACGGCGATCTCTCGGTCGGGTTTCTGTCCGGAGAGCTCCGGCTCGCCCTCCTCACCGAAGAGGAGCTCTTCGCAAAAGGTGCACGCCATAAGCCGCAACCCAAGAGTCGAACCGCCACGTTCCTGTCCTCCTTGGAAGACCTGAACGTCGGCGATTACGTCGTGCATGTGCAACACGGCATTGCGAAGTATCGGGGCCTGAAACGCCTCTCGGTCCAAGACTTTGAAAGTGACTACTTGATCCTTGAGTTTGCCGGTGGCGATACCCTGTACGTTCCGCTCGACCGGTTGAATCAAGTGCAACGATACAGCGGAGCCGAGAGCCATGTCCCTCGACTCGATCGTTTAGGCGGCACCAGTTGGGCCAAGACGACCGCGCGGGTCAAGAAAGACATCGAAGAAATGGCTCAAGAATTAGTCGACCTCTACGCCAACCGCGAACTGGTGAAGCGGAATGCCTATGGCGAGACCACGACCCTCTACCACGAATTTGAGGCCGCGTTTGAGTATGAGGAGACCGCAGACCAGCTGAAAGCCATCGCGGACATCAGTCGAGATCTGGAATCAACGAAACCCATGGACCGGCTGGTTTGCGGTGATGTGGGATATGGAAAGACCGAGGTCGCCATGCGTGCCGCCTTCAAGGCGGTGGAGCACGATCGTCAGGTTGCGGTCTTGGTTCCAACGACACTGCTGGCCCACCAACATTATGAGAACTTCGCTGAACGCTTTGCGCCCTTTCCCATGCGAGTTGCGCTGCTCTCGCGATTCCAATCATCCAGGGAAACGAAGGCCATTCTGAAGGACATCGCGGCGGGAACCGTCGATGTCGTGATCGGCACTCACCGACTGTTGCAGAAAGATGTGACGTTCCGCCATCTCGGTCTTGTCATCATCGACGAAGAACAGTGGTTCGGCGTCAAACACAAGGAGCGGCTCAAGCAACTTCGGACGCAAGTCGACGTCTTGACGTTGACCGCCACTCCCATTCCTCGCACCCTTCAAATGGCCATGTCGAGTGTGCGAGATCTCTCGATCATCGATACCCCCCCGGCTGGTCGGTTGGCCATCAAAACAGAAGTGGTTCGGTTCAGCGACAAAGCTGTACGGGATGCCGTCCTGCGCGAGCTTGGACGTGGCGGGCAGGTCTATTTTGTCCACAATCGGGTCGAAACCATGGAGCGGATCGGAGCCTGGCTGCATCAGCTGATTCCTGAAGCCAGAATGGTCATGGCACACGGCCAAATGGACGCCAAGCCCTTGGAAGCCGTGATGCTGAAATTTCTGAAGCGGGAAGCCGACATCCTGATCGCCTCGGCCATCATTCAGTCCGGACTCGACGTCCCGACCGCGAATACGATCATTGTGAACCGCGCGGATCTCTTTGGACTTGCACAACTGTACCAGTTGCGTGGACGGGTCGGGCGAGGGGGTGACCAGGCCTATGCCTATTTCCTCATTCCCGATGAAGGCACACTGACCGGCGATGCGCAGAAACGATTGATCGCGATTCAGCAATTTACCGAGCTTGGATCCGGCTTTCGCATCGCCGCGGCAGACATGGAGATCCGAGGCGCCGGTAATCTCTTAGGGAAGCAGCAGTCCGGGCATATTGCGGCCATCGGACTGGATCTCTACATGCAAATGGTCGAACAGGCGGTTCAACGGTTGAAGGGGCATGTGATCGAGGAAGAACCGGACCCGACTCTGCAACTGCCCGTTTCAGCCTTTATCCCCGAGCCGTACGTCACGGATCCCCACCACCGGCTTTCCCTATACAAACGGCTGACGGCCTGCAGCCAAGTCGGCGAGCTCGCCCTCCTGCACGGGGAGATCCAGGACCGGTACGGGCCCGCTCCGGAACCGGTCGAACGGCTGCTCGAGGTGATGCAGCTCCGAACCCATGCGAAACGCCTCCGATTGGCTTCACTCGACGTACACGGCCAATCGGTCACGATCGTGATCCAACCGAAGGCGACGATCCCTGAATCGGCCGTTCATCGCTTGATGGACCAGCTGAAGAAGCGGCTGAAGTTTCTCAGTCCCGTCTCTTTTGAAATCTCCATGCGCCAGAGCGACTGGCCGTCGCTGTTTTCGGAACTCAATGCAATCTT
>JAHBWQ010000278.1 GCA_019636915.1 Nitrospira sp. | reverse complement strand
TTGCGGCTTTAAGTCGCGATGAACGATTCCTAGTGTGTGTGCGTAATCAAGTGCCGAGGCAATCTGTTCGAAAAGTTTGACAATACGATCAACCGGTAGATTCCCGCGCGCGAGTAAATCCGCTAAACTACCGCCGGGCAGTAGCTCCATAACGATGTAAAGCAAGCCACCTTGTTCCCCAAAATCGAATACCTTGAGGATATGAGGATGGCTGATTTGAGCTACTGTCTCAGCTTCGCGCTCAAAGCGGCGAATGAAATCAGGATCGTTGGCAAGCGTTGATTGAATGACTTTGATCGCCACGTCGCGCTTGACCGATTCTTGCCGTGCACGGTAGACAGCCGCCATCCCGCCCGTACCAAGCAGCGATGTGATCGTATATTGACCAAGTTTTGTACCAATCAGGTCTTGCATTTAGAGTTTCTGCCGTATGAATGCCGATATGCGGGTTTGATTATACGACAGGTTTTATTTTGGCGGAGAAAGCACAAGAGCGAGGGTGGAGGGCGGAGGAGGAAGGAGAAAGGAGGAAAAAGTGGAGGGGATGAGCGAGCAGGAGGAGAAACAGGAAGAAAAAGACGAGTACTTGGCATCGACCTACGCTCCCAGTCCGTTACCAGACCAGTACCATCGGCGCTAGCGGGCTTAACTGCCGGGTTCGGGAAGGGACCGGGTGTACCCCCGCCGCTCCAGACACCAAGAAACCTGTCCTCTTTGGTTCACTGTTGTGCTGTTGCTGCTTTGCTTGCGCGTCGCTCACCTCCACCATTTCCTGCTGGTTCCTTCCATCTCCACGATGCTCGCTCGCTCCGTAGTTACGAGGTCACAGGTTGGTGGGTGAGAGAAGAAGAGAGGACGTGGAAGTGCAGGGTTGCGTTGTAGTAGAGCGCGGCATGGTTCTGGGCGACAACGGTGGAGGTTGTGCCGGGAAGATGCACGCGCGGTGCGCTGGCAGTCGAAATGCTACGCTGCCGTGAGACTGAGAATAAGAGTGTTCACACGTTCACCTCGTCGCTGACCTTGGCGCCGTTCGTGTGCGTTGGGTACTGACGTACCTGTACTTGACGACGACCGCGAGACGGTTGCAGCGAAAAGGAAGAAATAGTGTAAGAAAAGAAAAAGCCCTCGACCATTAGTACGGCTAGGCTGGCGCATGTTGCCATGCTTACACCTGCCGCCTATCAAGCTGGTGGTCTACCAGCGGTCTTACCAGATTAACTCTGTGAGGGAACTCATCTTGGGGCGAGCTTCCTACTTAGATGCTTTCAGCAGTTATCCCCTCCGGAGGTGGCTACCGAGCAATGCCGTTGGCACGACAACTCGCACACCAGCGCTCCGTCCAGCCCGGTCCTCTCGTACTAGGGCCAGCTCCCCTCAATTCCCTTGCGCCCACACTGGATAGAGACCGACCTGTCTCACGACGGTCTGAACCCAGCTCACGTACCCCTTTAATGGTCGAACAGACCAACCCTTGGGACCTTGTCCAGCCCCAGGATGGGATGAGCCGACATCGAGGTGCCGAGCGATGTCGTCGATGTGAACTCTTGGACATCACCAGCCTGTTATCCCCGGGGTAGCTTTTGTCCGGTAAGCCACGGCCCTTCCACACGGTGCCGTAGGATCACTCAGCCCGACTTTCGTCTCTGCTCGACGTGTAAGTCTCGCAGTCAAGCTCCCTTGTGCCTGTACACTCAACGGTGGGTTTCCATTCCACCTGAGGGAACCTTTGGGCGCCTCCGTTACTCTTTAGGAGGCGACCGCCCCAGTCAAACTGCCCGCCTGCCACGGTCCCGTTGCTTGCTCAACGGTTAGGGTCAAGATGCTCACAGGTTGGTATTTCACCGTTGGCTCCACCTAGGCTAGCGCCCAAGCTTCCAAGCCTCCCAACTATCCTACACAGCAAGCGTCCTAACGCAATGACAAGTTACAGTAAAGCTCCACGGGGTCTTTTTGTCCTAGTGCGGGTAACGCGCATCTTCACACGTACTTCAATTTCGCCGGGTCCTTCGTTGAGACAGTGCTCCACTCATGAGGCCATTCGTGCGGGTCGGAACTTACCCGACAAGGAATTTCGCTACCTTAGGACCGTTATAGTTACGGCCGCCGTTCACCGGGGCTTCGATTCAAAGCTGCGGGTTTCCCCTGACCTCTCCTCTTAACCTTCCGGCACTGGGCAGGCTTCAGCCCCTATACTTCAGCTTGCGCTTTGGCAGAGACCTATGGTTTTGTTAAACAGTTAGCAGAGCCACTTCACTGCGACTAGGTTTACACCTAGCACCCCTTATCGCGAACTTACGGGGTTAATTTGCCGAATTCCTTAACGAAGGTTCTCCCGTTCGCCTGAGTATCTTCAACTCGTCTACCTGTGTCGGTTTGCGGTACGAGTACCCACCCTTCAACGTTTAGCGGCTTTTCTTGGCACCGAGGCCCATCCACTTCTCGGGGTTTCCCCCACGCCGTCGCGTCTTTGCTCAGGGGCGGATTTGCCTACCCCCTCAGCGCTATCCCGCTTAGCACCCGGACGTCCAGCACCGGGCTGGATCCCCTCAATGCGTCCCCACTTCACTCCAGTTAGGTAGTACAGGAATGTTCACCTGTTGTCCATCACCTACGCTGCCACTACAGCAGCCTCGGCTAAGGCTCGACTCACCCGACGCGGACTGACCTTGCGTCGGAACCCTTAGACTTACGGCGAAAGAGGTTTTCACTCTTTTCTCGCTACTCATGCCAGCATTCTCACTCGTGGTCGCTCCAGCCTCGCTTACCGCGCTGACCTTCTCCGCTGCCACGACGCTCCCCTACCATTTTCATCCTAAGCTTCGGTCTACCGTTTAGCTCCGTGTCGTTATCCGCGCAGGTGCGTTTGACCAGTGAGCTATTACGCACTCTTTCAAGGATGGCTGCTTCTAAGCCAACCTCCTGGCTGTCTCGACACACCCACCTCGTTTCCCACTCAACGGTAAGTTAGGAACCTTAGCTGTAGGTCTGGGTTGTTTCCCTCTCGACGACGAAACTCATCTCCCATCGTCCAACTGCCGTCCTTGGAGCAGAGCTATTTGGAGTTTAAGTGGGTTTGGTAACCCTGAGGCCCCTAGCCCAACTAGTGCTCTACCTGCCCTGCTAAACAGACGACGCTCACCCAAAAGTGATTTCGGGGAGAACAAGCTATCTCCGAGTTCGTTTGGCATATCACCCCTACCCACATCTCATCTAAGACTTTTGTAACAGTCGACAGTTCGGTCCTCCACGAGGGGTTAGCCTCGCTTCAACCTGGACATGGGTAGCTCACCCGGTTTCGTGTAGTATCCAAGCGACTACTCGCCCTATTCAGACTCGCTTTCGCTGTGGCTGTGGCTGTACCTGCCTTCACCTAGCCACTTGGATACACTCGCTGGCTCATTCTTCAAGAGGCACGCCATCAGGAGATTGCTCCCCCTCTGACTGCTTGTAAGCGCACGGTTTCAGAATCTATTTCACTCCCCTCAGCGGGGTTCTTTTCACCTTTCCCTCGCGGTACTTGTGCCCTATCGGTCGTCAGATGTATTTAGCCTTAGGCAGTGGGCTGCCTGTCTTCCGGCGGGGTTAGCGTGTCCCGCCGTACTCATGGAGCATCGGTCAAGTCGTCGTTTACGGGGCTATCACCCTCTATGGCGGAGGTTCCCACCTCCTTCTACTAACCTGTCCAGTGCTCACTGGGCTGGTCCGCTTTCGCTCGCCACTACTCGCGGAATACATTTCTTTTCCTCGAGGTACTGAGATGTTTCAGTTCCCCCGGTGCCCTCGTGAAGGGGTATGTGTTCCCCCTCCCGTGTGTAGACATGCCTCTACACGGGTTTCCCCATTCGGACATCGCTGGCTCAAAACGGATGCACACTCCTGACCAGCGCTTTTCGCAGTGTACCGCGTCCTTCATCGGCATCTGACGCCAAGGCATTCACCGTGCGCCCTTGTAGCTTTTGTTCTCTCTTCTTTTCGTGTTCTTCTTTCGCTACGTCTTCGTTGTCGTTGTCTGCCTGTGACCGACCCCCTCACCACACTCGCGTGCGGCGCTGCAGCCTGCCACCGACTTCAACACATACTCTGGCGCTTCGTTTGCGTTTGGCTTACGTGTTTTTCTCTTGTTCTCGAACTTCCGTCCACTGCCCATCACTGCGCAGCGACAGTCGTCCTCACGTGTTTGCGTTTCTTCTGCTCCTGCGCCGCTCGTCTTCTTCCTGTCCAACCGCTCCCGCCGTTGCCCAGAACCTTGACGCGCTCTGCAGTGGCTAAGCAACTTCCTCAACTGATGTCGCCATCAGCTAGAGCTAGTCGATCATTCACTGTACGCTTGAGCATTTCTCGCGTTACGCAATTCATGGTCGCCGTCGCCTACAGCTCCTCACGAGCTGCAGCACGTCGTCCATGCTTTACTTCTTATGTCTTCTCTTCTTCGTATTCACCTGTTAAAGTGCAAAAGTGCTGAGTGCCGGGTCCTGAGTGCTGAGAATGGCTTCTCACGCTGCTCACCGACCTGCCCTGCAACTACTTTTCTGAGGTTTCACCCTCGCGGGTTGTCCCTCAGCATCAGCCCAAAAACACCGTCTAGTTGGTGTTTATGCCCTGATGCTGCCGGATAACCATGTGCCGTTGTGTAAGGTGCGCTTGCCAGACTAACTTCTGACTTTGTATTTGCTGCTGCCACTACAGACGAAACGACCCGACATCACTGTCGGGTCGCAAGTTCTCGCCACCGCTAGAAGATGTCGTTTCGACTATTCAGTTCGGTGAACTACACTTGCGCCCAAATTGCTCTCTCGTTTTGTCTGTTTCAGTTGTGTTCTGGTTAACTTCTCGTTTGCAGTGTGCATTGTAGCCACTGC
>JAHBWQ010000277.1 GCA_019636915.1 Nitrospira sp. | reverse complement strand
CTGTACCCAGGCGACGGCGCTCGTCCACGGCATCGAACCGTCGGCGCCGATGCCCGCCACGCCCAGCGGCAGCGTGGCCGCCAGGTTGGCGTCGGCCAGCCAGGTGACGTCCAGGCAGGCGTCGTAGAACGCGCGGCCGTTCATGCGCGGCGCCAGCGGCGAGCACGCCACCACCAGCTTCGCCGGGTCCGAGGTGACGGTCTGGCCGCCGCCGCTGACGCGCACGCGGTACCACGTGCCGCTGAGCGTGAGGTCGGCCGCCGCGATGACGTACTCGGCCGCGGTGGCGCCGGCGATATCCGCCCAGGTTGCGCCCTGGTCCAGGCTGAGCTGCCACTGGAAGACGAGGCCGCTGCCGACCACCTGGATCGAAAAGGTCACGCTGCCGCCGGCCTTCGCCGTCGCTGCGGCCGGGCCGACGGTGATGCTCGGCGTGTCACTAGGGGGCGACGAGCCGCCGCCGCCGCAGGCGCTCAGCAGGCCGACCGCGCAGGCCAGCAGTGGGGCGCACCAGCGCGGGTGCGGGAGGGGGAAGAGCATGCGGGTCATATCGATCTCCTGTTGCGGTACGCGCCACCAGCGTGGGCGCCGAGATGTTTGTAGGAGGCCCGACGTGACTGCGGCGTGACCCGAAAACACGTTGACGTCCGCGGTCGGGTGCGGAGAATCGTGGCGTCCGGGAGGCAGGGGAGTCCGGCTGGATGCACGCCGGTACAGGTGACGGGGGTGTCTGGCGCAGGCTGGCAAGTGTCGTGCTGCTGCTCGCGCTGGTCGTTTGGCCGTCCGTCGCGCGTCCTGCCGATGACGAAAGCCCACTGATCTGCGAGCGCAGCCCGCGCACGGGGCGGCCGGACTGTTGGCCGCGGGTGCTCGTCGAGGCGCAAGGTGCCGCCACGGCCCGCCCCGAGTTGCCGGCCGGCGCTGCACTGACGTTGCTCGTCGTCCGGCCTCTCGGTCCGTTCGATCTGCGCCCGCAGGACCGGTCGCCGGCCGAACGAATGCACGACGCGTTCTTCGGCACGGGCGACCTGGCGGATCTGGAGCGCGATCTGTCGGACGACCGGGCAGCCGGCCGCGCGCCGCTGCTGGTGCGTGACCTGGTCACGATCGGCATCTGGCTGATGCGCCGTGGAAACTACGATGCTGCCGGACGCCGCCTCGACGAGGCCGTGACCGTCGCCGATCGCCACGGCGATCCGGCATTGCGGGGCGCCGCCCGGCTCGACCGCGGCGTGTTGCTGGCCATTCAGGGGCGCTATGCGGAAGCCCTCGCGTCGACGCAGGGGGCGCTCGTGTCGTACCGCAAAGCGGCCGAGTTGATGTATGACCTCACAGGTCGCGTGGTGTTTGCCAATACAACTAAGCAAGATGTGATGAATATGAATATTCAGGAATTGGCAAACGGTATTTACTACCTTAAAGTAAAATCAAACAACACAGTTGAAACAGTAAAAATTGTAAAACAGTAATTAAATTAAGTACAAGATTTGACAACTTTCAAAAAGTTGTCAAATCTTAAAACACACATAGAATATGAAAAACAATATTTACAAATCATTAATATCAGGCGCAAAACAGGGATTGTTTGCGCTTGCTTTGGCAGCCATGCCAAGTTTACTTGTTGCGCAGGCAACGTACAGTTTAAATTACACGGGAAGTGTACAAACCCTGAACCTTCAGGCAGGTCCTTATCAGATAGAATGTTGGGGAGGAAACGGCGGAGATGGCGGACTTACGGCTGTAACACTCGGAACAGGTGGAAAAAGTGGTTACAGTAAGGGAGTTTACACAATAAATGCACCCACTACCCTATACATATATGTTGGAGGAAAAGGTCAATCAAATAATATTGCAGGGGCAGGATTGGTTACAGCACCTGGTGGTTGGAACGGCGGTGGCGGAGGTTGGAGCGGTTCTACCAATACTTATTTCAGAGGCGGTGGCGGCGGAGCTTCGCACGTTGCAACGACAGCAGGGATTTTGAGTACTATGTCCGGAAATCAATCTGACATTCTTATTGTAGCCGGTGGCGGTGGCGGTTCCGGCGGTGGTGCCAGTGCAGCTTATGTAGGTCCGGGAGGTAATGGCGGAGGTCTGTCAGGTCAAAACGGTTTGTTAGGAAGTTCGCAAACTACCCACTATGGTGGTGGCGGTACGCAGAGCGCAGGCGGTGCAGGCGGAGCAGCAGTTGGCTATATAGGAAATCCGGGTAGCTTTGGTCTTGGGGGAAATGGAGGAAATGGAACTGGTAATGCTTATCCTGCCGGCGGCGGCGGCGGCGGTTGGTACGGCGGCGGCGGCGGTTGCATTCAGGGTGGCAGCGGTGGCGGTGGTTCAAGTTACATTGGCGGTGTTACCGGAGGCGTAACTTATACTCTCGGCGCAAGCGGTTATGTGCCCAATCCTGATGTTACAGGAAACGGGTATGTAATTATTACCCAGTTGGCTGTACCTTGTGCAGCTTCTATTGAAACACCAACCATTACAGGCTCGGTTCCCGAAAATTCTATTTGTTTGCACGCCGGCGAAATTGAAAATTTTGGGGTAGTTTATCCGGGTGTGGCATATATTGGTGTTAATTATAACTGGTTAGCCTCATCTTCGCCCAACGGTCCGTTTTCTTCAGTGGGAACTACCGGTAATCCGGGCTTTACTACACCCGGCATGGGCGCAACGGCTGTGTATTACAAGGTGGAAGCCACCTGTGTAAGCGCGGGCATTACCGTTTCATCGGATATTTATGCCACCTTGCCTAATCCTACCATTGCTTTGTCTTCGGTACCGGATTTTGCTAATTTTACAGAGGGTAATCTGACTGTTTGTTCAAACTATCACTATACGGTTACGGCAGGCGGTGCAGTTACTTACACTTGGACAGACGGTGCAGGTCAGGTGTCGCAAAACGTTAATCCTTATATATTAACCCCTGCGGCGGCTTACCCTGACTATACCGTTACCGCTACAAGCGCAGAGGGCTGTACAGACACAGACACCATGACCATAGTGGCTACTTTAGACAGACCCGTTGTTTCCATTATTACCTCAACAACCACTATTTGCAAGGGGGCTTCGGTTTCTATGATTGCTACGGGCAATGCCATGAGCTACACCTGGGCAGTAAACGGCAATAACACCCCTGCTACGGTAATTACACCTGCGGTTAGCGGTGCTTATGTGGTAAATGTGTCGGCAGCTAACGGTTGTACAAATATGGCGGTTCAGCCCATTACGGTAAATCCATTGCCTGATGTGGCAATAGTTTCATCAAACCTGCCCGATATATGCAAAGGAGAGCTTGCCAAATTGCAGGCAACAGGTGCGCAAAATTATGAATGGATTTCAAACTACGGCTCGTCTTATTATGGCGATGAAATATTTGTAAACCCTGATGTTACTACCACATACAGTGTCATTGGCACAAGTGCGCAGGGTTGTGTAAACACATCAACGGGTGTGGAACAAAAAGTACACGCCTGTGTTGGTATTAATGAGTTAGGAGTGCTGAGTGATGAGTTAAGAGTTTATCCAAATCCGAGCAATGGTGCATTTACCATTGAACTGAATAACGGTGGTTTGCAAAAAACACTTGAATTGTTTGATTTGACAGGCAGAAAAGTGTTATCAAACACCACAAGCAACGATAAGATAAACCTTGATGTCAGCGAATTGCAAAACGGCATTTATTTCCTTAACGTGAAATCGAACACAGGTGTTGAAACAGTAAAAATTGTAAAACAATAATTTATTTAACGTAGAGGCGCGATTAATCGCGCCTCTACAAATTTTAAAACACACAGTAATATGAAAAGAAAAACATACAAACTACTATCAGTCGCAAAACAAGGATTGTTTGCGCTTGCTTTGGCAGTCATGCCAAGTTTGGGGTATGCGCAAGCAACATACAGTTTAAATTACACAGGAAGTGTGCAAATCCTAAATCTTTCGGCAGGTCCTTATCAAATAGAGTGCTGGGGAGGAGATGGAGGCTGGGGAGGAACAGCTTCTGCTTTAACCGGAACAGGCGGTGTAGGTGGTTATAGTAAGGGTGTTTACACAGTAGCTTCACCCACCACTATATATATATATGTTGGGGGAAAAGGTCAGTCGTCCAATACTACAGGTGCCACAATGACTACAGCAGTGGGTGGGTGGAACGGTGGCGGCAACGGTTGGAGCGGTGGTTCCAATAATAATTACAGAGGCGGCGGCGGCGGCGGCACAGATGTGAGAACTACTCTGAATGCTGTTTATGCAGACAGAATAATTGTTGCCGGCGGCGGCGGCGGTGCCGGTGGTTCTACCGGTACACCTGCAACTTGGGTTGGGTCTGGAGGTAATGGTGGTGGTACATCAGGTCAAGATGGTGTATTAGCAGGTTCGCAAAATACCCACAACGGTAAAGGAGGAACGCAAAGCACAGGCGGTGCAGGCGGTGTATATGCCACCACCAATATAGGAGTTGCAGGTAGTTTTGGTCTTGGCGGAGATGGAGGAGGTACTAGCAACGTTTTTCCTGCCGGCGGCGGCGGCGGCGGTTGGTACGGCGGTGGCGGCGGGGCAACTCAAGGCGGCGGCGGCGGCGGCGGCTCAGCCTACATTGGTGGGGTAACCAGTGGGACAACTATTATGTATGGTGAACCTGGTTTTGTGCCCAATCCTGATGTTACAGGAGACGGGTATGTAATTATTACTCAGCTGGCTATACCTTGTACAGCCTCTATTGAAACACCAACCATTACAGGCTCGGTTCCCGAAAATTCTATTTGTTTGCACGCCGGAGAAATTGAAAATTTTGGGATAGTTTATCCGGGTGTGGCTTATATTGGTGTTAATTATAACTGGTTAGCCTCATCATCTCCCAAT
>JAHBWQ010000276.1 GCA_019636915.1 Nitrospira sp. | reverse complement strand
AGCGGCGGGTGGGGTGGCCGCGCAGATCGTGAGCCGGATGTCGAATCTGGCGGACGTGATCTGGAACAACGCGCCGAAGAGCATCCTGGATCCGTTCCCCAGCCAGGTGCAGGGCGCCAAGAGCGTGTACTAAGCAGCAAAGATCAGCAGTCCATTGTATCATTGGTCGGAATCGGAAGATGGTCTTGATGCTTGAGACAGGAATGAGTGTCAGGACCACTTCTGGCCGGCTAGAATGACGGAGGGTGTCAGTTATGTTTAGAACCGATGAAATCATCAAGGCCTCGAAGTTGCCACCGGAAGGGGTGGCAATGTCTCGGCACATCGATCACATCTATTTTATCCCGATTTTGTTCATTACCATCGTCGGGACCTTCCACATGCACACCGCGTTGCTGTGTGGAGACTGGGATTTTTGGCTCGATTGGAAAGATCGGCAATGGTGGCCGATCGTCACCCCGATTACCACCATCACCTTTTGTGCGGCACTCCAGTACTACAACTGGGTGAATTATCGTCAGCCGTTCGGGGCCACGATTACGATTCTGGCGCTTGGGTTTGGAAAGTGGATCGCCGTGTATACGTCGTGGTGGTGGTGGTCTAATTATCCGCCGAATTTCGTCATGCCGGCGACGCTGCTTCCGAGCGCGTTGGTCTTGGACATCACGCTCTTACTGACCCGGAACTGGACCTTGACCGCGGTGGTCGGAGCGTGGATGTACGCCATTCTGTTTTATCCGAGCAATTGGCCCATCTTCGGCTACAGCCATACGCCGCTTGTGGTCGATGGTGCGCTGCTCTCGTGGGCCGACTACATGGGCTTCATGTATGTCCGGACCGGGACGCCGGAGTATATCCGGATGATCGAGGTCGGGTCGCTGCGCACGTTCGGTGGGCACAGCACCATGATCTCGGCCTTCTTCTCGGCGTTTGCCTCGTCACTGGTGTATGTCCTGTGGTGGCAGTTCGGGAAGTTCTTCTGCACCTCGTACTTCTACTTCACGGATGACCGACAGAGGACAGTGAAGGTGTATGACGTATTCGCCTACGCCACGTTAGCCCATGGCGACAAGGCAAAAATCGGGGGGAAAGCATGAACGCCAAACAAGCCGTTAAACGTTGGATAATGGGCTTCTGCGGGGTTGCGACGCTGGCGTTCACGCCTGTTGTTGATGTCACTCCTGCATTTGCTCACGGAGAGCGGTCTCAGGAACCATTCCTGCGGATGCGGACCGTTAATTGGTACGATACAGAGTGGGTTGGTAAGTCGACAAAGGTTAACGATGTAACGGAGTTGCGGGGAAGGTTTCACTTGTCAGAAGACTGGCCTCGTGCGGTCGTAAAACCGCACCGGACGTTCTTGAACGTCGGGTCTCCCAGTTCCGTGTTCGTGCGATTAAGCTCAAAGATGAACGGTGTTCCGATGTTCAATTCGGGCCCGCTCGATATTGGCGGCGACTATGAGTATGTCGTCAAGCTTAAGGCCAGACTCCCAGGTCACCACCACATTCACCCCATGCTTGCGATCAAGGAGGCCGGTCCGGTCGCTGGTCCTGGCGGGTGGATGGATATCACGGGTCGTTATGAGGACTTTACGAACCCAATTAAGACGCTCACTGGCGAAACGTTCGACTCTGAGACCATGGGTGGAATGACCGGAGTCATGTGGCACCTGTTCTGGGTGGTCGTTGCATGTTTCTGGGTGGGTTGGTTTATGATTCGCCCAATGTACTTGGTTCGTGCGCGCGTTCTGGCGGCTTACGGTGATGAGATTCTGTTGGATCCTATCGATCGTAAGGTTGGGGCTGCGCTTCTCGTGTTCGTCCTGGTGGTTGTGGTGGTTGGGTATTTGGCTGCTGAGTCCAAGCACCCGATCAGCGTTCCTCTGCAGGCTGGCGAAACCAAGGTAAAGCCATTGCCTGTGAAGCCGAATCCGTTGACCATTGAAGTGACTCATGCGGAGTACGATGTTCCTGGTCGTGCATTGCGTATGAATCTCCATGTTATCAACAATGGTACTCAGCCAATCAGCATTGGGGAATTCACCACGGCAGGTATTCGGTTTACCAACAAGGTTGGTGCGGCCAAGGTGGATCCAAACTATCCGCCAGAGCTGGTTGCAAGTGCCGGATTGACCATGGATAAGGAGGGTGCGATCCTTCCAGGTCAGACAGTTGATATTAAGATTGAGTCGAAAGACGTTCTGTGGGAAGTGCAGCGGTTGGTGGACATTCTCCACGATCCGGATCAGCGCTTCGCAGGGTTGTTTATGTCTTACACCGAGGGTGGTGAAAGACTTATCAATCCAGTCTGGGCTCCGGTTCTCCCTGTCTTCACGAGATTGGGAGCATAACGAGCTCGGTCGCGGATAAGTAGGATACCGGCCCGCCCATCTAACGATGAGGCGGGCCGTTGTTTTATTGGGCTATTTCATATCCATGTCTTCATTTATCAGATCATCAAAACTTGCTATGTGGATAATCTTTTCTGGTATCTTCGATAGCAGTGGATTGCACACACACGGTGCATTCCCTTTCTAACTCCGTCATCCTGCTGCTCTGGCCTGCCCTTGTGTGTTCTCCGTGAAATGCGGTAAGGCGTTGGTGAATGAGTTCAAGACGCCTGAGGCTCAAAATCGAGTGTGGGCCGGAGACATGACTTACATCTGGACATTGGTTGGAGGGCTGGCTCTATCTGGCCGTGCTGCTCGATCTGTATTTCCGCCGGGTAGGCGGCTGGGCCATGGACCAGCGATTAACAGTTGAGCTGGCCGAGCAAGCCTTCATGATGGCCTTGACGAACCAAACTCCCAGGGCGGGGTTCGTGCACCATTCGGACCGCGGCGGCCAGTATGCCGCGACGAACTACCAGCACCGCCTCGCTGAGTATGGCCTCATTTTCAGCATGGGCCGCAAAAGCTACTGCTGGGACAACGCATGTGTCAAAAGTTTCTTTGGGACGCTCAAGCGGGAGCTCGTGTACCATGGGCGCTATGCCACCCAAGGCGAAGCCAAGCAGAAAATCTTTGAATACATCGAGGTGTTCTACAATCGGTAGCGGCGCTACTCAACGCTTGGCTATCACTCCCCAGACGAGTATGAAGCGAGGGCGGCAGTTGCGTAACTACGTGTCCACGCAATCAGGGGAAGATCATAGTAATGCAGGGCTGCTTTAACTATAGCTAAGGCCACAATCAGTGATAGCGTCTCACGATGTCGTCGAGGGTAGCCTGGTCCTGATACTCGCGGCGCTTCTTGAGAGCGGCGAAGCCCTGCTCAATGGGATTGAGGTCGGGAGAATAGGGTGGGAAAAACAGCAGGGGTGTGCCCGTCGCGGCGATGAGCTGTGCCGTTTCTGGTGCGGTATGCGCAAGGCGGCGTGGTCCATGATCACGAAATGGTGGGCGTTCAGACGCGGGCACCGCCGCGTCTTCAGCCAGGCGTTGAAGACGGTCGTATCGCAGGTGCCTTCGAACAGACAGGGTTCGGCGTGTCGCCCCTCGCTGCTCGCATCGAGGAGTGACGTGCGGGGCCGTCGATGTCTGGAAACCAGGCCGTCCACACGCTGGCCTTTGGGTGCATACCCATGCTGCCGGGCCGTCGACGACACAAACCCGCATTCATCGATGTACACGGGGTGTTTGCCACGGCGCACGAACCGCTCGCGAAGGCGGAGGAACTGCTTTCGTCGGAGCGGGTCGCGTTCGGAATAACCCAGTCTTTTTTTTACGGGTCACCCCCAATTTTCGCAGCGCGTTCCAGATACAGTGCCGGGAGACCTGGAACTGCCGCGCCCGTTCCGCTTGAGTCTGATCGGGCTGGGCCTCCACATGCCGACGTAACTGCTCCCAATCCAGCTTGCGGGCTCGGCGCGGGCCGGGACGCTGGTACGTCAGGCCGCCAGGTTTGAGCCAGCGGTACACGCTCGCCTCACCGACCCTGAACCGCCGAGCCGCTTCGGCCTTGCTGCCTCCACCGCAAACAAACTCCACGACCCGTTGGCGTAAATCTGTTGAGCACCTCATCCCACAGGATCGCATACGTCTACCGTCAATAGCGATCAGTAATTGAGGGCTTAGCTATATCGCATGGAATTCGGTTATTCACACATCGTCGGATGATAAAGCATTACGGCAGCGTCCTATGGACCCGTACAAGCCATTTACGGTGTAATTCGAATTTAGAGGATTAGGACATACCCTGTAGATCACGGCGGCCGCATGTCACCAAGCTCTTCTCGGCTTGCCGATATTTACTCGGATGTTCTCAGCCCTCGTCGAGCCATAGGTGATCATGCTGAGCAGCGGTAACCATGGCGGTCTTAGCAATAAGACCAACGTGTGTATGGACGTTTCTCCACACATTCATTTTGACACAGTCCGGAGAGATTTCAGTTTCTTACCTCAAGCCTGATAGAAAGTTGATACCGACCAACATCACTTAGCTGCTTGGTGCTGTGATGACTAAATTGCTCATTGCAGGATCGGGTTGAGCTCGCCGCTATGCGGTGGTTCCGGTACGGCAACAAGAATGGCCGCTATCAACAACTCGATTGCTTTGTTCGACTAAACTCACCAAATTCCCCTTGATCAGGCTCTTGGCTCGGCTTCGTTGCTGTCTCCCTTTCCTGTCGACGTCGGTGGCTTGGAGGCGTGTTCTTCTCGATGACTACTGATGAGTGCCGCGGCAATCAGCAGCTGGATGCCGATGAGCAGAAAGAAGAGCCCTCCCTTGTGCTGCCCGGTATGCTCGGCAAGATAGAATCGGTGCGCGGCCAGCAGGAGAGAAAGCACGGAGAGGATAAACAACAAGATTCTCATGTTCTGATGCCCCATTCCAAAATAGTATTCTCGCGGCGGGGCGAGGTCAACCAGAA
>JAHBWQ010000275.1 GCA_019636915.1 Nitrospira sp. | reverse complement strand
CCCTTCGTCGGTGGTTCTGGTGTATCAGAAACAACTCTGCTACATTAGAACCTGTCGCGAGTGCAAGTAAGCGGGGGCCTTTGTGATCACGAAAACATTGGATCAGCACATTGAAACGAGCCTTGATGTTGCAGGGGGGAAACCCCGTATTGCAGGCCATCGTATTACAGTGCGCGATATTGTCATGTGGCATGAGCGGTTGGGGAAAAGTGTCGATGAAATTGCCAGCGACTACGGCCTGACGCTGGCTGATGTCCATGCCGCCCTCGCGTACTATTTTGATCATCGCGCCGAGATCGACAAAGACATGGCTGACGCCAGGCCTTTGCTGAGTCCTTACACCAAGCCACGCCCTCCAAGCTCAAGCACAAGCTGAATGCCGGGGAAAATTAGGTTCTATCTCGACGAACACGTTCCCAGAGCCGTTGTACAAGGCTTGCGCGAACGAGGCGTTGATATCAAGACAGTAGGTGAAGCAGGTCTCCTCAGCGCACCCGATACCGCGCATATATAGCGAGCCCGTGCTGAACAGCGGGTGATTTTCACACAAGATAGCGATTTCCTCCGTCTCCATGCCGCCGGACATCCTCATTGTGGCATCGTGTATGCCCCACAAGGAACGTCGATCGGAGAGACCATTCATGGCTTAATGTTACTCCACCAGGTCCTCGATGCTGACGAGATGGAAGAACACGTCGAGTTCCTATAAGTCTGCCCAAACCTGCTCTCTTTCAGGGCAGCCTCCACTCTCCTGCGTACTTCAGCTTGGCAAGCCACAGTTCTATACGTTCCAACCTGAAAGACGTGCAGGATGAAAGGGGCGTCGCCAGTTTTCCTGTGTGCCTATCAACGTCTACCGTTACTTCTCGACGGTCAAATTAAGATTCCCGATCGTTTTGATTCTCCTCCTGACGCCACGAAGGATTGTCGATGTGGCTTTACGCACTATGGAGCCGGCGACCCGGATTGAACGGGCGACCTGCGGTTTACGAACACGAACTCCATAGAAACCCTACCCTATAGCAACACACACCAAGCAACGGTAGGAGCAAGCCTATCAAGGGGTTTGTGACCTGCCGTTGTTCTTTGTTCCCCACTGTGGTATCCCCTCACCGTGACCTTTTTCGAATTCCAACCGTGACGGGAACCGGGATGGATGAGCAAATCATAGTTGACACCTGGTGGATGCGCTTATTGCGTGTCGCTAAGTATGCGAGCACTCTTGCTGTCCTACTGCTAAGCATTCTTGTAATGCGCGAAATCTTCCCCTCCTCGGACCACAGCCACAAATTCATACTAAGCATCGAGCCTCAGTACGAATCAACCGAAGGAGAAGAGGAAATATGCTCATATCTCGACGGTACAGCATCGCCTAAAAACGATAACTGGGTAGATCTAGATACCGGCCGCCGTCTGACCTCGAAGGAATTCCAAGAGATGACACGCCAGTCAATATCTAACCAGCCTATAAAGTGCGGCGATATAAAATCGGTTGAAGAATTGACGCGTTACCTCGACAGACAGTACGGAGAGTCTATGAGGAGGGCGGCTGAGGAGATTTCCATCAAGCAAGATAAGCGCCGATACACATACGACTCGCTCATCAAGGACTTAGATCAGGGCAAAATTCGAGCTCGAAAGATCGAATACGGTGAGAAGTGGCCCATTGCTATCGACATCGGGAAAGGTATCGGAGTAGCCGCTGTTTGGTATCTATTGATGCATATCTTGTATAAAGCCGTGCTCTTCATTGTTTACGGTCATACCAACGTTGCCAAGAGAGGTTCTTTGGAACTACACAGTTAGCAATATGGCAGCAACGGTCGACTTCACGAACCGATCGCCCCCCATTTCCTGGCGAGGGTGCTGCCCTTCTCTCTCTTGGGACCCTCATCAGGAGCAGATATGCGTTCAAATAACATCCGCAACAGAGGACGAGGCAGGCCACTGAAGGAACGGCCCGTTTCCAAGGCTGTTATCAGCGCGTTCCTTCAAGCGCCAGGCGATCCTTTCCCCAAAGACTCTCAGACCCTTCGTGCACTAGCAAAGGCGTTGTTAGTCAGAATCGAGCGGAAAGATGCTAAGGAAGGAAAGATGCTTCGTGCGTGGGTTCATTACCTAACGGCGATTCAAAGCCTCGCTTCTGCAAGATTAAACAGCTTGGCCCAACTATTAAAACTAGGCCCAAACTATGAACTGCAGAACATAGTGCTAGACGAAATCAGTAGTGTATCCACCAAAGGCCGAAGTAAGGACCACTTTGAATCAGCGATAGAAATTCAGTATTGCATTCTCCAAACCTTCCTCCAAGAGCATCCCTATCAAGGGAGCAAAGTGGAATGGGGGACCTATTGGGAGCAACATCAGAACGATATTGTTTCTACGTTAACCCGTCTCCCATGTTTCTGTGCTTACGAAACAATGCGGCCGGCAGCGAGCTGGAAAGTTCGCCCTGATCGTTGCTCCTCTCCGGGTGAGTTCATCGAGCTAGTACTGGCCTGTCTCCATGGTGCAAGCCCACGAACCATTCGGGCTGCACTCTTAGCCGCCTTCCCGAGCAAGTAGCCCTCCGTCTTAGTTTTGGCAAGATAGACCCAGAGTTCTGCACAAAATTGCCCCGATGAGTCGGTTATATTCCGCGCCAGCACATGCATTGCTGTGCATCAGCGCAACAGAACGAGCCACCTAGCAGGAAGGGGAGGGAGCATGACTGGCGAACATTGCCTTGTGACGGCAGACGAGCTTGAAACGCTGGGCATTTTACGACGAGGAACCGCATTTCGCATGGCGAAGGCGGGGCTTATTCCATCATACCAATGCGGAGTTAAAGGCCGAGGTGTTCGTTTCCGCGCCGACGAAGTTCTAGCGGCCTTGCGTCGGCCAGCCGCCTCAGAGAAGGCGGTGCCGGAATGACGGCGCAGTCGTTCTTGGGTCTCCTCGGAAGCACCCGTCCTAGGGGTGCTGGGAAATGGTCGGCCAGGTGTCCCGCTCATCAGGATAAGGGGCCGTCTCTCTCCATTAGCGAACGTACGGATCGACTACTCGTGCATTGCTTCGCTGGATGCACGACGGAAGAAATTGTGGGAGCCATGGGGCTCAGTATGCGTGACCTCTTCATGGACTCCCCTCTCTCTCAGAGACAACGGCCTTCTCTGGCACCTCAGAACATTGACCTCATAGGGGTTGCGTTTCGATTCGAGATGGCAGCCTTGGACCGACGGCTGAGGGCAGAGCGGGTGCTGAACGCCGTTCAAAGCTCCCACCTGGATGAGTTGAGCGAGCAAGAGCTTGACCAGCTTCTCAACGCGATTGCGAGAGCCTACCACGATAGGGAACGCGCGGAGTTTATGGAGACAGTAGCTGATGACTTCAGACTGAAAGCCTTTCAGGAAAGGACTGAACGCCATGCAGCCTAGTGTTGAAGCGATTGAAAAGTTGTCCCAGCGACCGTTGTTAAGCGGAGACGTTCCGCTCTTAGAGCGCTATGCACACCTGCTCGATGGGCCAGAAGCCGAATCCATCCCACGACTGCCCCAAGACTTCCGCGGCAACACCCTCAGTGTTGGCGTCTTGATCAATGGCCAGCCTTACGTAGTGTCCGGAAGCCGTGAGATTGTCACAGCCGAGAAGTTTGGGGCGATGGATTACGGGCTCACAAATGCGCGTTTCTCCAAGGATGGGATCAGGCGATTCCTCCGCGAGGAGATGATCTCCGGTCCTGAATTGTTTGAACGACTGGAGGCCTTTCTTCGGCGTTTTGTGATCATGGGTGAGGATCTTCCGGCATTACTCACGCTCTGGTTAATGGGAACGTACTGTTACACGGTGTTCGAATACTTCCCATATTTGGTTCTGCGTTCCCCGGAAAAGCGCTGTGGGAAGTCGCGGACCCTCGATTTGATCTCTATGCTCGGTTTCAACGCGCACCAGCCCACGGCCTCCCCCACGGAAGCCCAAATCTTTCGAGAGCCTCGGGAGGACGGTGGGGTTCAGATTTTTGACGAAATGGAAGGGATGACTGGCGACAAAGAGCGGGGAGCGCCGTAACCAGTGTCTTTAATGTCGGCTTTCATAAAGGTCAGGTGGTCAACCGGTACTATCGCAAAACGAGCCAAGGGCAACAAAAGGAAACCTTCGAAACCTATGTCCCGCGTGCCATTGCCTCGATTTCCTCTCTCGATACGACTCTTGAAGACCGTTCGATCATGGTGATGATGCAACGATTACTTCCCGGCCAGCAGACCGAGCGCTTTAGCGTTCGTCGGCTCGATGCGCAGGCGCAACGCCTACGTGACGATCTACACATTTTTGCCTTAACCGCAGCCCCCACGATTGCCGAGTTGTACGACGAGGGAGAATTCCCTGGTCTATCGGGCTTGGATCATCGCGCGGTGGATCTGTGGGAACCCCTCCTCGCTATCGCAGCAGTGATTGATGCAAGCGGCAGAACAGGCGAGTTAACCGATCGTATGACTCAACTCGCAGGACGGCTTGGCGGGGAACGGGCGGCGCGTTCCGCTGATGATACCAATCCAGCCATCGTGGAAGTATTGAGCGAATGTCTCCTCTTCGGATCCGAAACTAGGATCAGTACCCAAGATCTGGCCGAAAAAATCAGGACGCGGCTTGGATGGGAGGCGCTCACCCCGAAAGCGCTCTCGAACAGGCTACACCCCCTAGGCCTCAAGTCCAAACGCTGGCGAGAGGGAACGGAGAACCGACGTGGGTACGTCTTCACGCGAGAACAGATTGACGACCTCGCACGCCGATATACCCCGGAATCATCCGGAACAACTGGAACATGACCCTGGAAAGCTAATAATCACCCTGAATACTCAACGGCTTATGTCCTGTTCCGGATGTTCCACTTGTTCCAGATAGGGAGGAGTAACAATGGGCAATTCCGATCTCTTACGAAAAGCGCGTG
>JAHBWQ010000274.1 GCA_019636915.1 Nitrospira sp. | reverse complement strand
CGCGATCGAGACCGTCAAAGCAGGGGCGCAGCGCGGCAGCCGCGGCAGCGGAATCGCGAAGAAGACCACAAGGAGCGGTGTGACCTTCCTCACGCACAAGCGTGATACGGTAGCGCGGAATAAAGTGTGGAACGGGAAGTCGGTTGACGGATTGTTTGGCCATGGTGGCACCTCCTGCATGTTGAACAAACTGGCGCTTTCGCAGAAACCGAAGCGCCAGAGCAGGACAACGGAGGTGACAGGGCGAGGACTGCCGAAGTAGCACGGCGGATGAAAACTTGGCGGCGGACGTGACAGATCTGTGCTGGCGCGGACGCTGCGTCAGACGATCCGTGCGCGGCAGGATACGGCCCTACCTTGGCCAAACAAGTCCGATCGACCGACAATGACCGATGAACGCGCCTGTTTGAGCGCGACAGGATATGGCCGGAGTGCCGCAAACGGCAGAGCGAAACGGATCAGAACGAGACGATACGTTGATGTGGAATCGGGAATGAATAGAGTTGTGCGGAATGTTACGGGGATAGCTTCCTAAGCACGAGAAGCGGTGAGCGACTCACGGCACCGTCGTCTGCCAATGCGCGTCGCATGTTTCCGGTCAGACAACAAGGGGCTGCCCCTGGCCCGAAGACCAGAGGCAGCCGTGAGGCGGCTACACCGCGTGTTCACGAACCCACTGCTCAGCCTGCGCGACCACGGTCGCGACAGCCGAGAGGTCGTTCTTTCCGAACGAGCCGGAGCTCTTCGGATGCCCCTCGGCATCCATGAAGGTGCGGGATAGCATGATCGCGTGAAACGCGCCGCGTTTGCCCTCATTCCTCCAGATCGACGCACGCACGGTGGCGCACTGAAACGAGTGGACGGGGCGTGATACGTGAGTGGCCATGTTGAAACCTCCTGTATGAGTGTGAATGTGGCTCTCTCACGCGCGGGGGAGAGCCCAGACACACGGTAGGAGGTGTGGAGAGGGGCCGTCGAGCGGCTGGCTCGGCAACAGGCAACGGGCATGCCCGTGGACGGAGACGGGCGAGACCGATGCAGCCGAGCCAGGACAAGCGGAGACCGGCCCAGCGGACCAGGCCACGAGAGAGCACGCCAACGTCGAGGACAACGCCAACCGAGCGCAAGTGGAGGAAGGAAGCGGAAGTACACACGGCCGCACCGAAATAGAAAGCGAACGGACACGGAAAAATGGCCTCTACAAACGTCATGAAATCGTCACAGATTAATAGCTTGCGACCGGACAAGGCGCTCCAGCCGACGTCGCCGCTAACGCACCGCCAGTTATGTAGGACGTTAGCGAGGCAGGGCTGAGGACCGCTTTATTGCAGTGCGATCTCGGCGTCGAACTTCCGCTTCTGGCCGAACTGAGACACTCAACCGCCGGCACAGACGCTGCCAACGAGCGACTACAGGCCTTCATTACGAACGTCATTTCTAAAGGATCTGTTTTTCCATTTATAGAATCGTTGGCCGTGGGCGACAGTGCGCACTGAGCTGTCGATGACTTGCGGTGCCCAGTTTGGTTTCTTGTAGTCCGTTGACGACATCCGGCCGGAATGGCGTTTCTCACGTGTTGACATTTGCCGACCGAACGTCAGCGTCCTTCAATCCGTAGGCCGTGGCCGTAAGGATTTGTGGGAGTGCTGAGGCTGTAAAGACTCCCGGCGCCGAAGGGATTATTGATGGAATCGTGGGAAAACGGAGAGCCGTAGCGGCCGTAGGGGGTTACTGGTCGAATTAGGATCATACGGGTTCACACTTAGCTTGCCGCGGTAGTTTCCCTGCTGGTCGTAGAGCCGAGGGGCATCCATCCGGCTGTCGTGCCAATGGATGAAGACAAGACGCGACCCCACTGTTCTAAGTCCATATGGGGTCTACTGGGTAGGGAGCGTTGAGGTGAATCGGCGATCAATCGGTGTTTTCCGGGGAACTAGGCTCGTGTGCCATCCTGAAAGTTTTAAGAATGAGAGGGACAAAATTGCCACTTCGATTGTGAAGAACGTATAGCGTACAAATGCTTGTGAAACAGAGAAGAGCCCGACATAAACTCCAAAGCCGTAAGACGTGAGCTGCCTGCCTATGTACAAGTGGAAATATGTGGCGGTAGTTAGCTCTAGGAAATGGATCAAAATCGGTATCCATCCAACAAGAAGAGCCATTCGCCAGCCATTCCCCTTCGATTGGGACCAAGCAGAGCGCAGACTTGCCTGGTCATCGACGGCGATTGCTGGGAGCAACAAACTTAGTCGGCCTATGAGATAGCCACAGGGTATGAGCTCCAGTAGTATCCATGGAAAATAGACAATAGATTTCGATCCAGATAGTCTAAGTCGGAGTTCTTTCAACTCTTCCCCCAAAAAGGTTCCAATGAAACCAACGAATCTGTCGACAACTTCGCTGGTGAATAACAAAAACATGCCGCCGATTATGTAAATGACAATGAGCCAGAGGAAGAACCTGAATTCTCTGTGAGGCCAGCCAGGGATCCCAAATCTAGATACCGAATGCTCCCCAATAAGAATGGAACGATGACAGGCAACGGCAAAGAAGCTAAAAATCAGGAAGTTTGGTATTTGCAGCAGGATGCCTACAGATCGAGAGCTATCGCTTAAAAACCAATAATCACAAAGGTAGAGCAACGTCGTCAATGCTACGGGGAGAGCGAGCAGCGGCCAGAAATGTTGCCGGCGAATCCAAAGGACCAGAATCGCTTCTTTGATAATAGGCCCCATTTGCATGGCTGACCAGGATGTCTCTGTTGTTTCAATCCGTGCAATAATTGTTTCTGTTCGCTTTCCTGAACTCTCACTCTATCCATTGCCAGTGTGTGACACATCTGTCGAGCGATTTCTCTTTTCTCGTCTGTAGCTGACGGTCAGAGATAAAGGAGTGTGTCTCCGCGTGGCTACCGCCACAACTCATTGAATCGACACCGGGCATGGCGTATTCTTCCCGAACTGTTGTGGCGTGTTATACGGACAGAACGTGGCAGATCCGGTTCTTATGGGGACCGGCTAAATACAGTTCGGCGTCCCGGTGAGGGGGGAGAGAATGAATATACAGACCATTACTCTTGTGGCCGCATTGATCGCTGCCATCACCAGCATCGGGAATGTATACTTCAATTACCTCAGCGCAACCTCGCTAGAGCGCCAGAAGTGGGACAAAGCCCGCGAAGATGAGTTGAAAAAGAATCTCAGACTCGCTCTCGCCGATTTTTCTCGTGAGCTCGCAACTGGAGTGCAACGGGCCACGTGGTTACTATGGATTGCTGAGAACAATCCATCTTCCTTCTCCGAGAAGGATCTCTCGACTTACGACGAAGAAATGAGGGCTATCCTTCCAAGGTTCTTCACCGCACGAGTGATGGTAGCCGCTCACGACATTGCAACTTACGAGAGGCTTTCTGATTTGACTTCGCGACTGTACAAACTAGACTCAGATATCGCTGTTGCAGGCCAGCAATTTCGACAGTCCCGGAAAGACGGTCTAAAGGCACTACAACTTCTCTATAGGGAGGCTCAGCAGTTACATCCGCGCTTGCCTGACGAGCTTGCCAAGGTGATTTCATTGCCGCCAGCAAAGTAGTGTTGTGGGTATGCCGAACAACGCCTTGCACCGGACACGCGTACCGGTGAAGGCAAGCGTTATTGCTACAGGGCCGAGCGCTGCTTTATGGCTGTGCGATCTCGGAGTCGAACTTCCGCTCGTGGCCGAAAGCGGGTCGAGGCAATGTCGCATAAAGGGTGGCTTTTGGCGACGCATCGTGAACCCGCGTGCCGCGCGCCTTCACCCGTCTGGATGTAGCAGTCCGGCTTGCACGACGGCTCTTCAAGGTTCCCACTATCACAGTGTGTGTTGCTTCTGACAGGACACGCTGTGCTGCTTCACCCTAATTCCGATCAGTTTCCCCATCTCCATCCTCCAATCTCCTGTCGTCCTCTCGGTCCATACGTAGTACCCACAGGCTTGCACTAAAAACTGAACCTCACTACATGTCACCTCGTTTGGCAATGAGTGCGAGCAGAAGGCTCTGCAAACTCGCCACAGAGGCCACTTCACAGAAAGGAAGGGAAGATGGAAGAGGTGATGATGGGAGCAGAGGTGACAAACAAGCGTACGTCAGGGATAGGGACCTTGCGAGAGGTCAGCCGAGGGAATGGGCGTCTGATCGCGGCCTCCTCTTGGCTCCTTGGGGTGGTCATCCTGTTGGAATCGGACCCGGCCTGGGCCCAGATCACCAAGGTGAACACGGTGATGCAGAACGTGCAAACGGTCCTGACGAGTGTGGCGGTGACCCTCTTTACCGTTGCCATCATGTGGGCCGGGTTCAAGATGGCCTTCAGCCATGCCCAATGGTCCGACGTGAGTAACGTCGTGATCGGTGGCATCTTGGTGGGCGGCGCGGCGGGGATCGCGGCCTGGTTGATCAACTAACATGGACGGATTTCGCGATCCCATCTTCACCGGCTGTACGAGGCCCGCGATGCTGGGCGGTGTCCCGATCGTGCCCCTGATTTTAATCGGCGGCCTGACGCTGTTGGTATCGGTCTGGCTGTACTACCTCGTGAGCGGCTATGTCTCGCTGGCACTCATCCTGATCACGATTCCTATTCTGCTCTGGATGCGCCAAACGACGAAGACCGACGATCAGCGCTTACGCCAAGTGATGATGCGGGCACGGATGCGACTCCGGCACGGACCGAGTCGCGCGACGTGGGGCGCCATCTCCTATGGCCCCCTCTCCTGGAAGACCAGACGATCACAGTGGAAGAGTTGAGTCTCAAGAGACCTAAGAGCATGAGATCCAGAGCCGCCCTTACAACAGCCGCGTCCGCGCAGATTCCAGCCAGTGACTATATCCCGCTGGGCACGGCGATCACCCCCACCGTCATCACCTTGACCGGCGGCGAATACCTGGCCTGTTGGAAACTGGAGGGG
>JAHBWQ010000273.1 GCA_019636915.1 Nitrospira sp. | reverse complement strand
GTAAGAGTGTCGCTGTCGTTACGGTTGAGGTTCGCTCGTTGTCAATAATGCCACAGTCTGCTGAGCAGGAAGCGCAGGCAGAAAGGCACCGTACAGCCTAAAGGAAAGTTGTCCGATTCTGCAAGGGCGTGCGCGTGATGACTTTTTGATGACTCTGTGACCCTCCTGCTCGGTCTGCTCCATAGTCCCACCGGGCCCACCTTCGTAACTGCATCTGAAGGTTGAGTGACGAGTCGTTCCGACATGGCGTTGGAGAGGAGAAGGGAGCAGCCTCTCTCAGGAATCGGTATTCGGCCATCGATTAACGGACTCAATTCGATGGGGGAAACTGCAACTCGACCGGCAGTTTGATCTCAATTTGACCATCCACGACGCGTACATCACAACGAGCCACTTGAAAGTTTGAGTTGCCGACGCGCTCTCCGGAAACGATGTCGAATTTCCAGCCGTGCCAAGGACATTCAACTTCAGTACCGCACAATTTCCCTTCACCCAACGGACCACCCGCATGTGGACAGGCGTTATCGATCGCATAAAACGTTCCGCCTAGGTTAAAAACAGCGATCCACCCCCCCTCGACTTCCACCGTCCGTCCTGTGCCGGAAGGGATCTCTGAAATAGAGGCCACCCTAATGTAATCGTCCATAAAAGATACCTCTTCTCTCACCGACTGAATGCCGTAGAAGGAACGTCCTTACTTGATTTCATTGTGACCTTATGGCATAGAAACACCAGTGATGTAGCTGGGCCCATCGGACGAGCCTGTCCCGAACACGGGAGCTCGAGTGAGGATGAGGTTGCTGCATGGAAATGACCCTCCTGCTCAATTCAACGTATGAACCCCTACGTGTTGTACACTGGCAAAAGGCGATCGCTCTCCTCTGGCAAGGGAAAGTCGAAGTGTTGGAGGTGTACGATCGCGAAATCCACGGGATTTCGCTGTCGATCAAACTGCCCTCGGTCATGCGATTGCTGAAACTCGTCCGGTTGAAGGACAGTCATCGCTCCGTCAAGTTTTCTCGCATCAATATCTTTACGCGAGATGGATACTGTTGTCAGTATTGCTGCCACAAGTTTCGAACGGAAGAACTGACCTTCGATCATGTCGTCCCTATTGCCAAAGGCGGGAAGAAAACCTGGGAAAATATCGTGACGGCCTGTTGGCGATGCAATAATCGGAAAAGCGGGCGTACGCCGGAAGAGGCTGGTATGAAGTTAAAAAAGAAACCAGTGAAGCCTCGCTGGAACCCCGTCATTACCATCACCATTG
Source organism: Nitrospira sp. (assembly GCA_019636915.1). Lineage (GTDB taxonomy): Bacteria > Nitrospirota > Nitrospiria > Nitrospirales > Nitrospiraceae > Nitrospira_D. The sequence continues at coordinate 3,723 of JAHBWQ010000273.1, read as the reverse complement.
GTATCAGGAACACACCGGAAAGTTGGCGTGACTATCTCTACTGGAATTTGGAGTTGGATGCAGATCCAGCTGGAGTCTAATACCTCATCTCCCCGCGAAAGAATCGACCTTCCATGTTCGGTTGCACGTGAGATTTCCTCGCCGGTTTGGCCCTGAGCCAATTCTCACGTGTCTTCCTTCAGCGTGTCCAGCATTATAGCTTCAGTCGCACTGAAAACGGAGGGCCGGAGTTTACGCTCCCCCTCTTGCATGTACCCTATCTCTTCCCTGATACTATTCTCTTTATTTTTATGGGAGTGGGAATGATGGCTGCTAATCCTGGGTTTCCCTTGGTGTTGGACGTCAAAGGTTGGCCGGTTCTCGTGATCGGCGGCGACGATGAAGCCTCGGAGAAGTCCGAGCGCCTGCTTGAATCCGGGGCACGGGTGACGGTACTCAGTCCGACATTGAACGAACCGCTTCGCCAGCTGGCGGCATCTGGGAAAATCATCCATCGGGGACGTCATTTTCGTGACACGGATCTCGAGCACGTCATTCTCATCCTGAATACTGTTCGAGGCGACCGTGATTTCGCGCAGATGCTCGTTGCCAAAGCTAGAGAGAAAAGGGTGTTACTCTGGTCGGTCGACTATCCGGAGGCCAGCAGCGTCACGATGCCGGCCGTGGTGGCGGCAGGGCATGTTCGCGTGGCAATTAGCTCAAGTGGGGTGGCCCCGGCCCTCTCTGGATTCATGAAAGAGGATCTGGAGCGGATCCTCGATGCTGAATTTGTCGAATTCGTCGAGTGGCTAGGTCAGTTACGGGAACAGGCCAAGGCGAATGAGCCGGATGCCGAGAAACGACGAGCCTTGCTCCGAGAAGCCTTGGACGGCTTTCGTCTCCTGGGCAAAGTTCGGTATCCCACTGTATGGTCGGAACGACGGGCGGAAGCCGTGGCGAGTACGCCATCTCAATCAAGCGTGGAACCACAATAAGGAGTTGTCATGGTCTTGTTAGAATTCAGTATGTCGCCGTTAGGCAAGGGGGAAAGTGTCGGGAAATATGTGGCCCGTTCTCTGGACATCATTGATAAGAGTGGAGTCTCCTATCGACTAAACCCCATGGGGACGGTCTTGGAGGGGGACTGGGAGCAAGTCTTCTCGGTCGTACAGCAGTGCTATGAACGGATGAAGAAGGATTGCCGCCGTATTTCGTGTACGATTAAAGTCGACTACCGAAAAGGGCATTCCGGCCGTCTCCAGAGTAAGGTCGCCAGTGTTGAAAAGAAACTCAAGCGGTCTGTTAGACAGTAGACGGTCATATTTCCTGCCACTCGCACAGTCGTGTCGTTCATCACCGGTTCTTGCCTGCACTTCAACTGACCGTTTCCCGGAATGCCCCATCTTTTGATCGGTATTGCCCCACGGATGCGAGGGGAGTACCCTTCGTATTGCAAAGCGCAAGGGGCATCGATATACTCGCCGAGCCATACGTGCTATTCCGGTAGGAAAATTGTGCGATCGGTCAAGCCTGTGCCTCGTTCGTTGTAGCAGGCGGTGGGCAAAGGACGTTACGCTGTTCATCAACGTCGTAGACGCCACCTAGTTGCCAACCAGATGTTTAATCCGGCTCCGCAACTCAATTGTCGTTCATGCGGACATGACGCGTGTTCATCCGTCTCCGAGCAGGGCGAGCACAAAGCTGGATGACAGGGGCACTGTTCTGTGAGGGGATGACACCATGACCAGCAGTACGCTCGACAGCGTCGAAGCCAAATTCCCCCCCACGATTGAACTGTTCCCTAAAGATCGAACTATTCTTGAACAGAGTGCCATGGTGTTTCGTCCATTCGGTTTGGATGAACAGGGGCAGACGATCAGGGATCTCAGCGGAGTCAGCATCAGGGCTGTCACTGTATTTTTGGAGAAATTGATCACATCCCAGCGGGGAGCGTTGGACGGGAAAGAGGCAGTAGAGGAGTTATGCCGGCTTTTGAATGATCGCATCAAAGACCCTGTCTATCATGTAACGCCGGAATTCTTAAAGAACCCCTGGAATAGTTATTCCTACGAATTTACCAGCTATCTGTACGAGTTCTGCGATCGCATATCCGGCGACCCGCGCTTTGCCTTCAAAGCTGGTGCGGAAAAGATATCTCCGATCATGCTCGCTCTGACTCGCCCTTTCTCGATCTCGCAGATCTTCACGATGTTTCCGTACTTTGGGAACAAGTTTACCTCCGGCTCTGCCGAATTCCGAGTGGTAGAGGTCACAAGCACGACGGCTGTGGTTGCGATGCGGTTTACTGAGCGGACGCTTCGTCAATTTGGTCCGTATCGGAGACGCTGTGCTTGTCTCGTGTGCCAGTCCGCGCAAGGCATTATGATCGCGATGGCCAGTCGAATTCATGGTCTCTCTCAAGCAGAGACGATCGAAACCTCTTGCATCGGGAATGACGATGCCTGGTGCCAGTGGACCATTCGATGGCAGGAAGAACGAGGGTACGGGAAACGATTCTGGCGTACGACAGCCCTCTTAGAACAAGCTCGACCTCTCTTGCCGAACCAGGAAGCATTCTCCGAAACAGACCGCGCGCAAGCCGGTCTCTTAACGACAGCCCCTCTACAGATTGAACCTCGACCGCATGCCCAGCAACATTTCACATGGTTTCTCTCGGGAGGCTTATTGGGTCTAGTCCTTATGGCAGGGGTGGGCATCGTCAATCCGATGGTCAGCCTTGGCGAAGTCTTGTTAGTCGGACTCTGTCCGATCCTCATTATTGGCATATTGGTCAATCGACAGCTCCTCCGAGAAAGCGAACGTCGCGAAACGCTGATTCAGGAGCAAATTACCTTTGTTGAGTCGCGTCACGAAGAATTGCGGGAAGCTTACCTAGAACAAGAGCAGATGCGCGTAGAGCTGCGCCGAAAAGTGGCTCAACTGACGGCACTGCATCGAGCAGGACTCTCCTTCGGCTCGACGTTCGAACGAGATACGCTGCTTCATCAGGTTTTAGAGGCTCTGACACATGAGCTCAACTACAATAGTGCGATGGTCTCCATGTTGGATGCAGGCGAGCAGACCGTCCGGCATATTCGACTTATCGGCGCGCCGCCGGAAGTGGAAACGTTCGCCCAATCCTGTCGAATTCCGATCACCGATCCGGATAGTCCGGAAGGAACGGTAGTGCTGCAAGGTCACCCACTGCTGGTGAAGGATATTGAACTGATTCGGCATCGTCTCCATCCCCTCAATCAACGTTTAGCTGAATTGAGTCAGACAAAGGCCTTGGTCGTGGTTCCCATCAAGACAAAAGACCGCATCTGGGGAATGTTGACAGTCGACCGCTCACATAATCAAACCGTCACGGAAGACGATCTGGAACTGATGACGACGGTGGCCAGTCAAGTGTCCATCGCCCTCGACAATGCTTCCGCCTACCAACAAATTGAAGAGTGGAATGAAGGGTTGGAGGTCAAAGTTAAAGAACGTACCGAAGCGCTTGAGCAGGCCGATCGGTTGCGGGCTCAGTTCCTTTCACACGTGTCTCATGAACTGAGAACCCCGCTGACATCGATCAAGGGATTCATTCAGAATTTATTGGACGGACTGACTGGGCCTCTGAATGAGAAGCAACAGCGCTATCTTGTGCGGATGTCGGAAAACTCAGACCGTCTGGTCCGCATGATCGAAGACCTTCTTGATCGTACGAGGATCGAGACCGGACGGTTAGAAGTGCATCCT
>JAHBWQ010000272.1 GCA_019636915.1 Nitrospira sp. | reverse complement strand
GGCGGCGCCATCTTGTTCTTCACCACCTTCACGCGAACCCGGCTCCCCATCACATCCTGACCTTCCTTGATGGACTCAACCCGTCGAATATCCAAGCGGACGGAGGAATAAAACTTGAGCGCATTCCCGCCGGTCGTGGTCTCTGGATTGCCGAACATCACACCGAGCTTCATGCGAATTTGATTGATAAAGATGACCGTCGTCAACGATTTCGAGATCGCACCGGTGAGCTTTCTCAAGGCCTGCGACATCAGTCGCGCCTGGAGTCCCATGTGGGCATCGCCCATCTCGCCTTCGATCTCAGCACGTGGCGTCAAGGCCGCCACCGAGTCGATGACAATCAGATCGATCGCCCCGCTACGTACTAACGTTTCGGCGATCTCTAAGGCCTGCTCACCTGTATCTGGCTGTGATACAAGGAGATCATCGGCTTGCACGCCCAACTTCTTGGCATAGGTCAGGTCCAAAGCATGTTCGGCATCGATAAAGGCCGCGACACCTCCCACCTTCTGCACCTCGGCAATACAGTGCAGCGTCATGGTGGTCTTCCCCGAAGCCTCCGGGCCGAAGATCTCAATCACCCGTCCGCGCGGAAGCCCGCCGACTCCAAGAGCAATGTCGAGACCGAGCGAACCGGTGGAAATGGCCGGAACATCGACCTTCTCCTCGGCGCCCAGCTTCATGATGGCCCCCTTCCCATACTGCTTCTCGATCTGGGATAGGGCCAAGTCCAATGCGCGCTTTTTGTCGTCTTTTTCGGACATACGAATCTCCTCGCAGGGTGAACGGAATCAATTCGGGAGATTATACCGAAGCAGCCAGGGGAAACCTAGTCTGATCTCATCGGAGAGACACGGTTCATGATCTTATGAAACACATGACGACGGCGCATAAAGAAAGAAGCAATTAATAGCAGGAAACCGTCTACTAGCCTCCCCGCGCACATTCCTGAAAGCCGCCAACCATTTCCACGAATTACCCCATCAGGCTTAGTAGGCGACTGACCCCACGCTGATGATGCACCTTGATAGGGAGCACCTCGCATTTCTCGCGACGAAAGAGCAATCTCACACATGGCAATACTGTAACCGCGTCTCGTTCAAGGTCCCGTAGGAAAAGCCGCCTGCCCCTATTTGTTACATCTCAGGTGGGACCGGCGTGTACTTCAACCGCACCCTGATCATGCGCTCGTTGATATTGCCCCCGACGCCATGAAGCCAGATCCCTCGAACCAGGCCCCAATGGACCAGAAGAGACTCGACCAAGTAGAATATTACCGTTATGCTTCCATGATCATGATAAGGATTTGATGGACTTCATATCTCATGGCCTCTGGGGTTCGATTACGTTTGGTCGCAAGAACCGATGGAGTTTTGGGCTGGCATTCGCCATCGGCATGGCGCCCGATCTTTTTTCATTCGGAGTCCTGTACATCGCAGCCGCGTTCGGCTTATCGCCGAAGCCCGACTTCAGTCATGGCACTCCTCCGGAATCGACGATTCCTCACTACGTCCATCAGCTCTACAATTACACCCATAGTTTCGTCGTATTTCTCATCGTCTTTGTCTTCGTGTGGATCTTCCTGAAACAACCGCTCTGGGAACTCGGAGCATGGGGACTGCATGTCTTGGCCGACGTGCCCTTGCATACGTATGCCTTTTTCCCGACCCCGGTGCTGTGGCCCTTCTCCAACTGGAAATTCGACGGGTGGCAATGGATGACGCCGGGCATCCTCATTCCCAACTTTGTGCTCCTGTTGTTGCTCTACGCCTGGTACATCCGGCATCTCTACTTGGCCAACAAGAAAGAGCAAACCCAGCAGAAATCCGTTTCCAACTACCCGCTACAAGGAAAGCAAATAGCGAAGCCCTGATCGGCCATGTCGTCCCAGTAAAAACAATGACGACCATTGCCTGCTTAAAACTTTTCTGGTTTGGATCGAATTGTAGTATCCAGCCTGGAGCCCCATCTTCCTTCGGCCGACGCCCTGACCCGACAAGCTCTCGCATCGCTTCAAAAGCTTCAATCGCAATTGCCCTATAGGTCGAGACATTTGTGTAAATCACTTCTGCCATAGAGATACCTAACGACTGGGAATGAGCCACGCACCTTGATGCCATTATCGCACAGAACCTTCAGACGCCTCGCCGCCATTTAAGCAGCTAGATCGCCTTCCAGCATGTCGTGCCACAAGCCTGCTCGTTTGACGGCACCCTCTTTCTCACGGTATTCTAATGACCAGAATTCTGGTCTCTTTAATAAGAGGTTTTCTATGGCCAAAACATTGTCGTTATCGGAAGTCAAAGCCCGTCTCCCTGAGCTCGTCGCAGGGGTCCAAGAGCGTGAAGAGGAAGTCATCGTTACAAAGAATGGCCGACCGGCGGCTATTTTGATGAATGTCGATGAATACACCCGCCTTAAAGAGACCTTAGATGTCCTGAGCGATCCTGGACTCATGAGCCAGATTGCCGAAAGCCGGGCTTTTTACAAAACGAAACATAAAGGACTCTCATTTGAAGACCTATTCGGCGAACCGCTCACGCCTGTCAAGAAGCGACGCACGGCGTGACTCCCTTCCGAGTGGACATCCCTCTGCACGTGGCAAATGTGATCCGTTCACTTCATCCCGATCTCAAGCCACTGATCAAATCAGCCATTCGCGCTATTACCGCGAACCCTGGATGTGGAGAACCCCTCAAGCGGGAACTCGACGGATTGCGCAAATATCGCGTCCGCCGTTTTCGCATCGTCTATGCCGTTGATCAGAAGAACCGACTCATCCGCCTGATGGCTGTGGGACACCGTCGCTTTGTGTACGAAGATCTGACCGAGCGGCTTCTCCGCAAGACCTGAGAACAGTCAGTCATCGGTTGACTCCTTCCTCATCCCGCTTATAAGTTCTGCTCAAGCCGATTCACCTGAGATACAAAAGGAACTCCAATGCCCACATTGTTGACCCCGATCCAAGTTGGAGAGATCCTCCTACCCAACCGTATCGTCATGGCTCCCCTCACCCGCGTGCGAGCAGGATCCACCCACATCCCCAATGACATGATGGTGGACTATTACTCTCAACGCGCGTCAAGCGGTCTGATGATGACGGAATGTACGATGGTCGATGCCCACGCCTGTGCCTTCATGGGGGAAGGGGGCATTTACAGTCCGGCACACGTGGCCGGCTGGAAACGCGTGACGGAGGCGGTACATGCCAAGGGTGGCCGCATTTTTATGCAGATCTGGCATCCTGGCCGTGCGGCGCACTCGCTGTTGAACGATGGTGAACAGCCGGTCTCCAGCAGCGCCAAGGCGATCCGCAATGAGATGACCCATACCCCTCAGGGCGATAAGCCGTACGAGATCCCCCGCGCACTCCGTATCGAAGAGATCCCACGGTATGTGGAGATGTTTCGGCTCGCTGCCGAGAACGCCAAACAGGCCGGATTTGACGGGGTGCAAATCCATGGCGCCCACGGATATTTGATCGATAACTTTCTCCGCGACGGCGTAAACGTACGCACGGATGCCTATGGCGGCTCAGTGCCCAACCGAGCCCGGTTTCTACTGGAGGTCACCGATGCCGCGATCAGCGTCTGGGGAGCCGGACGGGTCGCGGTGCGGATCTCACCTCTCGTTCCCTTTAACGACATGCATGAGAGCCAACCGGAAGCACTGGTCACCTATGTGGCGCAAGAACTGAACCGCCGCAAGATTGCCTTCCTTGAAATCCGGCATGAGAACCACGGGCTACCTGCGGAAGAAGCCATCTTGCAAGTGGCCCGACGACATTTCCAAGGGGCGCTCATGAGCAACGGAAGTTATTCTCGTGAAAGCGGTGAATCGACGGTTGTACGAGGAGCCGCTGACGCCATTGTCTACGGCCGGCCGTACATCGCCAATCCAGATCTGGTCGAACGCTTTGCGAAGCAGGCCCCACTGAATGAGGTGAATTTCGATCGACTCTATGGAGGCGGAGCAGACGGCTACAGCGACTACCCAACATCGGTCGGATGACATCCAGCCCGACCCATTACGCCCGGTGTATGTATCGATAGCCCCCACTCTGTACAATGTCATACTGCGGGCTAGAAGAAAGCAATCGGATTGGTTCATAATCTCATTCCCCTACTCGCACCAATGTGGAGACTGCCATGATCTCGCGACGAATATCACTCTGCGCCCTCTGTACCCTGCTGCCGCTCCTCTTCGCCATGCGATCAGTGGACGAAACACTGCTGGCGACCGCTATGAATGGACAACTCCCCCAGATCAAGAAACTCGTGGAGGAAGGAGCGGACGTCCGGGCGGCCAATGCACAGGGGACGACCGCCCTGCATGCGGCAGCCTGGAACGGTCATCGCGAGATCGTCTCCTTCTTGTTGCGGAAAGCCGCGCCGGTGAATCACGTGACCAGTGACGGAGCAACCCCACTCTACATTGCAGCACAGAATGGTCATCCGGAAGTGGCTGCCCTCTTGCTCAATAACGGGGCATCGACGAATCTCGCGACGACGACCGGCGTGACACCGCTCTTCATCGCCGCACAGAACGGCTATCGCGATATTGTGGCCCTCTTGCTCCGACATAAAGCCGACGCAAATCAAGCAGCGGAAGACGGGGTGACGCCACTCTTCATCGCGGCCCAACGAGGCCAGCATCCGGTCGTGGAGCTGTTGCTGCAACATGGAACCAGCGCGAATCTGACCTTAGCCGACGGGTCAACGCCGCTGTTCGTCGCCGCCCAGAATGGCCATATCTCCACCGTGGCTCTTCTCCTGGAGCAAGGTGCAGCCGTGAACCAGGCCATGACGGATGGAGCGACACCATTACTTGTCGCGGCACAAAACGGACATCGCGCCATCGTGGAGCTCTTGCTCGAACGTGGTGCACTCGTCAACCAATCGGTCCAGAACGGTGTGACCCCACTCCACGTTGCCGCACAGAACGGCCATCGGGAGGTTGTGACTCTGCTGCTGAAAAAGAAAGCAGCCATCAATCAACAGGCACGAAACCGCGCGACGCCGCTCT
>JAHBWQ010000271.1 GCA_019636915.1 Nitrospira sp. | reverse complement strand
GATTCATTAGCGATTGCCCGGGTTCCCCAGGCCAATCGGATTGGATGGGTGGCCAAACGACGGGCCTTGGTGGCAAGAGCTGCACCCAAGGTAATTTCAGTCAAGGCTCCTGGTAAGCGTGCGACGGTAGAACGACTGAAGACGTCGGCACAATCGAAGAAAAAGCCTGGACGGTCGTCAAAGGGCTGATCGCGGACCGATAACATCGCGTAGTTGTCTGCCAACCATCAAGGTGGGGTATTGCCATGTGTGGAATTATTGGATATGTCGGCAACCAGGAAGCGGTGCCGATTCTTATTGGAGGATTGTCCAAGTTGGAGTACCGCGGCTACGATTCATCGGGTGTGGCCGTTTTGCAGGGAGAGAAGATTGCCGTCAAGCGGAGTGTGGGCAAGTTGGTGAATCTTCAGAATGCTCTCAATACCAATGGGCTCACGGGAACGGTCGGAATCGGCCATACTCGATGGGCGACGCATGGCAAGCCTTCGGAACAAAATGCCCATCCGCACCGATCCAAGGGGTGCGTGTTGGTGCACAACGGAATTATCGAAAATTATCAGCAGCTGAAACAGCAGCTCGAGAAGGACGGCTATAAGTTTGTATCGGAAACCGATACGGAGGTCGTCGCGCATTTGATTGATAAGTATCTTCAAAAAGGAAACAAGCTGGCTGATGCTGTGCGTTTGGCGACAAAGGACGTGAAAGGGAGTTATGCGTTGGCTGTGATGTCGGAGCGGGAACCGGGGACGTTGATTGCTGCGCGGTCAGGCTGTCCGCTGGTCGTCGGTCGGACAGCACATGCATCCTATATTGCCTCCGATGTCATGGCTATGCTGGCGCATACGCGGGAAGTGACCTATCTCGAAGAAGGGGATGTGGCTGTCGTCACTCAAGACGATGTGCAACTGACCGATTCCGATGGTCAGGCCGTGTCGCGAAAGGCGTCGAAGATCACATGGGATGCCTCAGCCGCGGAGAAGAGTGGTTACCCGCACTTTATGCTGAAAGAGATTCATGAACAGCCGCAGACCATTCTGGATACCATGCGAGGGCGGTATTCCTATGAGACGGGAGAGGCGGATCTCCCGGACATTGGGCTGACACCGAAAGAATTCGCGTCCTTGGAGCGGATCTGGATCGTGGCTTGTGGGACGTCCTGGCATGCCGGTCAGGTCGGGAAGTATCTCTTTGAGGAGATGGTTCGGACACCGGTTCAAGTAGATATTGGCAGCGAGTTTCGCTATCGTGACCCGCTTGTCGGTAAGAAGGATTTGTTTATTACCATCTCGCAATCCGGGGAGACGGCGGATACGCTTGCCGCAGCACGAGAGGCCAAGGCCAAGGGAGCGCGTGTCGTTTCCATTGTGAACGTGGTCGGCAGCACGTTGGCCCGTGAGTCGGATGGAGTCCTGTATACCCATTGTGGGCCGGAGATCGGCGTGGCCTCGACGAAGGCGTTCACGGCGCAGCTCACGGCGCTCTATCTCCTGGCCTTGCATTTCGCGCGAGTTCGTAATGTGATGAAGGTGGCGGATGGTCAAGCCTGGCTTGATCGGCTCGTGCGGTTGCCTGCCCTGGTCGAGAGTGTGCTGCAGAGAGAAGCCGAAATCGTGGCGATCGCCAAGCGCTACTACAAGAAACGGAATTTTCTGTTCTTGGGCCGCGGAATCAATTACCCGATTGCGCTGGAAGGTTCATTGAAACTCAAAGAAATTTCCTACATCCATGCAGAGGGCTATGCGGCTGGTGAGATGAAGCACGGCCCGATCGCATTGATCGACAAGGATATGCCGGTCGTGGTGTTGGCGCCTCGAGATCGACTGTATGACAAGACGGTCAGTAATCTCATGGAGGTCAAAGCACGACATGCCCCCGTGATTGCCTTCGTGGCTGAAGGAGAACGAGAACTCGGGAAGATCGCGGATGCAGTCTTCACGGTACCGGACACCCATTCGCTCATCTCGCCGATGCTCTTTACGATCCCGCTGCAGCTGCTGGCGTATCACATTGCGGTGTTGCGGGGAGCAGATGTGGATCAGCCGAGGAATTTAGCAAAAAGTGTGACGGTGGAATGAGGTGCGAAGGCAGGTCCCTCTGCTCGCTCAACGCGCGGCCTCAGAAGGCCCTCGTTGAATGCGCGCAATAAGGAACCTCGCCTTCACGCCTCATAGGGGGAGGGGAAGAAGAGTGAAGATCACACAGCAGGATGTTGAGAAGGTCGCACAATTGGCACGATTGGCGCTGACGGCTTCGGAGAAGGAGACCTTTGCGAAGCAGTTGAGCCAAATCCTTTCCCATGTTGATCAGCTCAAGCAGTATGACACGACCGGGATTGAGCCGACCGCAACGGTGATGGGGCAAGTAAACGTATTTCGAGAGGATAGTGTACGCCCATCGCTTGCTGCAGAGAAAGCATTGGCCAATGCGCCGGAGCGTGAATCGGATGGATTCGTAGTTCCTAAAATCATAGAGGAGCGTTAACCGTCAATGACCGCCTCATCCGTAGCCATTCTGGATGAGATATCATAATACGACGGAAGACGAGGCAATGCATGTTCCGACAAATGTTACGTTCAAAGATTCATCGTGCGACGGTGACGGGAGCCCATCTCGAGTATGAAGGGAGTTTGACGATCGACCAAGACTTGATGGAGGCAGCAGGGATTCTCCCGTATGAGGCCATCGTCTGCTCGAATCTGAATAATGGCGAACGGTTCATGACGTACGCCATCAATGGTGTGCGTGGGAGGGGTGAAATCATTTTAAACGGCCCCACGGCTAGGAAAGCAGCAGTGGGGGACCAGATCATCATCTTTTGTTACGAGTATTATGGTGAAGAAGAAATCAGGAAACACGTGCCCAAGATCGTGCGCGTGAATGAAAAAAATCGAATTGTGACGGTCAGCTAACCGACCGAGTGCCGGCTGACGGATGTATGCCGATGTCGGGGTATTGTGTGAGCGCCCGTTGGTCATGAGTATGTCATGTCTCTTCAAAAACTAAGCCTCGTCGAGCTTCAGAAGAAATTCACGGCAGGGGAAGTGACTGCCGCAGAGATCGTGGCCGCCTATTTTCTCCGGATCAGTCAGGTGGAGCCGAAGGTGAAGGCCTTCGTCACTCAGACAAAAGATGCCGCGTATCGGCAGGCGGAGGAGTTGGATCGGAAGCTCAAAGGATGGAGAAAGACCCATCCGCTGACCGGCATGCCGCTTGCCGTCAAGGATAACATCTGTACGGACGGTGTCCCCACCACCTGCAGCTCTCGAATGTTGCAGAACTTTGTTCCGCCATACGATGCGACGGTTGTTTCGAGGCTGCGTTCGCAGGAGTACATCCTGGTGGGTAAGACCAATCTGGATGAATTTGCGATGGGGTCATCGACGGAGAACTCCGCATTTGGTCCCAGCCGAAATCCTTGGAATCTTCACTGTGTGCCGGGTGGATCGAGTGGGGGCTCGGCAGCGGCGGTGGCTGCGGACGAATGTGCGGCAGCACTTGGATCCGATACCGGAGGATCGATCAGGCAGCCGGCTGCCTTCTGTGGCGTGGTGGGGGTAAAACCTACGTATGGACGTGTGTCGCGATACGGTCTTGTGGCGTTTGCCTCGTCGCTTGATCAGATCGGGCCGATTGCACGCACGGTGTCGGATGCAGCATTTCTCTTACAAGCCATTGCCGGTCACGATCCAATGGATTCCACATCGGTTGATCGTCCCGTGCCGGACTACATGAAGGCGTTGCAGAAGCGTGATCTCAAACATGTGCGAGTTGGTGTGCCGGTTGAGTTTTTTGCTGAAGGACTCGACCCAGAGGTCGAGCGGGCAGTCCGAGCCGCCATCGAGGAGTTGAAGCATCTCGGCGCGGAAGTGAAGGAGATCCGTCTACCAAGGACCGATGCTGCGGTGGCGGTCTATTACGTGCTTGCGACGGCAGAGGCCAGCTCAAATCTTGCCCGGTTCGACGGCGTGAAGTTCGGTTTCCGTGCCAAGGAGACGAAAGACCTGCTCGAACTGTATATGAAAACGAGGCAGGAGGGGTTCGGGCCGGAAGTCAAACGTCGAATTATGCTCGGCACCTATGTTCTGAGTGCGGGATACTACGACGCGTACTACGGGAAGGCGCAGGCCGTGCGCACATTGGTCTGTCAGGATTTCGACGCCGCATTCAAGGAGGTGGATCTTATCGTCACTCCGGCGACGCCGACCCCGGCCTTCAAGCTGGGCGAAAAAAGCGAAGACCCCTTGCAGATGTATCTGTCCGATATTTTTACGATTTCGGTGAATCTGGCAGGGCTGCCGGCGATCGCACTACCCTGTGGGTTCAGCAAGGTTGGGCTTCCGATTGGACTCCAACTGATTGGCCGGGCCTTTGAAGAAGACACGATGCTTCGAGTCGCGCATGCCTATGAGCAATCCACCGCATGGTATCGCCAGAAGCCGAACATCCGGTAAGGTTCAGGCGATAAACAGAAACGGAGTTGCGAGCGATCTGCGTGGGGCGATTGACCGGGAGGGTAGGCAACTATGACGATCGTTGAAATCGCGGCACTCCTTGTTGCCGTGGCGTTTGCAGTATTGGTTGGATGTCTCGTGCCCGTCTTGTTGCAAGTGCGCAAAACGGTCGTGGAGTCTGAGCAGCTGTTGTCCAAGATGAATACGGAAATACCGGCTCTCGTGGCTGAATTGCGGGCGATGAGCCAAAACCTGAACGATGTGACCAGTCAGGCACGCGAGGGGGTCGAGCATGCGTCGGTCTTGTTGCACGCCGTGGGCGAGGTCGGTGAATCGGTGCGGCAAGTACACCATGTCGTCTGTGGGTCAGGTGGGACGCTGTTGAGTAATGTGGCGAGTATGGTTGCCGGAGTCAAGGCCGCAACCCACGTGGTACGGGAACGCATGAAGCATGAGGGAGGGACACACAATGGCGGATGAACGAGGTGCTTCCACAGCGGTATTGTTAGCGTTTCTCGGCGGTGCGGCCATGGGGGCAGTGATGGGGTTGTTGTTGGCGCCGCAAGCGGGCAGTGA
>JAHBWQ010000270.1 GCA_019636915.1 Nitrospira sp. | reverse complement strand
TACTTCCCACCTCAACTCACTCACTCGAAAACACGAAAGACGCTTATCCAACTCGCCCACTCAATCAAAAAAACTCAGGATGCTCACCTGTTCGCATGCCCATGCGCCCTCGCACTCGCGTCCGAGCAAGCACCGCATGGTGGGCAGGCAAGGATTCGAACCTTGGAAGACATAAGCCAGCAGATTTACAGTCTGCCCCCTTTGGCCACTTGGGTACCTGCCCGCGATGATTCATTGATCGACCACACCAAAAATGAGTAGCGCGAAATAGCAAACCGCCCAACAAAGACACATAGGCCTATCCGTGCACAACCCTCTGCCTCAATCCTCAATACAGATTGATTCCTTGAAGTGCTCGGACAGGCTAGATTACGAAATGCCGGATTCTATTGATGAACTTCCATTATGTCAAGAGGAGAATTTGACCTCGGGCGTTTTTAGTTTGCACGCGGTTTCCCATCCACACAGGTGGATCGCCAGGGCGGACCAAATGACGCGTCGACCATCTTAACAAAATCATCCGAAAAACCAAACACTTGTTCCATAAGGACAAGGGCTTCTTCCAACGACAGCTGTGAAGATTTAGCCAAGTATCGTTTCTGCGCAAGACGTCGTTCATCTGGATCTACCGGAACATAGTACCCACGAAACTCGCCCTTCTCAAAGGCTGCCTTGAACCGATCAATCCATTGCTGCGCCTTCCGCTGCCCAAGAACTACGGACCTCCCTGCCTGCTGTTGCACTTCCAGCTGACTCCATATGACCCAGCCGACAAAGACCGCCCAGGTTTCATTCAATGCTTCCCACGATTCCGCCTCCGTCAAATATCGTGACTCCACTTCGTCCATACGTTGAACAATTGGAGCAATCATGACCTCTCCATATCGACACGCCTGCTGTATTTTCGCAAAACGCACGAGCGTTTCGGAGTGGCGCTCGGCCTCACCGAGCTGGATGTCTCTGGCCGTGAGGTAATCCATGTAGGCATGAAACAGTTCATGGTACAACACCTCCAGTTCCTTGTGCGTCATCCTACCAAGCGGCTTAAGCACTCTTCCCGCAGCATTGAGCGACACCGTTCGATTAAGAAGCATCCGGTGCTCACCGGGATGATACTCAGCGGCATAGGTTCGAAGATCATCGAACTCAAAACGGATAAAGTCCGGTGGGAGCACCTGCAGGAACTTCGTCGGCAAGTACAATCGTTCTGCTTCTGCCAGAAGACGCGCCCAAGACTGGCTCGCACTCTCCTGTTCGGTATGAGGCCTGATCGCCGCTTCCGCGAGAACAATCGACCCCCACCAACAGCACCACAGCAGGAGGAACCGAATCATGAAGTATTTCATACGCACGGGAAAGACAACCAACGACCATCAACAAGGAGTGGCCCATCAATAGGAATCGTGTGCCATTCCCCAGTCTCCTCCACCTTCTTCAACAAGGGCAAGCGTGTCCAGCAGGTCAGAAGAGACATGATCGAGAAATCGAGAGGGTTTGGAGAGTAACATCCCACTCGTCCTATCGTACACGTTAATGGGATAGGTCAAAAACAAATGCCGCTTGGCTCGCGTGACGGCCACATAGAACAGACGTCGCTCCTCCTCCAGCTCCTCATCGGTGAGAAACGAATAGGCGGACGGAAACCTACCGTCGACGACCCAAATAACAAAGACACACTGCCATTCCAGTCCTTTCGCAGAATGGATCGTCGAGAGCACCATCCGCTCATCATCACGGTCAGGTGCCTCCACACCCACGGCACTCCCATCCGGCGGTTCCAGCGCGAGGTCAGCCAGAAATTCATCGATACCGTGATAGCCCTCGGCGATCGTGTGGAGATGATCCAGATCCCGCGTGCGTTTCGGATAGTCGTCGTAGTGATCCTTGAGAATCGGCAGATAGTACTCGTAGATATGATTGACGTGCTCAGCCGGCTGCCGATCATCCGATCCAGCCAGGCTCTCCAGTGTATTCGCTAAAGCCTTGAGTCCCTGTCCGGAACGACCATTCACTCCACGCAGCACGTCAAATGGCCGCTCAGCCTTCACAATTGCTGCGAGTAAGTCCTGCGCCTTCTTCGGCCCTATCCCTTCCACCAACAGCAGCACACGGTGCCAGCTGACCGTATCGAGCGGGTTCGCGACGACTCGCACATGCGCGAGCAAA
The DNA here is from genome assembly GCA_019636915.1 of Nitrospira sp. Taxonomy (GTDB): domain Bacteria; phylum Nitrospirota; class Nitrospiria; order Nitrospirales; family Nitrospiraceae; genus Nitrospira_D. The sequence goes on along the minus strand of JAHBWQ010000270.1, from coordinate 2,898 downwards.
TCTTTGACGTGGGCGGTCTCGATAAACTTCACCCCCCCGCGCTTGATAAAGGGCAACCCCTTGCGGGAGAGCTCGATTTCCAAGTCAAAGGAATGAAAACTGGAACGGAACAGCACCGCCACCTCACTCAGCGGCACCCCTTCTTCACGGAGCTCAAGAATCTTCTGCGCGATGAACCGCGATTGGGCATTTTCCCCTGCGGCCTCCACCAACGCCGGCAACGGTCCATCAATCATTCTCGTAAAGAGGCGCTTCGTATATTTTTCGGCCGCTTCTTCGATAATGCAGTTGGCTAAGTTCAAAATCGGCTGAGTGCTTCGATAATTTTCTTCCAGCTTATAGACGGTCGTGCCGGGGAACAGTTCGGGAAACTCCATGATGTTCTTAAAGGTCGCGCCCCGAAACGCATAGATAGACTGTGAGTCGTCGCCGACCACCATCACATTCTGATGTGTCGTCGCCAACTGTCGAATGACTTCGGCCTGCAACCGATTGGTGTCTTGATATTCATCCACGAGAATATGACGATACTGACGTGAAATGTTCACGCGAGAGGCTTCATCGAATAAGAGCAACTGTCGCAGCATCACCAACAGATCGTCATAGTCCAACAATTGCTTCTGTCGCTTCGCCGCCTCATACGCCTTCTGGAGCCGCCCCAGATCCTCCGAGTGATCCGCAAAATGGCTGAACTCTCCCAGAATGATCTCGTCGAGACTGCGCAAGGTGTTCGCGCTTTTGCTGATCATCTCCATGACCGTCCCCTTACGGGGGAAGCGCTTATCTTTTTCGTTCAGCCCGAGTTGTGACCGCACTAACGCAATGAGGTCCTCGGCATCACCGCGATCCAAAATAGTGAAGCCGGGCTCAATCCCTATCGCACGGCCGTACCGCCGCAACAACAGATTCGCGACGGAGTGGAAGGTCCCCCCGCACACTCGGTGACTACTCATTCCAATCAGGTCACTCGCCCGGGCTAACATCTCTTGCGCGGACTTGCGAGTGAACGTGAGGAGAAGAATATTGGAGGGATCCACGCCGGAATCGATCAAATACGCCACGCGATAGACCAACGTGCGCGTCTTGCCGCTCCCAGCCCCTGCAATGACCAGCGAAGGCCCTTCGCCAGCCGTCACCGCGGCTAATTGCTGAGAGTTCAACGCAGCCGCGTAGTCAAGGGACAACTTGCGCGGCACGACTTCCTCAGTCGGCCGTTTCAACACATAGGTTTTGACTTCTCGTTCCATGGAAATGCGCGTACCGAAAGTATCCGCTCAGGAAGGGTCGTTGTATACCACACCCACCTGTGCTTTCCTATCCGCCCGAGACCACTGTCCAGAGTTTGTAAACCAACCAGATGATGAAAGCGATCATAAACAATAAGACCGCCACCGTTCCGCCGATGATTCCGGCAACATAGAACCAGTCGGCATGGGTCTCGCGATCCGGCTTGCGGGCTGCCTCGCGGAGCAGAGAGGCATTTCTTACGTGACTCCGAAACCAGGCCGAGAAGAGATCTCCGACAATTGGAATGGCCCCGACCGTCCCATTAATCAATAAATTGAGACTCATACGAGTCAGCACAATGCGTGGCACCTGAAGCCGTGTCGCGATACCAAGAATGACCGTCCCGATCAGATTGGCAATGACATCACCGATCCCAGGAATCAGTCCGAGCAGCGGATCCAATCCAATCGACCACGACGTTCCAGGAATTCTGATCGACGCATCCAGCACCGTGGCCAGAATATCCGCGATTGACAGCAGATGTTCGCGCGCTTCATTGCACGGCAAGACTGTGATCCGTGGCTCCGACTCTGTATTTCGCACTGAACTGAGTTCCATTCAAAGGACCATTCGACCGCGTCGCGCTCACTTTATCGGAAGGGACGAGGTATGGGCAATGTGTCCCACTTCCACATATTCATGAAACACTGTCCCCCAAGCAACCAATTGACCGGAGCATACTGCCCCCTACATTGACTTGGTGCCGTGCCCACTGAACTCGGGTAGAGCATCTAGGCAATGAATCAAGAGTTCCACCTCTTTGCTCCCCACGCACATCTCCGTTATAATCGCGCGTTGCTGAGAGGACTTATGGCTACTGCCAATCTTGAATACAAAGAACGCCTCCGTCAGCTGGCCGAGCTGATGCTGGCCGTGTCGGGCGAATCGGTCACGATGATGAAGCGGAATGCCCCAGAGCAGGCGCTGAAGCTCAAACGTCAGGATGAGTGGGGCATTTACCTGGAATTCCTCAAAGTTATGTTCAACCTCACGGACCGCTTGGTCGCGTTGCACATTCCGTTGAAGGATCAGCTGGAATTCATGAACGGGCTCGAAGACGCCGTGACGCAACAGTTGAAACAGGCGCTGGAACCGGCCTTCGGCAACAATGCGGACCAGATGGAAATTGTGATGACGATCGGCACCGCCGTAGCCGAGAGTCGCCAGACCTACGAGCACTACAAATTCCTGATCACCGAAGACTCCAAGACCAAAAATGAGATGTTCCGCAACTTCGGTGAGAACGTGGCTGAGGCACTCGGCGCACCACGCAATGCACAGCTGAGCGCGGCAGCGTCACTCTGCGCCAGCGCCGCGGTCCCAGCGCTTAGCGCCGTGCTGCAAGGACAGGCGCCGCCTGTTCAGGAAGCGGCACCGTCGAGCTCTCCAGTAAATGCACGCTCGACCGAACAGAGACCATCAACCGGTCAAGAGATCAAGCTCGTCAGCCTCATGTCGAGCGTATCTGGCGAGGAAGTCGAAACCCGCTGGGGGCTTCACCCTCGGTTTCGTGATGACCTCACCGCTTCCGAGCTGCAGCAACTTACCAAACTCTTAAACCGTGTCGCAAAAATCCTTGGCGAACGGTATGCCGCCGTGGCATTCTCTAAA
>JAHBWQ010000027.1 GCA_019636915.1 Nitrospira sp. | reverse complement strand
CAGCTCGGGGCAGGCATTGGAGGCCCTGGAACGAGTGGCGAAAGAGGTGCTGGTCCCACAGGGCTATGCGATCGATTGGAGCAACATTTCTTTTCAAGAGCGACGGGTTGGGGGGCAATCCAATCAAGTCTTTGTCATCGGGTTGTTGATGGTCTTCCTGGTGTTGGCGGCCCAGTTCGAGAGTTGGGTCGTGCCGTTTGCGGTGATTTTGGCCGTTCCATTCGGGATCTTCGGTGCGTTGACGGCCGTATGGCTTCGTGGGTTTGAGAACGATCTCTACTTTCAGATCGGGCTGGTGACATTGATCGGCTTATCGGCGAAGAATGCGATCCTGATCGTCGAGTTTGCGAACACCCGATACGAGGCAGGGCGGCCCTTGATTGAGGCAGTCGTGGAAGCGGCACGGTTACGCTTTCGACCGATTATCATGACCTCAATGGCGTTCATTTTTGGTATGTTTCCGCTGGTCATCGCTAGTGGCGCGGGAGCGGCAAGCCGTCAGTCGATAGGCACCGGAGTGTTGGGTGGGATGTTGGGAGCGACGTTCCTGGCCATCTTTTTTGTTCCCCTCTTCTATGTCTTGATTCGTAAGTGGACTCAAGGTAGAGCTTATACAGGTGTCACCGCTGTCCAACCATCGAGGCCACGGTTGCCAGGAGAGAATGCATAACATGCGAGCTGTTGCGATTATCGGGTTGTCGGTGCTGCTTCTATCCTGTTCGATGGGGCCGGATTACAAGCGACCACCAACTGATGGCGAGGATCGCTTCCGAATGGCCGATGATGTTTCCGAACTGCCGTCCTTGGCGAACTTGCCCTGGTGGGAGCTCCTCCGTGATGAGCCGCTCCAGCAGCTTATTCGGATGGCGCTTGCGGAAAATAAGGACCTTCAGCGGGCCGTCGCAACGGTCGAAGAGTTTCGAGCCAGGGCACTCGTTGCACGATCGGACTACCTTCCGGGTCTCTCGCTCTCGTCCAGCCTACCGGCCGGCCGCAAGGCGAACTTCCTTTTTCCTGGGTTTGCCAGCCCCTTCAACTATTACCTGTTAGGTAACCTGGCGTGGGAGCTCGACCTCTGGGGGCGGATCAGGCGGACCAACGAGGCTGCGCGTGCTGATCTATTGTCCAAGGAAGAGAACCGGCGTGCCGTCACGATTCAGCTGGTCAGTGCCGTTGCGGAAGCGTACTTCAATCTGCTCCAGTTCGATCTCCAACTTGATGTTGCGAAACGGACCTTGCAGTCGTGGGAAGAATCAGTGCGCATCGCGCAGGCTCGATTGCGCCAGGGAATGACCTCAAAGCTTGATGCGGACCAGTTTGAGGCGGAACGTGCGAATGCTGCGGCTCGTACAGCGGAGCTTGAACGGCAAATGATCCAAGCGGAGAATCACTTGAGTGTCTTGCTGGGACGTAAGCCTTTTGGCGTCACGCGTGGTCGCTCATTGGATGAACAGATTGTGCCCCCTGCGGTTCCTGCTGGTCTGCCTTCCGAATTACTGCAGAGGCGGCCTGACATCTTGGTTGCCGAGCAACAGCTCGCAGCGGCCACGGCTCGTATCGGTGCCGCGAAAGCCGATCGATTTCCAAAAGTCACGCTGACCGGCTTACTGGGGGTGGCGCACCCCTCGCTCTCGTTGCTGTTTACCGATCCCTCTTCCTTCGGTGTGTTCAGCGCTGCGATCGCGACTCCATTGCTCAACGCACAAGTGTTGGGCTTTCAACAGGAAGCCGTCGAGGCGCAAAGCAAGCAAGCGCTGGCGCAATACCAACAAACCGTCTTGACGGCCTTTCGCGAAGTCGAAGACGCGCTGGTCGCCGTTCGTACGGCTCGTGTGCAGGGTGAGGCACAACAACAACAGGTTGCCGCATTACAGTCTGCCCTCAAGTTGGCGGAATTGCGGTACAAGGGAGGGCTGGCGAATTATCTGGATGTGTTGGTTGCGCGTCGAAATCTCTTTGAATCAGAGCTGGCCTTGACGAGTACACGCCGGTTACTATTGGCGTCGACCGTTCAACTGTATAAAGCGCTTGGCGGCGGGTGGAATCCTGAGAAGCCCCCAGGCGATGGACCCAAAGGGTAGTATTGGTGGATCAGCAGGACCTCAAGCAACTGCCTATTCATGAGTTATTGGCCAGTCGGTGGAGTCCTCGTGCGTTTGATGAACGCCCTGTCGACATCAGTCTCTTGCGAATTCTGTTTGAGGCGGCTCGATGGGCCCCTTCGTCGAATAATGAACAGCCTTGGCGATTTATCGTGGCCACGAAGAACCAGGAAGCTGATTGGACGAGGCTCTTCGATTGTTTGATGGAAGGGAATCGTCGGTGGGCGTTTCGTGCGCCGGTCCTCATGCTTTCCATCGCCAGGATGCATTTTGAGGAAAGTGGACGGCCGAATCGGCATGCCTTCCACGATACCGGATTGGCGACGCAGAACCTTGTTCTCCAAGCGGCGGTCCATGGATTGATGGCACGACAAATGGCCGGCTTTGATGTGGAAAAAACACGAACTGATTTACAGATTCCTTCCGGCTATGAGCCGGTCGCCATCATCGCGATCGGCTATCCCGGTGACCCGGATGTCCTGCCTGAACGACTGCGTGAGCGGGAGCTCAAACCGAGGAATCGTCGTCCAATTGAAGAGTGGACGTTTTCTGGTCAATGGGGAGTCCCCTATTGAACTCCTGTATCCTGCCTGCCGGGCTGTTGACAAAGTCCGCCGGCGGCGTTCTCGCTTCACTCAAAGGTTCAACGTACGGCACAGAGTACGATTCGCCTCTTCGTTACCTGCGGCCTTGCTGGACGGTCTTTCTGAACAGCCTAAAAGCGATTTCGTTCCCATTGACAATCTCGAAGGCCGTGCGGATTCAGCGTCGGGAACGTATTTATCAACACACGGTTCGGTGCACTTGAACCCAGAGGAGTTGAGTTGATGAAACCATTGAGCGGGAAAGTGGCGATTGTGACCGGTGCGTCCAGTGGAATCGGGCGTGCCATTGCGGAACGGTTAGCGGACGAGGGTGCAATCGTCATCGTGAACTATAACAAGAGCGAGGACAAAGCGAAGGAAGTGGTCACCTTAATTCAAGCCAAGGGTGGGAAAGCTCTTGCGACCCAGGCCGATATGAGCCAGGTTGCTGATGCGCGTCGTCTTGTGGTCGAAACGGTCAAGCAATTCAACCGGCTGGATATTTTGGTGAATAATGCCGGTAAGTTCATGCCTAAACCACTCGAGCAGACGACGGAGGAGGATTTCGAGAGCGTGATCGCGTTGAATGCGAAGGGACCGTACTTTGCAATGCAGGAGGCAGCGCGGGTGCTCAAAGACGGCGGGCGGATCGTGAATATTTCTACCTGCGGAACGCATTTGAGCTTCCCAGGGGCGACGGTTTATCTTGGGAGCAAAGCGGCGCTGGAACAATATACGAAAGGGCTTGCTCAGGAATTAGCTCCGAAAGGGGTCACTGTGAACACCGTGTCCCCTGGTTTTACGGAGACCGGCATGATGACCGAAGAATACCGACAGGTTGGCCTTCAATTGACGCCCCTGAAGCGACTTGGCAGCCCAAACGATATTGCAGCTGTGGTGGCGTTCATCGTCAGCGAAGAGGCACGCTGGTTGACTGGGCAGACGATACAGGCCGGTGGCGGCATCGTGATGTAGCAGATGTTGAAACGGAACGCCGGCATCGTTCTCGCGTCGCATAGAGGCTCAACGTATCGAAGCGTACGCCTCATCGCTTCGCGTGCTGCGGCCGTGCTGACACCCAGTTTAAAAATCTGCTGAGAGGAGGTTTTATGACTGAGAGAAAGATTATTGCCGTCGTGGGTGCAACCGGGATGCAGGGCGGAGGACTTGCACGCGCGATCATCAATGATCCCGGGAGCGGCTTTACCGTTCGCGCGTTGACGAGAGACGTGACCTCTGAGAAGGCCAAGGCTCTCGCCAAGCTTGGTGCTGAAGTGGTGGCTGCCGACCTTGATGATGTAGCCAGCCTGAAGCGAGCGTTCGCGAATGCGTACGGTGTTTTTTGCCTGACCAATTTTTGGGAACATTTTTCTCCGGAAAGGGAATATGCGCAGGCGAAGAGTCAAGCGGAAGCGGCGAAAGAAACGGGCGTGCGACACGTCATTTGGTCGACGTTGGAAGATACACGCAACTGGGTGCCGCTGTCGGATACCCGTATGCCCACATTGATGGGCAAGTATAAAGTTCCTCACTTTGATGTGAAGGGCGAAGTGGAACATGAGTTTACCCGGTTGGGCCTTCCTGTGACTTTTCTGCTGACTTCATTTTATTGGGATAATTTGATCTTTTTCGGTATGGGACCAAAGAAAGGGCCAGACGGTACGCTCTTGTTCACGATGCCGATGGGAGATAAAAAGCTACCAGGGATCGCGGTTGAGGATATCGGGAAATGCGCGTTGGGCATATTCAAGAAGGGCAAGGCGTATGTCGGCAAAACGATAGGAGTTGCCGGTGAGCACCTGACCGGTCAAGCAATGGCGACAGCCTTGTCCGGAGCCTTGGGGCAAACTGTTCGGTACAACGAGGTGACTCCGGAGCAGTATCGAGGGTTTGGTTTCCAGGGAGCAGAGGACCTCGGGAACATGTTTCAGTTCAAGCGCGATTTTAACGAGATGTTCTGTGGCTCGCGCAATGTGACGGTCGCTAAGGATTTGAATCCGGAACTTCAGACGTTCGAGACCTGGTTGTTGAAAAACAGGAGCCGTATTCCACTGACCTAAGACCGATTACTGCGGGGAGTATGATGACACGACAGCTTGTTTCAACAGGGGGGCCGTGGGAGGGAAAGATCGGGTATTCGCGAGCGGTGCGGGTGGGCGCCCATATTTCGGTATCTGGATCGACCGCGATGACCCCGTCCGGGCTGGTCGGCAAAGGAGATCCCTACGCACAGACCATTCAGACATTGAAGACGATCGAAGCGGCCTTGCAGCAGGCCGGTGCGTCCTTAACGAACGTGGTACGAACTAGAATTTACATGGCGAACATCGATCAATGGCAGGAGGTCGGACGGGCGCATGGAGAAGTGTTTGGTACCATCAGACCTGCCACGACCATGGTCGAAGTGAAACGGTTGATCGATCCGGATATGCTCGTGGAAATTGAGGCGGATGCCATTATCGGGTAACGAGCCCGCAGTCGTGCATCTGGCGGCAGTCGACCCGGTCATGCGCCGGCTGATGGAGGACATCGGCCTCTGCACGTTGAAACCGAACGTTCGTCGGTCGCCGTTTGAATCCCTCGCCCGTGCGATCGCCCACCAACAGCTCCATGGCAAGGCAGCCGAGAGCATCCTCACGCGATTCATGGCGCTCTTCCCTGGCCGGACGTTTCCTCGTCCCGACGACCTGCTCGCGATGAATCTGCGCTCGATGAGAGCGGTTGGGTTTTCAAGGTCGAAGGTCCTGGCGTTGCGTGATCTTGCAACGAAGACGCTCGATGGCACGGTACCGACGAATCGCGTGATCCAGAAACTTGAGGATGACGAGATCGTCGAACGCCTGATCAAGGTGCGAGGGATTGGGCGCTGGACCGTCGAGATGCTGCTGATTTTCCAATTGGGCCGACCGGACGTGCTCCCGGTCGATGACTTCGGTATACGGAACGGATTTCGGATTGTGTATCGGCGCCGTTTAATGCCGACCCCCAGACAGGTATTTCAGTATGGCGAACGGTGGAAGCCCTATCGTACAGTAGCATCCTGGTATCTCTGGCGAGCGGCGGATCGGGAAAAGCAGGCGAAGCAGGTCTTGTAATGGCGGATCGGAATAAACGGCTTGACTCCAACATGCCCGGCAACTTTTATGTCGATGCGACTTGCATCAACTGCGACACCTGTCGGCAGCTGGCATCGGTGAGTTTTGAGGAAATCGGCAAATATTCGGCGGTCAGCCATCAGCCGGTTGGTGAAGCGGAAATTCATCAGGCGTACCAGGCCCTACTCGCGTGCCCCGTTGGAGCCATCGGGACGGAACAGAGTGACAAGGCGTTGTTTCAAACGGCGATGGCAAGCTTCCCATTGTCCATCGATGATGGGGTGAGTTATTGCGGGTTCAATTCCGAGAAGTCGTTTGGGGCCAACAGTTTTTTCATCGAACATCCGGATGGGAATTGGCTGATCGACTCTCCTCGGTATCTCATGCAACTCGTTGAGGCGTTCGAACGGAGGGGTGGCATCGCTCATATCTTTCTCACGCATGCCGATGACGTGGCCGATTCGGATCGGTATGCGGCGCATTTTGGCGCGAAACGGATCATTCATCGGGCCGATGTGGGAGCAGCGCCGGCTGCGGAACAGATTATCGACGGAGAAGAGACGAGCCGAGTTGGATCGGACTTTCAGATTATTCCCGTACCGGGCCATACGGCGGGGAGTATGGCCTTGCTCTATCGAGAAATGTTTCTGTTTACCGGCGATCATCTCTGGTGGAATTCTCATACGAAATTGCTGGAGGCCCCCACGCGCCTGATCTGGAACAAAGCCGCCTTGCTGGATTCCATCGACAAGCTCCTCGACCATCGTTTTGAATGGGTGTTGGCCGGTCATGGTGACCGGGTACATCTTTCTGTTGAGGATATGCAGGCACAGGTGCAGGCGCTTGTCACACGTCGCCACCGGCGTGGTATCTCTTCGTAGTGAGGCGTATGTCAATCACTCATTGGATCGATCGCAACATCCTCGCTCTCGGCCGTGAGATGCGGTTGTCGTATCTTCCGCCGCTCATGGTCTACGTCGCCTACGGGATTTCCGGACTTACCGGCATCGTCGGCACGTTTTTCGTCAAAGACTACCTCGGCTTATCCGCGTCGTTTCTTGCCGCGCTTGGATTCTGGGCCGGGATTCCCTGGGCGTTGAAGATGCCGATCGGCCATACCGTCGATCTGCTTTGGCGGTGGAAGAGTTGGTTGGTCGGTTTGGGGGCCGGGCTGCTCACGGTCAGTTTGGGGATCATGGCGCTGTTGATCGGCGACCGTGAGGTGATGACAGCCATTCTTTCGGCAGAGGTGTGGTACGTGATCAGTGTGTTGTTGGCTCCCATCGGGTATGTCGTTCAAGACGCAGTAGCCGATGCTATGACGGTCGAGGCGGTTCCCCGTGTCGACGACCAGGGGCGACTTTTTGATGATCAGACGCGCAAGTTGATGCACACGACGATGCAGACGCTCGGCCGCGTGGCGATCGTCGGTGGCGGGATCGCGGTTGCGCTGGTGAATGTCTATGTCTTCAGCGGAACCGAGGGGCTACCGCAGGCCGACCTTGTTCAGCTCTACAAGCGGATCTACCTGATGGCCATGGTCATCCCTTTCGTTTCGGTGATCGGTGTGGGGTTGGCCTGGTGGCTCAACCGTCGACAAAAGCACCGGTTGGTTCAGCAAGGGTTCTCGCCCGAGCAGGCGTGGCAGATGGTGGATGTACGCGATGCAGAGTCTGAACCGACGAAGCCGAATTGGTGGATTCTTGGTGGAAGCCTGGCCTTTGTGCTGTTCACCTTGACGGTGGGCCTCGGCGGGTTTCCGTACCGGGAAGAGATTGTGTTTACCGGTTCTCTGACGATCGTGCTGTTCTTGATGTCGCGGCTCATGCGAGAGCTGGAGCCGGATAAGCGGCTCACGTTGGTCGGCACCGCAGCCGTGGTCTTTTCGTTGCGTGCAATTCCGGGATCGGGCCCCGGTGCCACCTGGTGGATGATCGACAATTTGAAATTCGATCAACAGTTCCTTTCGGTTCTTTCACTTATCGGTGGCATCGTGGCGCTGGTGGGCATGTTCGTGTTTCGACGGTTTATGGCCGAACGGTCGATCGCCTACGTGGTCGGGTTCTTGACCATCGTCGGGACGGTTCTCGCCCTGCCGATTGCCGGGATGTATTACGGATTGCATGAATGGACGGCGAGTGTCACCGGTGGAATCGTCGACGCCAGGTTTATTGCGCTTGTCGATACAGCATTGGAATCGCCGTTGGTGCAGATTTCCATGATTCCCATGTTGGCCTGGATCGCCAACTCAGCTCCGACGAATCTCAAGGCCACGTTTTTTGCGGTGATGGCCTCCTTTACTAACCTGGCACTCTCGCTCGGCCAGCTGGGGACGAAGTATCTGAATGAGATCTTCGTCATCACGCGAGAAGTCCGTGACCAAGCAACCGGCGCGATTCAGACTCCAGCTGACTACGGTCAGTTGGGGGAACTCCTTATCGTACAACTTCTACTTGGCCTGGCTATTCCATTCTCTGCCATCCTGTTCGCAAAGATTACAAAGTTTAAGAGTGTGTAGTAGTGGCTAAACGAAAAGCAGATCGCGGCTATGCGAATTTAGGCAAAGACGGCTCTACTAATAGCTGAGAGTGAAGATCTATCAATTAGTCGTAATTCCTAATTCTCGTAGCACGCTTCTCATGTCGTCGATGTAATACTGTCGTTCACCGCAGTGCGCATTGAATGTGGTGACGTCCTGGTTGCTCTGCGTCACATCCGAATTAAGTTTTGACACGCCGTCATTATAGATAGCGATCAACGAATAACTGATGCTCCTCCAATGCAGTATTGAATTGATCAACTGATTCTTTACTGTAACGATCAACAACAAGTCGACTTTCGTCTAAGTTTCGAGACTTTTCTTCGAGAGCTTGCTCCATCTTGTTCAATTCTGACTGATTTGCATCAATCTTTGCTTGTGATTCATCAGGGGCTTCATGACGAATAACACAGTCCTTAAGTTGGGGTTTAGTCAAAACTTTACCTTTCGAAGCTTGTCCCTTGGTAAGACCATGGCCTCTGAACCTTAGAGGTATGTCGTCATCGCCAGCGTCTGCTCCGAGTCGCCGTCGCCGTTTTGCTGAGGTCGTTGAAGCCAGAACGAGGAGCCCGATCGTGATTAGGAAAGTTCTTCTGGAGAGCAAGTATGCCATTTGGCGTGGCACATTTTAGGTTCCAGTCTGGTCCCTTTGCAACCAGAAACGGGGTTAACATACTATGTTAGCCACACATCAATACGATACTATGAGAACAGGCCAGGGGCATCCATTCGGCTAGGATAACGCAAGTGGCCATTCTCTATGATGGCGAAGGATGTGAGCTGATGCCGGTCCGCTTTCGTTTCTGACATGATGTGTCGAACCTCCCACCCTCTCGTCACTAACGCATCGGCGATGAGAGACCGGTGGCAACGCCAGGGCACTGCTTCCGCACACATGATGGCAGTCCTCAGCTCTCGGCTGCCAACGGTCAGCTCATCAAGGGCCTTCCAGAAAGCTTCCGATTGCATGTAATCGGCGTACCCACGAAAACTTGCATTTTTCCATCCTGCATTGATCGAATCTTTCTTGGCTTTGCGCAACCCACCGAGTTGCGGCATATGGGTGTACCGTAACCCCTCGGTCTTGAGGCTCTGAGAAAGGGTCTCCGTGTTGAATTGAGGATTGTGGCGGGAGCGGGGAACGGTACGCACATCGATAAGATGCTGAACATCATGCGTTGTCAGCAGCGAGATGAATTCAACGAACGGTCTTGTTGAGTGGCCGATGGTCCAGAGGATATTCGGCATGGATTCATCATCTCTCGATTGCTTCTGTCGCCCACTGGGTCAGGGCCTCTGCATCTTCAAGCACATCGATTGGCACTTCATAGAAGGATTTGAGCGTTTGCTTGGCATTCGGTCGAAATGGTTTCATGCCATGTCTCTTATAACGGGGTGCCGTGGCAGTTGTGACTTTGAAATACAGGCAGTCCTTATGGATGATGCCGAAAAACGTGGTTCTCTGATAGAGACCATAGCCGCCGAACATGGCGCGTGCGGTCACTCCTGGGAGATCAGCCAGCTGATCCAGGACGAAATCTTTGAAGCCGTCGTGCTTTGACGACATACCTCATCCGGGCTTGCGCCCTGCGATCATCCGCACGGCAATTGGTAAGGCGATGGCTGACCCTTTCTGGTATTGCGCAGTTGTCTGGATGATGCGTTGTCGTGCTTCGGTCTGTTGTGTCGGGGTTAGCTTCATCCACAGATTTTGAATTGGTGCGGCAATGTCCATGAGGCTGGAGAAATATTCATCGGCTGTCGAAAACCGGACATCGCCAAGAAATTCGTATTCGGAGAGATCGACAAATCCGGCTTGCTGCAGCATTCCGACAAGGTCGCCGGGCCTCGCCAGCCGGAAAATTCCCGGAGCGGATGGGTCTGGTGGGGGAATGTCGACGAATTGTTTGATGATGTCGATGGGTATTTTGAGATAAGGATTCCTCTCAGGAGCGGACCAGACTGCAGCAGATAGCCAGCTGTCTGCCTTCAAGACTCGAACGATTTCGGCGACGGCTTTCGGGATTTCCGGCAGGAACATGAGACAAAAGCGGGTCGTTACCGCATCGAATGAAGCCGTGTCAAACGGCAACGTCGTGACATCGCCTGTTTTGAACGTGATGTTGGAGAGCTTCAGTGAGGCCGCCTTACGTCCGGCGGCTTCTAACATTTGCTCAGCGAGATCGATGCCCGTGACGCCGCCGGTCGAGCCGACCGCCTGTGCTGCGAGGAGGGCTGGATAGCCGGTCCCTGATCCGAGGTCGAGCACGCGCATTCCGGACCTCAGTCGAGCGTCGGCCACGAGCCGATGATTCAGGAAAGCCATCTGTTCGTCAAAGAACCGATCCCACTTCTCCCAGCCGCCGGCGACCCGGTTCCAATCCTGTCGTTGACTCTCGATGACTTGTTCTGACGACGGTGCAGCCACGAGTTACCTCAGGGTTTGTAGGGTCTGACGCATTTCTTGGAGTTCGGACACGAAGAGATCGAGGTGCTGATCTCTCTGAGGTTGATCGTCCTTGAACTTCCAGAGTCGACGGAAGATGGTTTTGAGTTCTTTGTTGTGCGTCACGGCCAGTGCATAGGCGGGTTGTTCTTGCACCGATTTCTCGACGCAGCAGATACTGTTGTCGATGGCATGAAACTGGTTGTGGAGATCGTCGAACGGCTGGTCGACCCCCTTGCCGCCTTTTGCTTTCTGGGCGGTAGTTTCCGCCATCTCCGTGAGGTTGATCAGTGTTTCGACTCCGGTCGCTCCTTTCGCTTTTGCAGTAAACTCCTTTGCATGAGGATAAAACAGGTAACTGCATCCGGTCGTGCTCAACAGGAACAGCCCTAGAAGAGCGACTAGTCCTTTCCATCCCATACGAGCTCCTTTCTCCAAGAGGCGGAAGTAGCACACGGAGGCCCCCCCGCTGCCAGATTGTACAGGGGGAGGTCTCCCGGTTGCGTTTAGACCTTGACGGTCACAGTTTGCACTGCGGCCTGAACTTTTGCTGCCATTTCCGGCGGGATCGAGTCTAACTTATGGCATTGCTTCGCATGAGCGGCGACGAGCTGCATCAGTTCCGCCTCTGTTTCAGCTCGTACTTGAAACCCGCAGCCCCCGGATGGTTGCACATCCAGACAGCCGAGTTGTTTGTACTGTTTGTCTGCCATGATTCTCCTCCTCTGGTTGGGGATTAGGTGGCGTGAGCGATGACTGGTTCAGGTGGCTGGGAAGCCGTGGGACTTTACCGGCACGGCCGTGCTCTCCTCACTTGGGTGTACGGAATCGTTACCTGGCTGCCACTCAATGGGATGGTAGTGGATTCATATGGGGAGATCAACCCTCTTTCGAGGTTGCGATGGAATCTATCCCTCATCGACTCATGAACGCTTTTCTTGCAACCACTGGCGCGTGGCTACGACAATATTCGTTACCCGTCATTCGCTCCTTCGTTCAATAAGGGCTTAGGTTCAAAGTCTCAAGATGGGGTGGGCCAAAGCCAAAAACCTGAAGCCGTTGGCTGAGGCGCATCACACTTCGCAAGATGCGCGGTCCAGGGGAGCTGAGCCGACAACGTCCGGCCTGGTATTGCAGTGTCTCAGGACAAGTCCTGCTTTCCCATGAGGAGGAGCAAGGTTAGGTGGTGAAACGGGGTGAGGTCGTGGTACTCAGCGGACTACGTAAACAGACCGGCGGGAACATGCCGATTCTGCGCATGCCCCCCAATTGCCGGTGGGGTGCACACCACCCATCATCAGGGAGGTGAGAAGGTCAATCTGTCGCACTCTTTGTGAGACTACCAGCAAGCTGGAAGTCGGATACAAATCAGGTGGTTGAGTCGCTGGGATTCGGCCAGAGCGACAATGAGACTCCAACCACCAGGTAGATGACCCCCACGATGATGGCCCCAATGTTGAGGTCATACCATGCGTTCATTCCAAGGAATAGCTCGTTCAGCAAGAGAGCTAGGATCAACATCACAAACCCAATCCAATTGATAAAACTCATGCCCATGGGTTAGCTCCTTTCAGTGATGGGATGTGCCCGGTTATTGGGCCTCTCCTAATGAAAATGAACTCCTGCCTACTAAATGGTGCGGTGAACTGCAACATTCTGGTTCCCAAGGTCATGCCTGATCCGATCTTGTCACGCTTCCTGGTAACTCGATCCTCCCCATAAGGAAAGCCAGAGTGCGATGGCCAGATAAATGATCGCTGGAAATATCGTGAACAGATTGAAGTTGTACCATACGTTGAGGTACACAACCTCGTTGAAGAAGAGGGCACAGAACAACATCGCAAATCCGATTAAGTTAAACCAGCGGATAGCCACGGAAGGTCCCTTTCGTTAGCGGCCTAGGTGTACGCTGGACGGAAATTGTACGTCAGGTCCATTGTAAAAAGCTACGGGGAAAATAGCCGGACTCCCGCTATTACAGTGATCATTCTCGTTAATGACGGTAGGATGGGTGAGAAGAACTGAGGCGGGCCGAAAGGAAAGATGGTTCGGATTATTGCCCATTTAGATATGGATGCATTCTTCGCGGCGATCGAGGAACGGGATACGCCAGCCCTTCGGGATGTTCCACTTGTCGTTGGGGCAGATCCACAGGGTGGCAGGGGGCGCGGAGTGGTGTCTACGTCGAATTATCTCGCACGTGCCTACGGGATTCATTCTGCCACACCGATTTCCGTGGCGTGGCGGTTGTCCGAGGCGGCATGTCGGGCTGGGAAGCCGCCTGTGGCCTTTGTTTCGGTCGATATGCCCAAGTACACGCGTGTCTCAGTTGAAATTATGGGTATTGTCAGGCGATTCATTCCCGTCGTGGAGCAGGCAAGTATAGATGAAACATACGGCGATCTGAGTTTTACGGAGTCCTATGGCGCGGCGGAATCGCTCTGTCGTGAGTTGAAGACCGCGATCCGCACGGAAGCACGACTGACAGCCTCCGTTGGTATTGGGCCGAACAAACTGGTCGCCAAGATTGCATCGGGGATGTCAAAGCCGGACGGACTGACCCTCGTCGCCGAAGCGGACGCCGAGTCGTTTCTTGCCCCACTTCCGCTGCGGGCAATTCCTGGTATTGGCCCTAAGACGGAAGGCCTGCTTGTGAAGCAAGGGCTCAAGCTTGTTCAGGATATGCGATCGTTGACGGTCTCGCAACTCAAGGATGTGCTTGGGAAGCGTGGTGTGGATTTCTATGAAAAAATTCGAGGACGAGATACCGCTCCGCTTGAGGACAGTGTCGAGATGAAGTCCATCGGTGAGCAGCACACCTTCGAGGCCGATACGCTCGACAGTCGGCGGCTGCTTGATGAGCTGGAACTTCTCGGCAAGGGGGTGATGGATCGATTACGGCAGGAGGGATTTCGATCATTTCGAACGGTAGTGCTGACCGTCCGATTCGCCGATTTCAAAACCACGTCACGTGCCCATACGATGGCTGAACCGGCCGGCGATATGGCAACGTTGCGTCGAGAGGTCTTGAGGCTGCTCATGCCGTTTCTCGACCGTCGTGAGAACCCGCATCGTCAACTGATCCGCCTCCTTGGCATTCGTGTGGAAAAGCTGCTGTGAGCTGTCAGCCTGCTCTAGCGTTCTAGACGCGAATGATTGAAACAACGCCAGAGACCGTCCGCGATGGTGCGCGATTTCACGTGACAACCGGTGGTCTTTTCATCTGCGATGACCCGGATGACTGTGAATGATTTTTCATTCATGTGAAATTGTTCAATGGAGTCCAATAGATCCGAAAATACTCCACTGGAAGGGTGAAGCCATTTCCCTTCGTTTTGCAATGCCAACCACTTGAAAAAAGCAAAGGATCCCAATGATTCTCAAGGGGTATTACTGCGGGGACTCTACCAGCGTTACGTAGGTATGACACTTGCTTAATGCAATTGCCAGCTGGTGGTGAGGACCAGATCAAGAAGGTGGGAGTACGATGATCCAAGGCAATCGTTCCTGCATCGAGGGAGGATTCATATGAGAAATCTGAACATGGCAGTCGTTTCAGACGAGACCAGTGAAGACTCGGATGGCCCGCTGTCCGATCGTCGGCGAGAGGTACGGGTTCATGAGTCGAAGGTCTGTGTCTATGGCCTCTGTGAATCAATTGATGGTGGGCGGGTCGAGATCGAACAGGGTGAGGTGTACAGTCTGGACTGCAGTGAGCGCGGGATACTCGTCTTAATGGGCACCCGTCCGCGAAATCAGCAACTGCTGGAACTCCATGTTCCTCAGACTCGGTGTGAATATGCCGTGAATCTCTATGAAGTGCAGTGGACCAAGATCCTGCCTGTTGAGTCACGTGGGAATCTCTTTCTGGTCGGCTGTCGCCTCTTACTCGGCGTCTCTAGATACTGGGCATTCGAACCCGCGGTGAGAAGATCCTCCAGTCTAGGTCTGAAGTAAGAACAAGCCAGCCAGCAGAGTTCTGTTCCGCAAGAGATTTCCCCTGATCCCAAATCTCCTGATCGTTCATCCCTTCGGTCGGTAAGTCGCGCTCTATGGCGTTACCCCGGCTTATTCCTCCCATCGCCTTGAGTCCTGCCTTCTGGTGATGCCGATAGCGGCACTCTTGGGTTCGGCGAGATTCCGAATGCTGATTGATTGCTCGCGCCGATCGCTTTATCCTGCGCAGGTGGTTCTCTGGTTCGTCATCCTCTATCTGCTGCTGTCGGTCGGTATCGGACTCTTCGCCGCGACACGCGTGCAGAATTCCAAAGACTTTGCCGTGGCCGGGAGAAGTCTGCCTTTGGCGGTGGTGACGGCCACCGTGTTTGCGACGTGGTTCGGTGCTGAAGCCGTATTGGGAATCTCTGCGACGTTCGTCAAAGAGGGGCTTCGCGGTGTCGTGGCCGATCCATTCGGGTCCAGCATGTGTTTAATGCTGGCCGGGTTGTTCTTCGCGCCACGGTTGTATCGCCTCAATATGCTGACCGTCGGGGACTACTATCGCTATCGGTACAACCGCACCGTCGAGGTCCTCTGTACGCTCTGCATCGTCGCCTCGTATGTGGGGTGGGTGGCGGCTCAATTCAAGGTGCTGGGGCTGGTCTTGAATGTGGTGACAGAAGGCGGTGTGAGTCAATCGGTTGGGATCATGATCGGCGCAGTGATCGTGCTGACCTATACGACCTTTGGAGGGATGTTTTCGGTCGCCATTCTCGATTTTGTCCAAATTTCTGTGATCATGGGAGGACTCCTCTATATTGCCACTATCGTCGGGGATCTGGCAGGTGGGGTGCATGCGGTGATCTCCCATGCAACGGCGGCCGGTAAGCTGGATCTCTTTCCACCGGCGATACTCGCGGAGTGGATTCCTTTTCTGGGCGCGTGGATGACCATGATGCTTGGATCGATCCCACAGCAGGATGTCTTTCAGCGAATTACTTCGGCGAAGAACGAGCAGACCGCCGTGCGGGGGGCGTTATTGGGGGCCGGACTCTATTTTGTATTCTGCTTCGTTCCGATGTTTCTGGCGTATTCGGCCACGCTGGTGGATCCTGCCAAGTTTGGGGCCTTGTTGGAGCAGGATTCTCAGCTCGTATTGCCGACATTGATTGTGCAACATACGCCGGTGGCTGCGCAGGTGATCTTCTTCGGGGCACTGTTGTCAGCGGTGATGAGCTGCTCAAGCGCGACATTGCTCGCGCCGTCAGTGGCGCTCAGTGAAAATGTGCTCAGGCCACTGTTCGGCCAGGTGAATGACGCGGAGTTCCTGCGCTTGATGCGCGTCGTCTTGGTGGGGTTTGCCTCGCTGGTATTGCTGATCGCGCTCTGGTCCGATGCGTCCATCTACAAGCTCGTGGTGAGTACTTACAAAGTGACGTTGGTGGCGGCGTTTATCCCGCTGGTCGCGGGGCTCTATTGGAAGCGAGCCACGGCGCAGGGAGCCTGTTGTGCCATTGTTGCCGGGCTCGTGAGTTGGTTGTTGTTGGAACTGGTGAGTCAACCGACCGATGTGTGGCCGCCACAACTGGTGGGATTTGTGGTGGCAGGAGTCGGGATGATCGTTGGGTCGCTGTTGCCGTCACTCGCATCTCGCCTCACGATCCGGTAAGGGGGAAGCGGCGCAACCTGTGAGCGCGGTTCTCGCATGCGCCCTTTCGCGCGAGATCGGCCCGCTAACGACTGAGCGTGAAGTGCACGGCGCGAAGGAGATCCGCAGGAGAAAACGGTTTCTGAATCACTCGCCTGGCGCCAAAGAGTTTCGCCACATTCAAAAAGTTCTGGTCGCCCGTTGCGCCGGTCATGGCAATGACTCTGGCATCTAAGAATTCCCGAGTCAAGGCGAGGGTCACCTCCACCCCGTCTCGTTCCGGCATCAAGATATCGGTGATCACGAGATCGGCGGGTTGCTCGCGATAGCGCGTGAGCCCGGCATGACCGTTGGTGGCCTCCCGGATCTGATGCCCGGCTTCCTCAAGGATGTGCCGCACGAGCGTTCTGACTGAATCGTCGTCATCGACGATCAATATGGAGGCCATGTCGCCCTCTTCGTGACCAGATGGATAAGAGAGCAGATTGATTCAGCGGCGTTTTTATCGATCACGGTCACGCCGCTTGCCGCATGACGGGATACGTGCCCATATCACCATCAAACTCGTCCTCACTATGGCCCAGTGCACTGGTCGAGACGGTCGGCATCGGTTCCGGCCTTGTCCGGCGATGCTGCTCAATGACCGGGTCATGAACATTGCCGCAATTCATGCATCGGAAGCCGTTGACCCACATATGTCCGATGGTGCCGTCAAAGTCCAAGAAGTGATCCCTCACCATCAGTCCCTGACAACGTGAGCAGCTCATGGTCATTCTCCTGGTTGAAGGGTTGAAGCAGCGGGCACCTGTTAGAAGAAGGGTAGCCAAGCGACAGGGGAACAGGTAGACACCAAGGGAGTAACTCGGAAGAGGGACGGGCAGGGCGGTTGAACCATATTCCGGACTGAACAAGTCTGCCAACTCGTGTGTCTCTGGTTTTCATGGCGAAGACGAGCTCAGGACGGAATGTTGTTCTATGGTGTGATGGGACAGCGTCGTTTCTTCCCGGTTGAGTTCAGTTTTGAACAGTTGCGCTTTGTTTCATCACAGTTTGAACCCATTCTCCTCAGTTCGATCAAGTTCCTCATAGGCTGAACCGATATCGGTACTGCAAAGCACTCTGGTTTGGCGGGAGGGCTATGTGCTAGCGATCCGTCTGTTACAGGTGGGGCGGCCACGAGTGGTGTGCACAGCCATTGTGCCCGTCGCAACCGCGATGACACTGCTCACGATGAGTGGTTGTCTGATCAAGCCACGTCCGATGGAGACCGGAGAGATTCGCACTCGGGCCGTGAAAGACTTTCTCGCCATCTCTGCCGTTCAAGAGCCGGTTACTGGTCCGATCGATTTGTATGAGGCGATGGCACGGGCGGTCAAGTACAACCTGGACGCGAAGGCCAAAGCCATTCAAGTCCAGCTCGCGCATCAGCAGTTGAACGTGGCGCATTATTCGTTGCTCCCTCAAGTCGCTGCCAATGCCGGGTTTGATGGACGGAATAATTATGCCGGCGGAGTAGGGCAATCGATCCTCACGGGACGCCAGGCGGTCGAACCGTTCACCTCATCTGAAAAAAACGTGACGTCCGGCAATCTCGCGTTAAGTTGGGATGTGCTGGATTTCGGATTGTCATTTGTGCGAGCGCTGCAGGCCGCGGACAATGTCATGATCGCGGAAGAAGAAAAGCGGCGCCTGGCGGTGCGGTTGATACAGGACATCAGGGGGGCCTATTGGCGGGCCGTGAGCGCTGAACGGGTGCTTCCGAGAATTCAGCTCTTGGACAACTCGGTCAGTAAAGCATTGGAGAGTACCAGGCAGATCGTCGGGGAGAAACTGCAGGCGCCGTTGACGCCTCTCAATTACCAACGAGATTTGCTCAATATCCAGCGTGAGGTGCGGCGACTGTTCCGGGAACTCAGTACGGCCAAAGCGCAACTGGCCTCCATGATGGGGTTACCGCCAGGAACGCCGTTCGATCTGGTCGTACCACCCAGAGAAACCGCCATTCCGGTGGTCGACTTGGATAGTCAGAAGATGGAAGAGCAGGCCCTCTTGCTCAGACCGGAGTTGCGCGCCCTCGACTATAAGAAGCGGATCAACGCAAAGGAAGCCAAGGCCGTGTTTCTGGAGTTGTTTCCGAGCCTGAAACTCTCGTTCGGTGGCTACTACAACAGTAACAGTTTCCTGTTGTATCAAAATTGGATCAGCTATGCCGCCCAGGCCAGTTGGAACTTGCTGTCGGTGTTCCGCACACCGGCTAAACTCAAGGCAATCGAAGCAAACGGCCACATGTTGGATGTCCAAAGCCTGGCCCTCAGTTTGTCCATTTTGACAGAGGTCCATGTCGGCGCGACGCAGTTCGTACTGGCCAAGCAAGAATATCAGGATGCAAGAAACTACCAACAGACGCAAACCGCGATTGTGGAACAGACCAAGAACCTGTGGCTGACGCGGCGCACGAACGATCTCACACTGATTCGGGAACGAGCCAACGATGTCGCTGCCGATGTCCGTTTGGACACGGCGCGAGCTGGACTGGAAACGGCCTATGCCACGTTGATGGCCTCCGTGGGAGAGGAAGCTGTTCCTGTGAGTATGGCCGAACAAGATGTGGCGCAACTGGCGGAATCGATCAGGAAATACTGGGAATCCAGCGGGTTCACCATGTCAGACGGAGAAAGGAGAACAGAGTCTCATGCGACACCGGTGGCGTACTAGTGCGATCGTCGCTCTGCTCCTGACCGTGACGTCGACGGGTGTTCCCGCGACGGGGTGGTCGAGGGGAGATCGATCGGTTCAGGGCACCAAGCAGGAATCCGGAGTGGCTCGTGGCATTGTCAAGGCGGTCTCACAGGCCGTGCTGTATGCCCAGATTCAGGGGCGCGTCAATCAGGTTCCATACAAAGAAGGGCAGCGATTCGTCAAAGGGGCGACACTCGTCCAGTTGGAATGTGACAAATACCAAGCCGAATTGACGGCGGCGGCGGCGGAGCACGACGGCAAGAGCAAGACGTTTCAGAACAATAAGGAACTCGCCAAGCTCAACGCGGTCAGTACGCTGGACCTGGAGGTCTCGGAGGCGGATGCCAAGAAAGCCGGTGCCGCGAGGCGAATCGCGGAGATCAATGTGCGTGGGTGCCACCTGGCTGCACCCTTTGCCGGACGTATCGTCGATGTGATGGTGCATGAGCACGAGAACGTGTTTCCCAACGATAAACTGCTGAGTGTGCTGGACGATACGAGTCTTGAGATTGAGCTGGTCTTGCCATCCATGGCGCTCACGTGGCTCAAGAAGCAGGCACGTTTTACCTTCATCGTGGATGAGACGGGTCAGGGCTATTCGGCAAGAGTCAAGGAAATCGGTGCGGCGGTCGATGCCGCGAGTCAGACCGTGAAGGTGACCGGAGTATTCGACACGCTTCCCAAAGATGTTCTGAGTGGGATGAGCGGGGCCGCGCAATTTGTGGGGCAACCCTAGCGATGGCGACGACGGCCGAACCGACGGCACAACAGATCCCGACGCTGATCCATCTCGCGGCGCTCACGCACCTGGAGGGGCAGATCCGTGCGGCCAAGACGGTTCAAGAGTTGCAGTTCCTGTCCGTCAATGAAACGCGGCGACTCATTCCCTACGATCATGCGTTTCTCCTGAGCCCGTCCGGCTCGGAGAAGGAATCCTGCCAAGTGCTCAATGCCTCCAGCGTGGCTGTGGTCGATCGGCATGCGCCGATGATCGTGTGGCTTGAACAAGCGGTACAGGCGCTCTTTCGGGCGGAAGAGAGCAAGAAACAACCCATGGTGGTCACAGAAGAGTTGCTGCCGGACTCGCTTCGGCGCGGCTGGCGGGAGTTTGTGAAGGGCCATGTGTTTTGGTGCCCGTTGCAGCATCCGGACGAAACGGTCCTTGGAGCCTGGTGGTTCGAACGGGATTTCGCCTGGCAAGAAAACGATATCGCCATCGTCCATCGGCTGGCCGGGAGCTATGCCTACGCATGGAAGGCGCTCTCAAAAAAGGAACAGAGCTGGTCGAGGAAGGTCAAGAAGCCGACCTGGTGGTTGATTCCCATTGCCATCGTTCTCGCACTCTGTTTCCCGATCAGAATCTCGGCGGTAGCTCCGGTCAAAGTCATGGCGAAAGATCCGGTCGTCGTGAGCGCGCCGATTGAGGGAGTGATCGCCGACGTGCTCGTCCATCCCAATCAAATGGTGCAAGCCGGAACGGCGCTCTTTCGGTACGAAGACACCACCCTCCGCAATCAGTTTCTCGTCGCGGAGAAGCAATTGACCGTCGCACGGGCGGAGCAGAGCCAGTCGATCCAAGCGGGGTTCGGCGATCCGCAGCGGAAGGCCGAAGTACCGCTCAAGGAAGCGGAGGTCGATCTTCGGCAAACCGAGCTGCAATACGCAAAGGAAATGCTGGATCAGGTCGAAGTCGTCGCTCCACAGGCGGGCCTGCTGCTCTATTCGGACAAGTCCGATTGGATCGGCCGGCCGGTCACCGTCGGCGAGCGGATCATGGAGATTGCGAATCCCAAACAGATCGAACTACGCATCGATCTACCGGTGGCCGATGCCATTGTGCTCAAAGAAGGGGCCGAAGCCCTTGTCTTTCTCAATGCTCTTGCCTTGGAATCCTTTCCGGCGACCGTGGTCCATGCCGGTTACAACGCCGAGGTCTTGCCGGGTGATGTGCTGGCGTACCGGGTCACGGCGAAGCTCACCGAGCCGGATCCACGTATCCGCATCGGATGGCAAGGCACGGCCAAGATCTACGGTGAACAGGGGCCATTGGCCTATCTGTTATTGCGCCGTCCGTTGACCGCCCTTCGGCAATGGATGGGCTGGTGAACGATGATGACTCCCGGGTCTCCAGTTGCCAAGCCGCAAGAACGGAAACTGCCGACCCTCCGGCCTCAACTGCAATTCAACCGCGGGACTCCCACGCCTGACGGAGTGCCGACCTGGACCATCGTCGATCCGGTTCGCAACCGCTATTTTCAGATCGAATGGCCCGTCTACCAGATGATCCAGCGATGGAACGCCGGGACGATCGAAAAGCTCCATGCAGCGATGACGCAGGAGACGACCTGTCACACGTCCATGGCGGACGTCGAAGACCTCGTGAAGTTTCTCTACACGAACAATCTCACGGAGCAATCAGCCAGCGGCAAACACACAGACTATCAGAGCCAAGCCCAGGCCGGAGAACACAATTGGCTGATGTGGTTGGTCCACCACTATTTGTTCATCAAGATTCCACTGTGTCACCCGCATAATTTCCTCAAGGCGACTCTATCGTTCGTGGAGCCGTTCTACACGGGGGCAGCCGGCTGGACCTTCGGTGCCCTGGGACTGTTTGGGTTGATCCTCGTGGGGCGCCAATGGGACACGTTCGTCTCGACCTTTCTCTATTTCTTCAGTTGGCGTGGGGCCGTCCTCTACAGCCTGTCGCTCGGAGCGGTGAAAGTGGTGCATGAATTGGGGCATGCCTACACGGCGACGCGATTTGGGTGTCGTGTGCCGACCATGGGCGTCGCATTCATGGTGATGATGCCGGTGGTGTACTCGGATGTGACCGATTCGTACCGTTTGACGTCCAAGCGGAAGCGCCTCCTCATCGCGGCCGGCGGAGTCATCGCCGAACTGGGGTTGGCGGCACTGGCGCTCATTTCCTGGGGATTCCTCCCGGAAGGGACGTTACGAAGCATTGCATTCATTGTGGCCACGACCAGTCTGGCGATGAGTCTCGTCGTGAATCTGAATCCGTTGATGCGGTTCGACGGCTACTATGTGCTGGCGGATGGATTGGGCCTGCCGAATCTGCAAGATCGAGCCTTTGCCTTTGGGCAATGGCGATTACGGTGCGTGCTGTTTGGTCGACATAGTGGGCCGCCGGAGATCGTCTCTCAGCGAGTGCAGCACACCATGGTGGTGTATGCCTGGGCGATCTGGCTCTACCGCCTCATCTTATTCACCGGCATCGCCGTGATGGTCTATCACTACTTTTTCAAAGCGTTGGGCATCATCCTCTTTTTGGTCGAGATTGTCTGGTTCATCGCCATGCCGATTTATCGGGAGCTGACCGTGTGGTGGAATAGCCGAATGCTGTACGCCGGATCGCCACGCGCGTGGGTCAGTACGGCCTGTCTGGCGGCGGTGTCGGCATTGACAGTGATCCCCTTGCACACCAGCATCTCGTTGCCTGCGGTGCTGCAAGCCGCCTCCTATGCAACCATCTTTGCGCCGACGCCGGGCCGGCTGCAGCAGGTCTTGGTGCGTGACGGTCAATCAGTCAAGGCAGGCGATGCGCTGATAATCCTCGAGAATCCATCGTTGGACAAGGAAGTGAGGTTAGCCGAAACAAAAGTCGAAAAATGGGACTATCGACTTGGTCGGATGGCCGGTTATGGACAGGATCGCGATCAGCGGCAGGTGATTGCAGAGTCACTCCGAGCAGGGCTTGCGGAACTGAAGGGGTTGGAGGCCAAACGAGACAATTTGACCTTGAAAGCTCCGATTGCCGGGATTGTGCGGGATCGAGCCGATTCACTGACGGCTGGACGATGGATTGACCAGAAAGTGCCCATTGCCTATCTGGTGGACGATCGGCAGGCGGAGATTGAAGGTTTTGTCCCAGTGGACGAACTTGCGTATGTCGAGGTCGGGCAACCGGCGCGGTTTATCCCGCTCGATCTCACGAGGCCGTCGCTCGAAGCGCATGTCTCACAGGTTGCCGAGGTGGACGAGCGCGAGTTTCTGGTGCCGTACTTGGCCTCAGTGTATGGCGGGGATATCCCCGTGAGAAAGGACGACAAGGGACGGCTCAAACCGGAGGTTTCGGTCTATCGAGTGCGGCTGAGCCTGGATGATGCCACGACCCATCCCGACCAAATCCTCCCCGGCCATGTGCAGATTGAGGGCCAACCGTCGAGCATCGCGAAACGAGCATGGGATCAGGTGGCGGCCACCTTGGTCAGGGAGAGCGGATTCTAGCAGGATGTTGAAAAAGACTTCCGGCGGTGTTCTCGCCTCGCTCAAGGCCTCAACGTACCAACCACGTACGCCTCGGCCTTTCGCTCGCCTCGGCCTTGCCGGAAGGTCTTTTTGAACATCCTGCTGAAGTGCGTGGCGTTGCCCGCTTTACGCGAGACGCTTCATGGAATACGCCTCACGCGCCCCACGTTTTATTACGCTGCTCTGCCGACCATAGCCTGGTGAAACTGGTCCGTCACACAGAGTCGGAAAAACTGTCCCGCTTCCTGTTCAAATCGATCCAAGGTTGAGAGCACGTCTGCCCACTCCAGACGTTGGGTTGTGAAGTAGTCCTGGTCGAGGAGGTACGCTGGGACTCCCGGCTGATCGGACTGCCCCGCGTCCCGGTATTGAACGAACCCGTGGATGAGGCGGAACCGGTGTGAGCTCTCCGGGAGCGCGACCACCACATCATGCCGACTGCCCTGCAGGTGTCCTTTGTGGCCTGGAATCCCAAAAGGGCCGAGCACCTTGGCGTGAATCAGCGCAGCCCACTGAATCGTCGTAAAGCCATAGAGAGTCGGGCGCAAGAGGTTCTGGAAGCGCAGGCTGGTGCGGGCGCAGAAGGCCGGTTCGTAGCAGGTCTGTAAGGCACGAACGATTCCTGAAACCTGAGTCTGGAATTGTGACCAGTCGGTGTAGCGATTCGTCGTGACGGTCACCGAATCCGGGAGCAAGAGGACTTCCTGATAGGTGTTCTGGCTGGCCAGGCGGTAGCCTCGACGATCCTGGGTCGGCTGAAACAGCGGATAGTCTTTGCGGAGCTGTTCCTGAAAGGAAGCCGGCAACTCCTGGCCGATCTTCAAAATCATTGGAAACTGTATCTGACAGGTCACGGAAAGGAGCGGTGAGTGTGTGGCTTGTTCCCAAGCAGGATTCATCGTGTCGTACTCCTTCGAGAAGTGATCGGGAAACCGTACCAGTCGTATCGGTTGCTGGCGTTCACATCTTAATGGCCCTCGTTCATGGCTGAAGCCAGGTTGGGTCGTTGAGGCACTGTGTACGTTCAGATGCCCTTCCTAACCCGTTGATGTCGTATTAGGAGCTGTTCGTGTCGATTTATGTCTGTTTCCAATGAGTGACCGAGGCTGAGATCTGCAGGGCTTATTCCGACGCTCCAATATGCCGATGAAGAGTTGATCCTGTGTCAGCATGGAGAGCCAATCGCACGATGTTTTGGCGAAAGAAGCCGGCGATGCCGCAAGACAGGAAGCAGAAGCCGAGCGAACTGAAGTCTTCCTCAAAGAGCGTAGGGACCGCACAATCGAAAGGGGCGCTCCTCTCCCTCGAATCACGGTTGATGTTCGATGCAGCCGCCGCAGCGACGGCTGCCGACGTCAATCAAGAACAAGTGGCGCAGCAACAGGCCGAGGTGGCTGTGTCGAGCGACAGTGGTGGAGATGAGCCCCAAGCCTCCACCGACAGCCAGGAACTACTCCAAGCAATTACCACCTATCTGCCAACCGCTTCTCGTCACGAGATTGCCTTCGTCGATCCCACGGTGCCTGACTATCAAGACTTACTCAATGGGTTGAATCCGAACATCGAAGTCATCCTGCTCGATGGTGGCCAAGACGGCATTGAGCAAATGGCGAGCGCCCTCGCAGGCCGCACGGGCATTGATGCCATCCACATCATCTCCCACGGTGGAGCAGGGGAGCTGCAACTCGGCACAGGGACGCTGACTCTCGACACGATGTCGGGGCAATATGCTGATGAACTCGCCACGATCAAGCACGCCTTGTCGGAGCAGGCAGACCTCCTCGTCTATGGATGCGACTTTGCGGAAGGCGATACAGGTCTGGCGGCGGTGAATCAGCTCGCCGCCATGACCGGCGCCGATGTGGAAGCGAGCAGCGACCTCACCGGAAACGTGGCGCTGGGCGGCGATTGGGATCTGGAAGTGCAGACCGGCGCCATCGAGACGCAGATTGCCATTAATTACGACACGCAAGCGAACTGGCTCGAGCTGTTGAGCCTCACAGCCAGTGGGAGTGAAACGAGAGTCAACACGACGACGAGCGGGGTCCAAGACTTCAATTCTTCGAACTCAGCGTGGACTGCGAAGAGCGTGGGGATGGATGCCGGCGGCAACTACGTGTCGGTGTGGGAGAGCGCCGGCGATATTCGTGGGCAGCGGTATAACAGCGCGGGAACGGCTCAAGGGAGCGAGTTTGTGATTGCCTCGAATGCAGCGACTGAACGGTGTGCCGGTGTCGCTATGAATACGAACGGGACCTTCGTGGTGACATGGGAGCGCGATCAGGGCACCGGCGACCACGATATCTATGCCCGCCTGTATAACTCTTCCGGCACGGCCATTGGTAGCGAGTTTCTGGTGAACGAAACCACGGCCAATGATCAATCCTATGCCAGAGTGGCGATGGATGCGAGCGGCAACTTCGTGGTGGCGTGGGAGAGTAATCAGGAAGCCGGGACCTACTACGACAACGTTTATGCCCAACGGTATGATGCTGCCGGGACGAAGATTGGTTCCAATTTCTTGGTCAACACGACCACGGCTGGCGATCAGGACCAAGTCGATATCGCGATGGACTCCGCGGGGAACTTTGTGGTCGTGTGGGAAGCCGAGCGTACGGCAGGTAGTAGTGTGTACAGTATTTACGGACAACGATACAACTCGTCTGGTGTGGCGCAGGGTGGGGAGTTCTTGGTGAATTCTGTCGCCAGCAGCAATGATCAGTATGCCACTGTGGCGATGAACGACAGTGGCAACTTCGTCGTGACCTGGAATCGGCTGAGTGGCAGTGATACCGATGTTCAAGCTCAGCGATTCAATAGCTTAGGCGTGGCGCAGGGCAGTGCGATCTCAGTCACAAGCAATGCCACGTATAGCCAAGACGCGAGCAACGTCGCAATGGACGCCGGCGGCAACTTTGTTGTCACGTGGTCGAGCGCCGGACAAGATGGCTCAAGTTATGGGATCTATACCAGGCAGTACGATAACACGGGAACTGCCCTGACCACGGAAAGTCGAGTAAATACAACAACGGCCAACGCACAGGATCTATCGGGCGTTGCCTATCAGAATGGCCAGGTCGTCGTCACCTGGTCGGGGAACGGCACAGGAGATGCCTCTGGCATTTTCATGCAGCGCTATGCGGCAGCTGGAGGGAATGCAGCACCCACCATCACAAGCAATGGTGGCGGGGTCACCGCATCGGTCAGCGTGGCAGAGAATACGGCTGCTGTCACGACCGTTGCAGCCACGGATGCCAATGGTCAAACGCTCACATACTCTATTAGTGGCGGGGCTGACGCATCGAAGTTCACCATTAATAGCAGTACTGGTGCGTTGTCCTTTGTGTCGGCGCCCAACTATGAGTCACCAACCGATAGCGGAGGCAACAACATCTACGACGTGATCGTCACGGTTGCCGACGGCGTCGGCGGGGCCGATTCCCAATCCATTGCCGTGACAGTGACGAATACGAACGACGCACCGGTGCTGGCGGACACGGTGTTGAGCCTGACGGTGGCGGAAGACGCGGGGGCGCCGAGCGGGGCTGTAGGCTCGTTGGTGAGTGCCTTTACCGGTGGGATCACCGATCAGGATTCCGGTGCCGTGAAAGGCCTTGCCATCACCGGGAGCAACGAGACAAACGGGACGTGGTATTACACGACCGACGGGGGCACGACGTGGACAGCGGTGGGCACAGTCAGTAACACCTCAGCCCTCTTATTAGCCGACAATGCGAGCACGCGGCTATATTTCTCTCCCAACGCCAACTACAACGGGACGAGCAGCGCGGCGCTGACCGTGCGGGCGTGGGACCAGACGAGCGGGACAGCGGGCACCAAGGTCGATACCAGTAGCAACGGGGGGACCACGGCGTTCAGTGCGGCGACCGATACGGTGGACGTGAGCGTCACCGCGGTGAACGATGCGCCCAGATTCACGACATCGATTGCCATTGTGAATCCCAGCTTCGAAGCGGATGTGCTTCCTACGGACGGGCAATGGACGAATACTGCGATCATCGGCTGGACGAAAACTGGCACCAACACCGGGGTGTGGAACACTACTGCGGCCTACTACCCGGCTCAAGCGCCGGATGGCTCCAATATCGCGTACATCGATAACGGCGGAACGATTTCCCAGACTACGTCCGCAGTCTTCACTGCCGGCACCGATTACACGCTGACGGTCGCCGTGGGAGACGAGAGCTCTGCAGGCGACTCCAACGCCTGGCAGATCCGCCTGTACGCCGGCGCCCAGTTGCTTGGCTCTGCATCCAACGCCGACGTCAACCCGTCCGACGGTACTTTCGCTAATGTGCCACTTTCTCTGACCGCTAATCAGCTTGTGGCGTTTTCGGCTTTCTATGGTCAGAACATCCGCGTCGAACTGTATGACGCCGGCACGGCCACCAACAATGCGCACTTCGACAACGTGCGGCTGACGCAGACCGCGTCTACCGTCACCATGCCGAATATTACCTTCGTAGAAGGTGGTGCAGCAGTGGTAATGGACACCGGCGTCAAAATTCTCGATACCGAACTTTCGGGGGCTAACAACTTCAGTAGCGCCACGCTCACGCTGTCCCGGAACGGTGGGGCGAATAGTCAGGACCTGTTCAGCGCCACGGGCACCCTGGCGTCCATCTCCGCAGCGAGCGGCAATGTGGTGGTGGGGGGGGTCACGATCGGGACTTATATCAACAGCGGGGGCATGCTCGTGTTCACGTTCAACAGCAGTGCAACCAATGCGCTGGTCAATTCGGCGATGCAACAGCTTGCCTACAGCAACTCAAGCGACGCCCCACCGAGTTCGGTGCAGATCAACTGGACGTTCAATGACAACAACAGCGGCAGTCAAGGCACGGGCGGGGCGTTGTCCGGCACCGGCAGCACCACGGTCAGCATTACGGCGGTGAATGATGCGCCGGTGCTGGCGGACACGGTGTTGAGCCTGACGGTGGCGGAAGATGCGGGGGTGCCGAGCGGGGCGGTCGGCAGTGTGATCAGCGCGTTCACGGGGGGCATCACCGATGTGGATGCGAGTGCAGTGAAGGGGCTGGCGATCACGGGGAGCAACGAGACGAACGGGACGTGGTACTACACGACCGATGGGGGGACGACGTGGACGGCGGTGGGGACGGTGAGCACCACGTCGGCTCTCTTGCTGGCCGACAATGCGAGTACGCGGCTGTATTT
>JAHBWQ010000269.1 GCA_019636915.1 Nitrospira sp. | reverse complement strand
TCGAGGAGGCCATGATATGTGGATCTCCTACCAAAACCCACGGGGTGAATGGCAGGAGCCATTGAACCTCGGCGATACCATCAACACGGCCGGCGAAGATATGTGCTGGACCTTTACACCGAACGGCAAGACCTTCACAGGTGGTTCGGGCCTCGTGATTCGTATAATCACGACATCCTGTTGGTGAAGAAAGACAATGTTCCGTTGTTGAAGAATTTTGAGCCGATCGGGCCACCACCGAATCTGCTTATCAATAAGTCTGGTAATGTGAAATGACTGTGCCGCTAGTGCCGAGTTATCGGCAGTACGATATCATTGTTACTGGTAGTGCTGGGCCTGAGTCAGAAAGAGACTATTGTAGAGTCCTTGCCTAGCTATCAATTCGTCGTGCGTCCCTTGTTCCACAATTTGCCCCTGATCCACAACAAAAATTCGATCTGCCATCTTGACCGTGGACAACCGATGGCTGATTAAGATCGCCGTGCGTCCCTGAGCAAGTTCATGAAACCGTTCGAACAGGTCCGCTTCTGCTTTAGCATCCATCGCGCTGGTGGGCTCATCGAGAATAAGAATTTGGGAATCTCGCAGGATCGCCCTAGCCAGAGCTACTTTTTGCCATTCGCCGATGCTCAGCTCATGTCCCCCATCGAAGAGCTTGCCGAGTAATGACTCATACCCCTTCGGTAATCGTTCAATGGTTTCGTGAACTCCGGCCTGTTTCGCTGCCTGAACGATAGCGAACGGGTCAACCCCAGAAGCCCTGACACCTAGTGCGATATTGTCTTTCGCGGATAACTGGAACTTCACAAAGTCCTGAAATATTCCGCTGACCGCACTTCGCACATCAGTGATTTGGTAGTGACGAAGATCCGTCCCATCAATCAGGATACGTCCCCCTGACGGATCGTACAGACGACATAAGAGCTTCACTAGTGTCGTCTTTCCCGAACCATTCGCCCCAACAAATGCGACATGCTCACCGGGTTTGATCGAAAAGGTGAAATCTCGAATCGCCACGCGTTCTTCGTGTGGGTATTGGAACGACACGTGATCGAACACCACCCCTTCGGTAATTGGACAAGGAAACGCTTTGGGACATGCTGACGTTCCCAATCGCGATTGCAGCCCCAAGAACTCGCCCAATGTGGCGAGAAAGAGATTGCTTTCATATAAGCTGGACATGCTCTGCCCAAGGCTTTCAAGGAATCCTGAGGCCCGTTGTACGGCTTGGAGGCAGATAACGAGGTCGCCTATGGTCAATAGTCCGTCAATGGTTCTCACGACCAGCACACTACAGACCCCGAAAGCCCCAGCGACACCGATGATCTGCGCGACAAGTCCTGAGAACATCCATCGTCGTTCTAACGCGATTCGTTCTTGACGCAATACCAATCGTGCGTCAGCAAACCACTGCTGCAAGCGACGCCCGAGACCGAATAGCCGAACCTCCTTTGCCGCGCCGGCTTGGGTCAGCAGCATATTGACGTACCAAGCCTTTCGGTCAAGCGGTGCCCGCTCTCGTTCCCACACATAGAGTTGATTGGACTGTCTTAGCTTAGCAAGGAAATAGGGAATGCCCGTCAGGATCAGGATTGGGATCACACCCCAATGCATCCACCACAGTAAGACAGCCATTGTAAGCAAGGAAATGGTGTGTTGCCCCATCTGGAGTAGCGCATTGAGAATGGCGGTCGGTCGATAAGGCGCTTCTTGCTGTGCCAGATGCAAGGTATCTTGATAGCGTGCATTCTCATAATACTCCAGGTCGACTTCGACCGATTTAGCTTGAAGAATTGCGTACATATGATCAGTGACGACTTCTGATTGTATTTTTGAAACCAGCCCGGCGACAGCGGCAAGGAGAGCACTAATCGACGCCACACCGGCCACGCCGCCGAGAATCGCAAGGATGTGGGTCAACGAGGCATCATCCCAAGGCGTCTTCAGTCCTTCAGTCACGGCATCAATCAAAAGCTTCGTCAAATACAACACCACGAGTGGAAGGAGCCCTTGGATGACGCGTACCACGACACTCGCGGTAGCCAAACTTGGACTGCTCTGCCACACGAACGATAGGGCCCGCCCGACCGTCTGCAAGAAAGGCCCGATACGATTCAGCATCGTAGTCATGATTGACAATACCACCCTAACACTCCTGTTTATGATCCCATCGGTTGCAAGCTTGCACTCCGAGACCCAGGACCTCCGAGTGTGTGACTGAGTCCGGCGGATAGGAGAAAGTGACCGTGAAATCTCGCCAGAACATGCCTGGCTCATAAACTGTCTTTGATTCAAGTGTCAGCCAAGCATGGCCTTCCAGACCAGAAACGCCTTTTTTGACTCCACAATGAAACCGTACCGGAAATCCCCGACGTCGAGCCAACCGATACAGCGCCAAGGATCGGGGGAAGCAATTCCCCTCTTGATTGTACGGGAATAGTCGGAGCCACCGATCTACATAGTACGCCATCTTCTTCATCTCGGTATCGTCAGGATTGCCTATCCTTGAACCACGACTCAATTGATTGAGCACAACTGGCAAACTTGTCAGACGCAAAAGAAGCCGGACCCATAGAACTAACAGGCCGGTCTGGAGCACACTGCGATATTTATCCACCTGTACCATCGTGTCAATTTTCAGTGTAGCAGACCCTACCCTAAACGATGATTACACAACGTGCTAACGAACTCCGGCGTATCATTCCTCTGGAGCACTGGAAGCAGCTAGGCGACTTTTACAGAGATCTCTGCTTCACAAACCTAGGCACTATGAGGCACCCATCGATTGATAGTCCCTCGGATTCTTGGAGAAAGGAACCGCTTCATCTTTCGATGCATCGGTTGAATGAGACGTGCAAGACATAACAAGGAGTTGCGCCAGCGAAACCACGTCGGAGGATTCATGGTCAGAGGGCTCTGGAGCCGACACAGCCGAAGGCCGAAGCACCAGCGCTCCCACCATGAATCTTTCAACGAAAAGTAGAGGGCAGCCGACTGCTCTTCCCAAACTCCTTCCCCACCGTCTTTCAGTAACGTGGCTGGCATGCGTTGCGAAAGGACCTCTATCTCTACCTCCCGTTGAATCCGTGCCAGAACCACATCAGGAAGAGGGGCATCCAGGAGTCGATGGGCAATCGACAGGCCCATCATGACCAACCGCTGGCATCCCCATGCTGATGAACTGGACAGGACAGAGGTCCAGTCCAGGTTCGGATGGGTGCGAAGGAGTTCCGCTACATCACAGACCCATTTCAGATGCTCCCATGCATGCTTCGACCCGTGTACACAGAGCACGATAAGTAAATCTTCCGGTGCCAATCCAGGGACCGTCCGATTCTCAAAGGCTACTGAAACCCGTCGAGCCCAGAACTCGGGGCGATCCAATCTGAATGCGAAATGAGGATGAGACATCACCCATTGAAGGTCGACACGACAGAGCGTTCGCCTTTTTACAAATACCTGATGCGGACCATCATCGTGTTCGGCACTCTGCTCATCAACCATATCCATACGCTCGTAGCCAATCGCCATGAGAAACGCCCGAGCCTCTCCAACGGACGATTCTGGAACAAGCAAATCAAGATCGGTAAAGTCACGAAGACTAAGATCACCATAAGCCACCGTCGCGAGGGTGGCTCCTTTGATCGGGATAACGGGAACTCCCCGTAGGGCAAATTCGTCGCACAACTTGCTAAGCTCCTGTGCCAGATACCGATTCAGCAGGCCCCCGACTTGGACCTTCTGCCGCAATCGGATTAAGAATTCGGCAGGGACAAGATCAGACGCAACCTTGGAGAGACTTGCATACAATAATGGCTCCACACCATGGTATTCGGCCAACTCAAGGAAGGCCGGCCAGTCGACTGACTCCTGAACTCTTCGACGAATTCGCGCCGTGAGATCTTGGGTCATCCCTATCCGTGCGCACCAGACAAGCAGTTCCGCTTCCAAACCCAACGGAATCTGCCGCGTATTGGAGTCGCTTGTCATCGCGTCCCCTCCTAAAGCAATGGTGTAATGAGTTGAGGAAGCTCCAGGATGTCCCGACCAAAGTGCAAGCGATAACAATCCACCTGCTTGATAAGTTTCGCCAAGACATGAAACTCTCGTTTCGCAACCTCTGAGTCATAAACCAATAAGGCTTGGGGCAAGAGCATCTCTAACGCGCGACTCTTAGAAAGCAATTCTAGATGGCTGTGAGATGCGTCAATCACGTGAGGGAACAGCACGAGCGCTGGTTGGCAACACTCCCCGATCGAAGCGGGATAGAGATCCTTCGCATGAAAGGCTCGCTTTGGGAACCGAGGCTGAAGCACCTGAGCCGGTGCAGTGCGCAGCTCCGGGAAAAACCCCACGGTCCGTTCGGTCACATTGATCTTGATCGGAAAAGGAAGTAGATCGATATGTGTTCCGGCATCTCGAAGCAAGGGATGATCATCAGAAAGATAGCGGTAACCCGACCGAAGCAATGAAATGAACGATGTTGTCTTCCCACGCCCACTATTACCAGGAATCAAAACTCCTCTGCCATTCTTCTCCAGAGCCGTAGCATGAATGGTGTAGAGTCCACGATGTCGCAAGAGCTCGGTCAAGGCGAGATGGAACAAATATTCGATCAAACTGTCCGGCATCATCTGAGGGTTGATCAAATAGCCATCGACTCTCCCCTGTGCATTATCAACTACCAAGGTTCCGACATTGACAAAGTCGACGATTAACCGCTCGCCATCACAAATCACCTCATACGGCAAATCAGTCTCCTGGCCATCTTCACCTGCTGCTCCCATTTTGACAGCTAGTTGACGTGCCGAAGAGGAGACTGTCAGTGGGATCTCAGCTCGATATCCAACGGCCTGGAAACATACGGTAAGCGGAATGGACGGATGAAGGACCTCTTGCCGAAAATGTCTCAAAAATTCATTCACTGGAGCGGCAAGGACAGAAGACGCTGTGACATATCGTACCTGCGTACCATATAGTGAAAAAAGAGACTCGGTAAGAGGCCGTTCAACCATGTTCATCGTCATCTTTCCCTTCCACCATTCCTCACCACTACTTCTCCCCAAGACGAACTAGAAGGTGGGCTGGCTGATTCGTAGTACCAACC
>JAHBWQ010000268.1 GCA_019636915.1 Nitrospira sp. | reverse complement strand
ATGTCGATCGGGAGACGCCCTGGGAGGAAGTCTGGCAGGCGATGGAGCAGCTGGTAAGAGAAGGCAAGGTGGTCTATGTGGGTAGCAGCAACTTTGCCGGGTGGCATCTCGCTCAGGCGCAGGAGGCCGCGCGTAGTCGACATTTTCTGGGCTTGGTGTCTGAGCAAAGTCTGTACAACCTCACTGAGCGCACGATCGAGTTGGAAGTCATCCCCGCTTGCGAGTCCTATGGGATCGCTCTGATTCCCTGGAGTCCGTTGGGGCGGGGGCTCTTAGCCGGAGTGCTGCAACCAGCCGACAGCGGGCGCCGTGCGGACGAAGAGCTGAAGAAGGAGATCGCGAAGTCGCGACCCAAATTGGAAGCCTATGAAACCCTCTGCGCAGGGATTGGTGAATGTCCGGCGGATGTTGCCTTAGCCTGGTTGCTGCATCAAAAATCCGTCACGGCACCGATTATTGGGCCACGCACGATGGAACAACTCGATGGAGCGATGCGAGCTCTGAGTCTCACACTGAGTCAGGAAACTATGAAGCAGCTGGACGATCTGTTCCCCGGCCCGGGTGACACCGCACCAGAAGCCTACGCCTGGTAAACGCCGGATGTTCCGTAAGTCGGATTGGGTTGGGAGCCTCAGCTGAGAAACGGCAAGACTGACTGTTCGGGATGGCCGCTATCGGCCAAGTGCAGAAGTTCGGTGCCGAGATCGCACCGCCATAAAGCGGTCCTCAGCCCTGCCGCATTAACGCACGAGGTGGCCGGCTCGGCTGCTTGCAGCCGAGTCCGAGTTGAGCGCCTGATTAGGCAACGCGAGCACCTGTGTTAAGGCACGAACAACGAGTCGACTGCTACTAGTAATTGGTGCGCATTGTCGGCTTCATCTTGTGCTGTCTTGATCTCACCGGTATCGAAGTGAGCCTTTTCATGCACCAACTCCTTCCGGCATTTCCGAAATTTCTCAGCAGCATCAAGAACCCTCTGATCTGAGCAACCAAGTGAACGCATTTTCTCTGCATAAGATTTGAAATCGAATTCCTTGAATTTCTCTATCCCGTGATCGCGAACAATCAAAAGATGAAGCAATGCTTCAAGCCACATCCCTGTGAATACGATGCTGATCATGGCCTTCTTGAAGCTCCGTTGCTCTGGATCAAAGGTGATAATCCAGCCCGGGCTTCCATCATCCTTCGGCCTTCGTCCGGAGTTGATGTGTTCATGCATTTCCTTGTGTGCATCAAGTGCAATGGCTTTGTAAGTGGCGACATTGGTGATGACGAGCTGGTTCATGGTGTTGTCAAACTGTTGTCTAACTATGCTTAGGCCGATCCGCGTAAGAGCTGGATCCGACCATTTCTGTCCGTATAACACGCCACTACTGTTCGTGAAGAATACGCCATGCTCATTGTCGTTTCAATGAGTTGCGACGGTGGGACCATTTATCACGGGTTCTTATGCGGATCGGTGTAAGACTCCCCCTCTGGTAGCGGTTGGTCATGTACTTCTGCTTTGGGTCGGATTCTGACTGGCGTAGAACGGCCAAAAGCAGAGGTTCGGCGCCTAGATCGCACCGTCTGAAAGCGGTCCTCAGCACATCGTCGTCGTACACGGCCGCAGGAACCACGATCGGCCCGGGGCCAGGCCGAAGGGGCGGGCTCCGCACACGCAACTCTCACCCGGAGAGAGAATTCATGTGATCGTTGACATGAACAAGCTGCGCGGGGGGCAATGGCAGTCGGAAGTGTGGGTGTCGACAGCTTGTCAAGATCACAACGCTCGATCCCTTTTCTACTTCGCCATCAGAAAATCCTTCACCGTCTTTCCCTTATGGGCTGCCACCATTTTGACCTTGCGTTCAGTCAAGATTCCCCTCCCCGAGGTTGCTTCGTGAGCGACCAGAACAACGCGCCCACCCAACCGATCACGGTCCATCCGAGCGAGAGATTTACGATCGCAAGCAGGAAGGAGTTGGGGTGGCCTCGTGCGAGGGCGAGAAAGGTTGGAAGGAAATACAAGAAAGTCGCACCCAGGACATAGAGGACAGAGGGGAGATCATTGTCCATGGGGCGCCTCCTTCATGCGGGCGTAAGGTGTTCTCTTCTACTTCTACCGCTGCTTGGTGTGTAATAACCGACTGGTTATTGTGAGATGAAATCAGAGTCAGATCTTGTTTCTTGTGTCAACTCATTACCATACAGTTACAATGCACCTGATGGTCGAATTATGGTGCTCCATGGCCTAACCCATTTCAGCACAAGCTGAGACAAGGGATCGTTTTCCCCTTGCACTGTTTCGCCAAATGACCAAGCCTCGAGCGAACAGCTGAACTCTCCTTTTTTCGGCGTAATCTGTGCGCAGCTTTACGCCGCTCGGCGCTTCTTGCCGCGTCCGCTGGCGCGCGTCGTGAGGCGCGATGTCTTTTCTGCAAAGCGGCCTGCCACAAACTTATGCAAGACGCTCGCAATCAGCGTTTGATAGGGAATGCCTTCTTCCGCAGCGCGCGCTTGGATTTCAGAAAGGTCAGGGGTGGAGAGTCGAATATTGCCCCGCTTGTTTTTGCTGAGGGTCGCACGAGCATACTCGCGATATCGACGCAATGCCGCCTCGGACGTCACCGTGGATTTCAGCTTGCCGGCCTCGAACGCCGACAGAACTTGTTTCTCATAGCGATCAAGAGTTTTCATAGCTTTCCCTTCATTTCATACTCTCGCGTGGCTTTGCGGCTCGGAATAATCGTCTTCAGAAACACGTAGTCCACTTCCTCAACATGCGGCACGAGATACACATAGGAATTCACGGCTACGACAAAGAGGCCTTGGTTTGGATACCGAGCGGGATTGGGATGTCCTACAACATCCAGTAACCCACCAGTTTCGATGGCCAACACAATATCCTCAACGGAAACGCCCTGACCTGCTTTCAGCTGTTCGTTCTTCTGAGAATTCCATCGAAATGTTTTCACCCTGGAAGCATAGGCAAGTCGGTGCCTTTTGTCATCATGCCTCAGTAGCGAAGTGTAGGAGGTATCATCTTTCGGTGTGGAAAGAGGATAGAGGGGGCGTAGAGCTTATTGGGGTCACATTGTTTTGTGTGTAGGAACCAACATGAATAAGATTGATGTCAGCCGTGAGTGCCGACTTATGTGAAAGATGAGGTAAGCATGGGGGCAGTGTGCTATTTCTTTGTGGGCCATAGCTTTCTCGCCGATGCCCTCCAGCCACCAAATAGTTCTCTGACCTTCATTTCATTCGTAACCGCTTTCGTTCCATTGCCCTTAGGACGACAGCTTGCCTCTACGGTTGCAGAGCAGTTATTCTGCATCATTGGCATGACACGATCCGGCGTCATATTTTATCCGTTCCATCTGTGCCACGAGCGCACCTTGCAGAGGCTGCTGGAGCGGTATCAGCAGGTGCATTTCCGGGACTATATGGCCATACAAGTCAGTCCGTTCTGCGGGACAACGGCCTTTCCCGAACGGATGGGCGATGCCTTCCCCGACCTCCTGGTCAGCAAGCGACTGGTGCAGGGGTACAACGTCAGTGGGCCGCTGAAGCCGGAGACCTGCATCGCCGTGGACCGTGATCTAACAGATTCAATTTGGCGTGGGCTCTTTCATAGCGCGCTGGTGGAGAATCGCCGATTCCAACGCGGTCTGTTCGACGGCACAGACATCACGGGGCGTCACAAAGATGGCCATGCCGAGCAGCCCTTGATGGTTCGTCTGAAGGATGTTTCGTTCGAGACGACTCCCTTTACGGTGGCCGGTATCCGGCAACTCAGCCGGCGACGGCTCATCGGCAGAGAAGCGGATCTCTTCGACTATGGCCTTGCCCTCCTGAAAACCTCCGCCTCACTGGTGTACACCATACAACTGGCGACGGCTGAACAGCTGGCCGTTGCGACTGACTCGCGTGCCCATTTCACATTACTCACTCGGCTGATAGAACGAATGGGCGTCACGATGGAGAATGAGTTGGTCGAACAAGGCATGTCTTAACCCTTACACTCAGGCTCGAACCCCCACCCATGCCTGCCCCATACAATTCTGGATGTTACTGAAGACATTGAGACCGGCAGCGGATTGGGGAGCAGCCGGGATAACGGAATATTCGATCAGATCAGGGGAAATGACGCCGTGTACGTCTGCTATGGGTCGGATGCCGATGGTCGCTCACTGGCCACGTGCAGAAGTTCGGCGCCGAGATCGCACCGACGTAAAGCGGTCCTTAGCACATCTACGTCGTACACGGCTGCAAGAACCACGAGCGGCCCGGGGCCCGGCCGAAGGGGCGGCCCCGCACGCGCAACTCTCACCCGGAGGGGGAATTCATGTGATCGCTCACATGAACGAGCTGCGTGGGGGGCATGGCAGTCGGAAGTGTGGGTGTAGACAAATTGTTAAGATAACAAAGCCAGACCCCATCCACCCCATCCGAGCCTGCTCGCCCCAATCACTCTGCAGCTGCTGCCCCGGCGCGGTTTCAAATCGCATGGTTGCCCGCCGAACCCGCAGCGCCCGCTTCGGCCGGATATAGTCGCGCAAAATCGACAGCTGCCCCGTATAGCCCTTGGCCTGTAACTCCCGAAAGATCACGACCGCGTTCCACACGCCCTCAGCTAACAGCCGGTCGATGTCGGCCCGGTAGGGATCGAGCCGACTGCCCCGTCGGTTCGGACGCAGAGCCGGCGCTCCGCCCCGCGCCAACGCTCGCCGCACGGTCCGGGGGTGGACCCCCACCTGTGTCGCAATGTCACAGAGATACAGCCCACGTTGAGCCAATACCTGAATCATCATGAAGTCCTCCCTTCGCAGCATCCGTCCCTCCTCCATCGTGATGAGCGGTGAAGGGACATTCTGACTCGGTATTCAGAGGACTTCTCAGTTCGGTGATGTGAGGACTTATAGCATCGGCGCTGACACCCGGGCGCGTTTCGACGGACGCCGATGCTGCCAAGCATAGTACCCGCTGCGGGACACGTCGAGGACCCGGCACAACAGACGCAACGGATACTGGAGACGCAGCGTCCTCATCAGCGCGTACCGGGCCGCTGCGCCTTCGCAACGTACGCGGTGGCTTTTTTTAAGATGTCGCGCTCCATCCGCGCCTCAGCGAGTT
>JAHBWQ010000267.1 GCA_019636915.1 Nitrospira sp. | reverse complement strand
TGTCCCTTGCGCTGCACGTGGGCATCTTAGCGCTTGTAGCGTGGGTTCGATTGCCGCATCACGGCGAACGACCGCTTGCGTCCATCGAGATTTCGCTGGCTAGTCTTCCCGCACCCCAGGTGAAGACGCTTGAGCCTCAAAAAAGCCAACCGATCTCAAAAGAAAAAGAAGTAGAACGCCCCAAGCCGGTGCCGCAGAACAAGTCTGTCGACTCGCCGAAGCCCGTCGAGCGCACCACGACGATCGCACCGCCGAAGGCCGCTCCCGTTGCAAAGTCGGCCCCTGTGCCGCCTCCGTCTGTTTCACCTCCGCCAGTATCTCCTCCGGTCACTCGGGCGAAATCATCGAATGACGTGATGAGCGAGATCATGAAGGATATCGAGCTGCCGCCCGATGCTCCGAAGCGCGGGGACATCAGTCCGGAGGAAAGACCCAAGGCCCCATCGGCGATGAAACTGCCGGATGTGCCGGTCGCGTCGGATACGAAAGACCTTGCAGGGAGACCGGTGGCGCAGAAATCTTCTTCGTCTCTGACGGAAGATTTGGCGAAGGACTTAGATGAAGAGTTCAAAAAAATCAAAAAGCTGGAAGTGCCCAAAACCGTAGCGTCAGTCGATGTTCCCTCAAAACCCACGCCTCAACCGGCTCCCCAGATTGAGGCAAAGGTGCCCAGTGTCAAAGCCGTCGACACAACGCTGAAGGTTCCAGGAATGGCTCCAGGGTCAAATGCCTATCTTGCACTGGTGCGCCAACGCATCAGTAATTGTTGGAGTGCTCCACCCCTGGATTTAACCAGCCAGGCTTATGTGGTTGTCGTCCAATTCAGGCTTCATCGAGACGGGAAAGTCACGGGTATATCCATCGAACAATCATCCGGGAATGAGTATTATGACTTGGCGGGGAAGCGGGCGGTACTGAGCGCAAACCCGTTACCGGTCTTTCCGGCCGATATTTCCGATTCGTATTTTGATGCCCACTTCACCTTTACCGTTGGCGAGCCCCAAGGATAAATTATGACGTTGCGAACGTTCGTGCTTGGCGGGTTGTGTACCATGGTCGGCCTCGTGTGGATCATCGAATCCGGGGCGGCCGACGTATTTCTCGAAGCGACGAGGCCGGATTTTCAAAAGATTCCGTTGGCGATTGCCGGAATTGAGAATCTGGGCGGGACGGAGTCACCGGAAGGGCGGGTGAAGCTCGGGAGTCGTATTGAGGAGGTGCTCAAGGCAGATCTACGTCGGTCTTTGGTGTTCGCTCTCGTCGATGTGAACGGCCTCGGCATCAAGCCCGGGCAACTTGGGGCGGAGCCGGATCCGTCTTTCAAACATGCGGTTGAGAACGGTGTGTCGGCCGTGGTGTGGGGACGCGCTGGTATCAAGAGCGGGAACAAAGATGCCGATGTAAATATGGATGGCTATGTCTATGACGCCGGGAATAACGAGGTGGTCGGTGGAAAACGCTATGTCGGCTCGACATCGGTGGTCCGACTGATGGCCCATCGGTTTGCGGATGAGTTGGTGTTCCGCTATGTCGGAGAACCGGGGATCGCTCGGACGAAAATCGCCTACGTGTCTGAGCTGGGTTCGGCGCGTGAATTGTTTCTGATGGACTATGACGGGTACGATCCACGGCAACTGACAGCCGACGGGTTTTTGAATTTAATGCCGCGCTGGTCCCCCGATCGCCGATTTTTGGTCTTTACGACCTATCGTAATCGGAACGCACAGGATATCGATCTTCTCGAGCTCGCGACCGGGAAACGCTGGACGCTGGTTTCGCAAGGGGGGCTGAACATCACTCCCGCGCTCTCTCCAGACGGGAATTTTCTGGCCTATTCATCCAGTTCCGAGGGGAATGCGGAACTCTATCGCATGGACACCCACACCAAAGCGGTGCAACGCCTGACGACCAATGCCGGCGGAGACCTCTCTCCGTCCTGGGCGCCGTCCGGTCGCGAGTTGGCCTTTACGTCCGATCGAAATGGCGGACCGCAAGTGTTCCTCATCAGCTCGGACGGCTCCAATGTGCGCCGATTGACCTTTGAGGGAGATTACAATGCTGCTCCCGCCTGGTCTCCTCGGGGGAATTGGATCGCCTACGTGTGCCGGACACCAAAGAAAGAGTACAAGCTCTGTTTGATCACGCCTGACGGGCAGAAACGTGTGCAGTTGACG
The DNA here is from genome assembly GCA_019636915.1 of Nitrospira sp. Lineage (GTDB taxonomy): Bacteria > Nitrospirota > Nitrospiria > Nitrospirales > Nitrospiraceae > Nitrospira_D. The sequence continues at coordinate 2,949 of JAHBWQ010000267.1, read as the reverse complement.
ACCGGGCCGGGAGTGGATGATTCCCCTTCGTGGTCTCCGGATGGACGCCACATTGTGTTTAGTTCGACGGCGGACGGGAAGAGCCATATCTATATGATCAATGTGGACGGGAAAGACTTGGAACGAATTACCTTCACGGGGACTCACAACAGTGCGCCGACGTGGTCTCCGGCTTCGTGATTTTTGTGCAAGGCATTGACGAGAATCGTCCTCCACGGTATGACAAAGAGAGAACGTCTGATTGAGAAGGGACGGGATCCAATGAAAACGTTAGCCATCATCCCCCTGCCAGTGATTCTCGGTCTGCTCCTCCTGGTAAGCCCGGCGTGTTCCAAGAAGGCGGTCCAGTCGGGGGGAGATACCCGTGCCTTACAGGAAGAGATGGCACGAGGTGGAGGGGCGAAAGGTGGGGCCAGTTCAAGTTTTCCCGATACGTCGTTGTCCGGAAGAGATGATGCGAGCGGTCTCCGGGGGTTGGACCGAAACCCCTCTGAAGAGCGACTCGGCGGCGGCACGGGTAGCGATGGCCACAACGGAAGCGGAACCAATGGCAATCGGCTGATGACCAAGTCTGATCCCGGGGCTGCTGCACGTCAGCTTGCTGAAATACGTGCGGAGCAGACGGCATCGGCTGCTGCCGGTTTGCGGGATGTGTTTTTTGGGTATGATAGCTTTTCTATCACCGATGAGGGGCGCCACGCGCTCAGCAGCGATGCGGAGTGGATCAAATCAAATCCGCAAACGCAGCTGAAGATTGAAGGACATTGTGACGAACGCGGCACCTCGGCGTATAACCTGGTGCTGGGGGAGAAACGGGCGAAAGCCGTTCGAAACTATCTTGTTGAGCTGGGGATAGCTCCTCAACACCTCTCGGTCGTCTCGTATGGAAAAGAACGGCCGTTTTGCACAGAGCATGGGGAACACTGTTACTCGATGAATCGTCGAGGGCATCTCGTGGTCAAGGTGGGGAAGTAGTGTGTAGGGAAGGCCGCTCGTGTGCGCCTCTCTTCTCCGGAATCAGCCCATTGGAGTGCAGGATATGAAGTCTCAACTGCGAACCACGCATGGGGTCCTGCTTGGGCTGGCCGTGGGCGGACTCTTCTTGCCGGGCTGTGTCGCACAGCAGTCTGACCTGAAAAAGACCGAAAAAGATTTTAAGCAGACCAGTGCCAAGCAGACGCAAGAAATTACCACGCTGCGCGAGTATGAGATCCCCCAGTTGCGGGGAGAACTGGAGAAGGCGCTGCATCTGGCAAAGGATCTCCAGGCGCGACAGGAAGATCTCAAATATCGGTCAACGCAGGCGGAACAGCAGACGAAGAAGCTGGAGCAGTTGGCGGCGAAGCTGGAAACTGACGGCAGTACTCGTTATCTCTGGATGCAGAAGAGCTTTGAGACCCAGGATGCGAAGGTGTCCGCACGTCTGGACGATCTGTCGAAGGCGATGGAGGCGCTCAAGAAAGAGGTCATCGACGTCGTGCAACGGACGAATGAGGGTTTGGCCAAACGTGTCGATGCGAAGCTGGACGGACATCAACGGGAGCTGGCGGATCATCAAAATCGGATGGAGCAGATCTCTCAAAAGTTTACGCAGTTCAATCAGGCGCTGACAGGGTTTCGAGAGGCGCTGACCGGTCTGAATGATCGTGTGGGTGAAGGGGAGCATGCCTCGAAGAATCTTGCCGCGAAGCTCGACGCGGATTCAAAAAATACGGCGACGCATGCAGAAGACGTGAATCGGAGCGTGGTCTCCATCACGAAGGCGCTTGAAGCCGTCGGAAAGAAGGTCACGGCTCGCCTTGATGAGCAAGACGGCCGTATTGATGCTCTGGTGAAGACGGTTGAACAGGTGTCACATAAGCCTGTGTCATCGCCTCAGGCTCCTAAATCTGTCCCGCATTCGTCGTCGGGGCCGAACGAGCTTACGTCGGAAGGAGGAGATGCATCAAAAGTCTCTTCCGGGCAGGAGACATCCGGTGGTGTGACGACGATTGTTCCGCCTCAAGAATCGCCGAAGTCGGAACCTGTTCAGGTGACAGCCGATCCCCCGGATCGGGTTCGCTATGAACGGTTGTTGGCCTTGTTTCGGGACGGGGATTTAGAAGGAGCCAGGCAGGGATTCGCTGGATTCCTCGATGAGTTCCCCAATTCGAACCTTGCGCCGAACGCAAGATTTTGGCTGGGAGAGTCTTATTTCGGAAAGAAAGATTTTCAGAAAGCCATTGATGCGTACGATAAGGTCGAGGTCGACTATCCGAGCAGTGAAAAGGTGCCGTCGGCCATTCTGAAGAAGGGCTATGCGTATCTGGCCATGAAGGACAAGAAGCGAGCCTCATCGGCCTTCAAACAGGTTGTCACCCTCTATCCTAAAAGTGTCGAGGCAGGGAAAGCATCAGATAAGTTGGTTCAACTGAAGGAGGGGCGGTAACGCATGCGAGCCCGTACCGTCATATCCACAGCGATCATAACGGGATGGTTGGGATGGGGGGTGATGATGGCCGGATGCGCGAAGCACGCGGACTTCATGCAGATCCGCGACCAACTTTCGACCATCTCCAAAACGCAGGATCAAGATCATCAACGGGTCGATGCCGTGGTCCGTCGCTTGGAGGCAATCGAGCGGAGCAAGGATAGCAAGGATACAGATGTCACCAAGTCACGATTTGATGACGTGACCGCTCGTATTCAAAAGCTGGAAGGTCGTCTTGCGAAGTTGGAAGAAACGGCCGGCCAGTCCTCTGCCAAAATGGACTCCTCATCCGAGCCGCGTGCGGCGAAAGCGGTGAAGTCGACACCCCCGGTTGAGGCTGTGGTGACGGCATCAGGCATCACACCGACCTCGGCGTTTAATTTGGCCTACAATGACTATCTGAGCGGAAAATATGAGCTGTCGGTTGCGGGGTGTCAGCGGTTCATCAAAGACTTTCCCGGGACTTCGCTGACTCCGAA
>JAHBWQ010000266.1 GCA_019636915.1 Nitrospira sp. | reverse complement strand
CCGATGCGCCCACGATCTGCAAGCTTCGCCATCTGCTGGAAGCGCACAAGTTGGGGGCACAACTCTTTGCGCGAATCGGGGAATACCTGACGAAGCAGGGGCTGCAGGTGAACCGCGGGACCATCGTGGATGCCACCATCATCAGTGCGCCGAGTTCGACGAAGAATCAGACGAAGGAGCGGGATCCTGAGATGCATCAGACGAAGAAGGGCAACCAGTGGTATTTCGGCATGAAGGCGCACATTGGCGTAGATAGCCAGACCAAAGTCATTCACTCGGTCGCGGCGACGGCGGCCAATGTGCACGACCGTCAGGTCTTACCGGAACTACTGCATGGCCAGGAGACGCGGGTATGGAGCGACGCGGCGTATTGTGGGCACCGTGACGTGATCCGGCAGCACGCACCCAAGGCCAAGTGTTTCATCCAGGCGAAAGGGCATCGGCAGCGACCGTTGAGTGAAGAGGAGCGGACCAAGAACCGGACGAAGTCGAAAGTCCGAGCGAAAGTCGAGCAGGCGTTTTTGGTCATCAAGCGGATCTTCGGCTGGGCCAAGGTGCGGTATCGGGGGCTGGCGAAGAACACGCACTGGCTCCAGATGAGTTGTGGGTTGGCGAACCTCTACATGGTGCGACGGCGCCTGTTGGCGGGAGCGTAGAGCCTGTGCGTCTGAGAGCTCACCGTGGGCCACCGGACGGTAAATGGGCCTCAGAAATAGGGTCTCGGACCAGCGGATGCCCCCTGAATTCCCCCTGAGGGGCAGCCCAGGAACAGCATTCCGAGTGAAAATGTGAATTAATCAGACCTTCCTTAGAACTCAAGTGGGGAATTTTCTGCTAATTGTCCGAAGGCTGGAGAGTCTTTTGGCATGAAGAACCCATATCTAATCGCGTCTCGGAAGAAACCAAGAAGTTGATCTTTCCCAAGACTACTGTCTCCATTGTCACTGAATACAAATATATCCCCATCCTTCCCTTCCGGCTTCCCAGATTTTTCAATAAACAGCTTCGCCATCGCTGCAGCCAACCTTTCTGCTGAGTCATTACTATTCAACTTGGAACGCAACTCGGACATATTTTCGGAAAACATTTCCCCTAACGTCTTCCCTTTCAGGTTGTATTTCTTCAACAAATATTGAAATTCTTTGTGGTCAGTGTTTTTCCTTAATCCATATGGCCAGACTACGGTTTGTGTTGTTCTCGCCACATCATCACGAAGGGGTCTGTTCTTAATCTGTTTGGTTTCCACGTTAGCCATAACAATATAGTTATAATTAGGTCCGAGTCGAGGGTTAGATTTCCATAAAGTGCAGTTGGGACTCATATTTGTAAGAATAAAGTACCCCTGTGGTTCCTCAAGATAAATAAATCCAAGATCGCATTCTTCGACCTCTCCGTGCTTTTTATGCGAGACCTTTACCGTGTTGTCAAACATTGGTTCCGCTGAAACAATAGAGGGGTATGCTTCCAGTATCACTTGGAGCCGAGGTTTGCTTATTGGACTCAAATCCTTTTTCGAAAAGACTTGGACTGTCGCACCAAAGAAGCACGAGGACTGCAATACGGCCAATAAACACATCACGGAAACCTTAACAAGTTTCATCGTTCACTCCGTATTAATTACATACGATAATGAGAAGTCTTCTTTCTAGGTCTGACAGCAACCTGACATTCGTCTCGATACATCACGTCTACAGACCGTTCCTTCACACGAATGACGCGATACGATTGCCCTGTCTGCTGACAGGCAGCGACCGTAGGACGCCCGTATCACCTCCGACGGGCTACAGGCCATCAGGCCAGACTTCCCGAGCGCTGAGTTCTGATTGATCAGTTCAATTCGTCTCAACATCGGGGTACACCAACTGACCTTTTCAGTCCAGCTGACAGGCTTTCGAGACATTGCCTAACTGCGTCGCCAGTTCTAACACCCCGACTTTCGTTTTAATGATCTTTTGTTCTGTCGTCATGGTCCTCACTCCTTTTGTAAAGGGGGGAGGACTCTACCTGACTGTCAGATCAAGTTCTAGTTTCTACATTTTTATGCTTTTTTGCGAGAAGCCTCCTGGCAAGAGAACTTTTCTACTTCCCAAACAGCATTCCAAAAATAACGAGCAGAACAAATCCTATTAGGATGTATCCCGCAGGACCATGAATCCGAGGTTTCGGGTCTTTTTGACCACAACTTGGACATATCGCAGCTTCTATACTTATTTTGTGGCCACAGGTCCTACACTTGGCTAGTACTGCCATGATTTTTCTCCTTTATAAAAGAATTTAAAATAGAGCTGACGTCTTGGCGCGTTCAGCATATTCCACGCCCGTATCACCTCCGACGGGCTACAGGTCATCAGTCCAGACTTCCCGAGTTCTGAATTCTGATTGATCAGTTCAATTCGTCTCAACATGGGCGCACCAACCGGCCTTTCAGCGCAGAGGATAAAGTAATGACTCGTCTATCTTCAAGGCATCGTACCGGATCCTCCCCGCCGTATATCGTGTTGCCTTGATCGGCAGGTTCGATCCCAGACAGTGGTCGTTGGGCATTCTTCGTTGACCGTCTGATGACAACGCCAGTTCGACACGGTACAGGTCTACTTTGTAGTGAATGCTCGCGACCCCGATTACGTGATCACCTGCATCCCGCGTGTTCCCCGGTCCATCACACCCGCTTTCTGTAGGACAGAATCTCGTTGCCCCCTCTCTCGCAACTGTCGAGAGACCAGCCTCTGCTCCTTCTGTATTGCCTAAGATCGGGAGGAGGTTGCGCTGTCAGTTGGAGCCCTTGTACCCGTCCTTTGCGTTGCTCGGATCTCATGGACATCCACCTCGCGGTTGATACAGCACGATCTCAGATCGTGCTGTATCCGGGCTGTCTATATCCCTTTGATCGACGCCAGTACCGAACCAGGAACCACTTCCTGTGGATCAAGGAAAGTGCGATGCCACCAGGTACGCAATTGACGCAAGACTGAAAAATTGTGCACCACGCATCCTTCCACCACATAGGTATGTTCTCCCGCTGTGTAGAGGTTATAGACCTTCTCCTGTTTAGGAAGCCTCTGAACCGAACGCACTTCTTGCACGTCTGTCGCGAACGTTTCGTTCACCATCACCACGTGATCACCCTGTCGGAGTTTTCCGGCCTGAATCCACCCCCGCTGTGTGAGAAACCGGTGAGTCTTGGTGGTGAGAATCGGGCTGGTCGACAAGGACAATTCAATGGACCAGAGCGTTCTAGGAGAGTACTCGAGCTTCTTCGTCACCGTTCTGGCCCGTGTTCGTCCTGATTCTGCATCATAGGACAGGACGGTGTCCCCCACGGTAATGGCTCCCATTTCTTGCCACCCCTGCGGAGTCCGCACACGAGCCGTTGCGGGAAAACACCCGGACCCTCTCCTCCCGCTTGTTGATTGACTCTCATACTGCTGTGACTTTGTTTGACCTGTATTCCATGTCCCCCTCCCAACATCAGGATCACGTCCTAAACCACACCCCCCACAGCCAGCAAGCCCTCCTCCTGGTGCACCACAATTTGGACAACCCATGTGTTTTCTCCTTTCAACGGTTCTGACGGTTGTGCTGAACAAGAACTCTCTTCCCTCCTTCTGTCGTTGTAACCAGGTCAGAGTTAAGGTCTCACCTGAAAAAAAGTAGACATCTGGACTGAAGGGCAACCCTATCCCCGGCTGCCGTGCGAGGCGCCCATACGTTTCCAATGTTGCTCTGTCGTTGGATCGGGAGATCAGTTTAGAGGAGGAGTTTGAAATTCCATCTGCACGGGGTAACGACTCGCGCTACGGTGCAGAGACTTCCTGGTCAGTCACATAGGGGAGAACTATATCTCGGTGCGTGTTTAGGGGATGCGCGATCGCACTCAGCTCCCATTAGGTATCGGACGAGATGCCTGTTGCGTGAGAATGGTTTTTACGCGGGATGCTTTCCAGTGAAGACTCTGGACAATAGTCTTGGGGATTTTTCTTTCGATGTATTCGGTCTCGCCAATCCGTCGGATTGTGGATTTATTAGCGAGCTGCTACCGGTATTCGATCTCTTTAGTCTGCGGCATCCTGTGTCACTCAACCGGGGGCTTACTCGTGTCCGTAGCGGCGATGTGTTCTGCCAATTCCTTGGCTCGCGGTGAACCATGCCGATGGAAGAACGTCTTCACGTCGTAAATGCTTCGAAACTGTCCAAACTCTTCTTCCAGCAGTCTCCTATAGTCAGCATCATTGATTTCGGCGACGAATTCCCTTACCACAACCCGGCCTTCTCTAAAGACGACGATGCCATTGTGATCCAAAGGGTTTCCGTATCCATCAAAACCATATCGAACCAACACGCTTCTGAAATTCCTGAGGAGTCTCTCGTGTACATTCCGTTTGATCGGCCACTTGGATGAACCATCGTGGTCTCTGCCATAGTCTTCCTCCCAGGTATGCCAGTAATGGTACCGAAACAGGGCGATTACCTCAGGGAGCCTCAGCTGCTTGTTTGAGGGAATGACCTTCCACGGCGCTTTGTTGAGGACCTCATGTCCGAACTCCCTGCGGAGGGAATCGATAACCTTGCCGTCAGGAGGCACGGCTGAATTCAGAAGCCTTGTTCCAGGGAGAATTGTCACTTTAAAAAGGGCAGGTCCAAACCAGAGAGCGATCCTCCAGTCACATGTCATATAGCAACCGTTGCCCAGGCATGTAAGATTGGTATAATACTCGCCCTCATCGTTCTGAAACCATACTCGAAAGCCATGCTGGGCTATTGCCGTGGCTGCATCCATTGAGGTTCCATGGTAGAAGGTGTGCTGATCAAAGTTGTCGAGAATTTCGCTATCCATACCCATTCTCATCAGGCACAACTCACACCTCTATTGCGGCCTACCCAGACAGCATCGCTCGGTAGGCTCAGCGCACCACTGAATATTCAGGGGTTGCTCAATATGACCCAGCGGTCAAGAATTTGAACGCCGGCACATCCAGCATCCATGTCGGCTACCAGACTATTTGTGCGGCGGCGTCCTCAGCTGGACCCCACATCCCTGTCGAGTCCACCTGAGGTAATAATCAATGGTCGGCTGATTTTTACTGCTGCGCTCTTGAACCAACTTGTTTCTCGTCGGAGTCGGATCCGCTGATAC
>JAHBWQ010000265.1 GCA_019636915.1 Nitrospira sp. | reverse complement strand
GAATGACGTTGATGTTTTTGTCTGGCTGTGCGGCATCGCAAACGATGATCAGCAAGCGGAATCTCGATGTCCAAACCAAGATGAGCGAAACGATATTTCTGGATCCGGTCGGGCCGGATAAGAAGGTGATTTTTGTGGAGGTGCGGAACACCTCAGACAAAGACAACTTTGATATTGCTGCCCCAATTATGGATGCCATTGCTAAGCGGGGGTATCGCATCACGCAGAATCCGGATGAGGCGCACTTTCGGCTTCAGGCCAATGTGCTGAGTGTCGCAAAGACCGATCCAACGGCAGCGCAGCAGGCATTAATGGGTGGTTATGGTGGCCCGCTGATGTCCGCTGTGGGCGGGGCCGCGGCTGGAGCGGCGATTGGAGGGTTGGCCGGAGGGACTTACGGCGCGGCCGGAATTGGGGCTGCCGCCGGTGGATTGGCATTCGCCGGGGCTGAGGTGGTGGCCGGTGCGCTGGTGAAGGATGTGACCTTTATGGTTGTGACAGACGTGCAGGTGGTTGAGAAAGCTCCTGAAGGTGTGATTATCCGGCAAGACAACCAGCAAAATTTAAAACAAGGTGTTGGTGGGTCGCAGCAACAGACGTCCTCCGAAGTGACGAAACACAAGAAGTATCGCACACGAGTCGTCAGCACGGCCAATAAGGCGAATTTGGATTATGAGGAAGCTGCGCCTGCCCTATCTCAGGGGCTCACGAAGTCTTTGGCCGGGCTGTTTTAACGACGAATCGGGCAGCACTCAACTCTATGTACGAATGTCTCGCTTCGTCGGATTTGCTTGAAGGGAGGAAAGTATGGGGCGTGTGTCGCTAGGGATTGTCTGGTGCGCTCTGGTATTTATGATAGGTGCAACTGAGGTGCTTTGGGCTGGAGAGAAGGAAGATATGGAAGCCCTGCAGAAGCAGTTGAACAAGGGTGTGTTGGACAAACCCTTCAACGCTGGCGATGCGGCGGCCCTCGATACCTATCTCCAACAGGCGGTGAAGAACAACGCCCCTCCACCTCAGATGCAGCCACCTGCTGGTTGGCAACCGGGGTGGACGTGCAACAATTTGATGTATTCGTTCTATCAATACCGAAATTGCCTCCATTATCATCAATATTACGGGCATTACTACCCGTATTAGTTTCTGTTCGCTGCGTGAGAGCTTGGCACGAGGAGAGCCGTAATGCTCTCCTCGTGGCGCAGTGATGACGTTTGTCTGCTATCAGTTGGGTGACCTTGAAGATCTGGTAGCGATCTTTCTCGATGGTATGACCTCTCCCATCCCCTCTCATTTCATAAGCTATCAGTAGACTCAGCCTGGATCGCCGGCAGCGAGGGTTGGCGACGATCCAGATGTTTATTCGCAATCACGCTCGATCTGCGGTCGTGACCAATCAGTTCTCTGGTCCATGCCACGAGGGTATGGCAGAGCCTTTTGAAGGGTGTACGATATTCTCATTGTGCTCTCTGTACGCGGACATCTCCGATAAGATTGTGGCCCAGGCGGCATAGGTGTCGATGCAAGGCCGCACAGTCGTTCAACAATCGGGTTTACCATGGGCACGACTCGCTTCAACGTTCTTACAGTGGTGGCTTTGAGCCTTGCGGCTCCGGCCTGGGCCGATTACTCCTTGGGTGTGGAGGCCTATAAACGTGGGAACTATGCGGCTGCAGCGCAGGAGTGGCGTGCATTAGCTGAAGCGGATCATGCGCAAGCACAAGTAAACCTTGGCTGGCTGTATCTTCATGGGCGTGGAGTTGCACAGGATTCTGTGCTGGCCAGACAGTTCTTTGAGAAGGCTGCGGTGCAAGGGAACATGGAAGCACAGTATAACCTTGCTCGGCTGTACTATAGTGGGCAGGGTGGGAGGCAGGATTATACTCAAGCCTGTCATTGGTACGAAAAGGCTGCGCTTCAAGGGAGTGCGGATGCGCAGGTGAATCTGGGGACGCTGTATTCCAATGGGTTCGGCTGCCGAAAGGATGATAAAGAAGCCGTCTTCTGGTTTCTGTCGGCTGCGAAACAAGGTCATGGGTTAGCCTTCGTCAAGCTCGGCTCCATGTATGAGGATGGGCGCGGGGTGACGCAAGACTATGTCCAGGCCTACAAATGGTACGACTTGGGAGCCAGACGGAACGAGAAGACGGGGGAGCAGCTTCGCGATGAATTAGTGAAACGGATGACCCCTGCTCAGGTCGCTGAGGCTCAACGGATGACTAAGGAATGGATGGCTGAAGGGCCATGAATGCCCTCAGTGCGAAACGCTACGACAAGCTTTCCCGTAGCTCCAGGTCTCTCTTGAGCAATGGATTCACGAGATCTGTCACAGGTGTTCCATTTTTCTTAGCCAGGCCCTTGAGTCGTTTGACATGGGACCACTCACATAGATCGGAACATTCAGCTCCGCTCCGTTGCGGAAGAATTTACCTCGGATCGCGTTTGAAAAGTCATATTCTCGTTTTATGTCCTGCCGGTCGGTTGCTTGGTACGGCTCTGGCGAAGTCTGCGAGCAGTGGAAGACGCTAGTTGTCTTGGCCGATTCTGCGCAGCATGTCGTCATAGACCGTTTTTCTGTGCCGGATGGCAAGAATCAATACGTCAACTTTCTCCAACTTGTACACCACTCGGTAATCCCCAACGCGAAGTTTCCAATAGCCTTTGAGGGTCTTCCGAAGAGGCACTCCGTATTGGTGAGGTTGAAGAGTGAGACGAGATTCAATAGCCTCAGCTATCCGACGGCGAAGGTTACGCGGGATCTCCGGGATATCTTCCTCGCCGACAGCGGGGTGGTAGTGGAGGGAGAACGGCACTCATCGCCTCGGACGTTTCGAAGTACCCCACACCTCCGCATGAGTCTTTGCGGTCTTTCGATCCAACGTTGCCATCCGCTGCTCAGCAATATTAGTTAGCACCCGATCTTCCTCTATGTCCAATGCATCCTTCACGAGGTCTCGGACTTTCAATGATAGCGAGATGCCGTCGCGTTTCGCCCATCGGCGGAGACCTTGATAGAGCGGTTCGTCGAGTACGACATTGACCCGGGGATTAGTTGCCGGCATGAATCCTCCCGTATTTGAAATTAAAGCAGTGTAACACTTGTGATGCACCTCGACAAGCATGTGTGGGAATCGTCAGAACGTGGAGGCATTTCTTGGAGAGAGTGGCAAGGGCCAGAAACACAAAGGGCCCGGTGGTTAACCACCGGGCCCTTTGCTTGAACCTTTCGCTATGAGCTTGCCCCCGAAGGGCCTGCTCTGAGCTTGTCGAAGGGTTAGTACATCCCTTCCATTCCGCCACCGTGGCTGTGGCCATGTCCACCGCCGGCGACTGGTTCCTTCTTCTCTGGATGCGCTTCTATCTCTTATCCAATCCTTTCTCGCTCAACATCCTTTTGGCTTCGGCGACTGTGATCATGAGACTGAGGGGATCTACCGGTGAGGCCACGAATCCATGCTGTTCATAGAAGCCTTTGGCAATTTCTGAGAGTGCATGGACCAGAATGGCTCGGATGCCGGCGATTTCTGAGGCTTGGACCGTTCGTAATACAGCATCCCGCAGTAATCCAGTGCCGATTCCTTGTCCTTGAAAACTTTGATCGACAGCCAACCGTCCCAACACGATGACTGGAACTGGATCGGGCATGTTGCGCTTGATTCGTCCTGGGGCCTCCGCATGCGTGACCGCACCGTTTGCAAGCGCATAATAACCCACGACTCGCCGGTCGATCGCTACCGCGTATGTTCGTGACGATCCGCTCGCCTCATTCAGTACGGCGCGCCGCCGAAGCCAGTCGTCAAGGGTCGGCTCGCCGCATGTGAATTGCGAGAGATCGTGAGCCGAACTCAGTTTGTGCGGTGCGTCTATGGGTGGCACTTGGGTCGGTCAGCGATCCCATGGTGACTTCGTGTGCAGAAGCCGTTTCAGCTTGAGATTGTTGGTGGGAGAGGTGTCGAGCAACGTGAGGAAACGCGCGAATGCTTCTGATGACAGTGAAAAATATCGCTGATCGAGTAGGACACGCTCGGCTTCTCGACAGGCAGTCTCAATCATAAACTCTGACCGGGTCCGTCCCAACGCACCAGCCGCACGGTCGATCAGACGTTTTTGTTTTTGGCTGGCCCGTAGATTGATGTTCTCCGCCCGTCCGGTCGTCGCCATGGGTTCCTCTCACTTGTGTGAGAAAGAGTATATAACCATGTGCGCACAATGTAAACACAATGGGCTAAGGCGATGTCCGTCTTTAAGACTCAAGTCCTCTTTGCGAATGATGAGAGATGGATCGAGGTCTGCGCCAAAAACACGAAGGGCCCGGTGGTTGCCCACCGAGCCCTTCAGCGCTGTCAGCTCGTAGCTATCAGCCAACTAGTACATCCCCTCCATGCCGTGGCTGTGGCCATGTCCACCGCCGGCGGCTGGTTCCTTCTTCTCCTCAGGGAGTTCGGTGATCATGACTTCGGTCGTGAGCATCAACCCCGCCACGCTGGCCGCATTCTGCAATGCGCAGCGCGACACCTTGGTCGGGTCGATGATACCGGCCTTGATCATATCGACATATTCGTCCGAGGCGGCGTTGTAGCCGTTGTTGGCGCTCTTGTCTTCCCGAACCTTGCCGACGATGACCGAGGCTTCCGCGCCGGCATTCGTTGCAATCTGTCGGATCGGCTCTTCGAGTGAACGCCGGACAATGTCGAGTCCGACCTTCTGCTCCGCCGGGATGTCCTTGATGGCATCGATGGCCTTGATGCAGCGAAGATAGGCGACGCCGCCGCCAGGAACGATCCCTTCTTCCACGGCCGCCTTGGTGGCGTGCAGGGCGTCCTCGACGCGGGCCTTCTTCTCCTTCATCTCGGTCTCGGTTGCGGCGCCGACGTTGATGACGGCCACACCGCCCACGATCTTCGCCAGCCGCTCTTGCAGCTTCTCACGATCGTAGTCGGACGTGGTCTCGTCGATCTGGGCCTTGATTTGCTTCACGCGGCCTTCGATCTTCTTGGCGTCGCCGTAGCCTTCCACGATCGTGGTGTTGTCCTTGTCGATCGTGACACGCTTGGCGCGCCCAAGGTCGGTCAGCTTGACGTTCTCAAGCTTGATGCCGATGTCTTCAGAAATGACTTGGCCGCCGGTGAGGATCGCAATGTCCTCCAGCATGGCCTTACGTCGATCGCCGAAGCCCGGGGCTTTTACCGCAGCGACGTTCAAGGTGCCGCGCAGCTT
>JAHBWQ010000264.1 GCA_019636915.1 Nitrospira sp. | reverse complement strand
CACGTTGCCGAGCCAATGTCTCTAATTCGGCATCAGAAATCATGATGGCCGCCGCCACTCGTTGTTTCATCGCCTCCAGCGTCGGTTGAGTGGGCTCGGTTGATGCAGCAGACGGATCAGGAGGCGGAAGCTTCGCATATAGTTTTTCGACCAGCCGTTGCTCGTCCTTGGGGGAGAGCGTATCAGGATCGGAGCCCGTTGCTTCCCGAGGCTTCCCACTCATCTCAAACAGTTGATCGTGGAGTTTCATCGCCTGAAGGGCCGCCCGGTCCAGTGTCGTATCGAATGTTCCCTTGATATCCAACCGGAGGCCGGCTCGCTCATCGAGCGCCGTCTCTAAAGCCTCAAGTTTTTTCAAATTCTCGTCGGTCAACGACGTGCTGCCTGGTTGGAACTCGATGAACTGCAGGCCGTCCTCACTCTCCCCGCCACCGGGTACCAACTTGCCCATTAACGAAAACGGCGACGCAACGACTTTGGTCAGGAGATTGAGCAAGGTTGAGATCACCACTTTGCCGTACTTGAAATCCGGGTCGTTGAGGTTACCGCGAATCGGCATATCAATCTCGATCTGGCCCTTGCGATCCTTCAACAGTCCCACGACCAGCGGAACGGGCAGCGAGGTGGCCTCGGGACTATTTGTTTTCTCGCCAAACGTGAGTTGATCGACGTGGACAAGGTTTTCAGCTTCCAACACTTTTTGCGATACCTTGTACTTCAAGTCGAGCGACAATTTCCCCTTCGACAACCCGTAGCCCACGTACTTACCGCTGTACGGACCGGTCGGTCTGAGATCCATGCCGGCGAGAGTGATGACCAAATCCGTAAACGCGTCCTCGCTCAATGGGTTGATCTTCCCGACGATCTTAAACGGAGCGGTTCGTCCGACTTTCCCGGCCAGGTTGACGTCGGCTTTCTTGAGCTGTTTGGACGACAGCCCTTTGATGGTCCCGCCGAACTCCGTGAGACCTGTTTTGACCTTTGGTTCAATCGACTGATCCTCGAATGTCGTGGTTAGCTTCACCAATTTAACCTGATCGATTGTGATGGGCACGGGCTCGGGCGATTTGGCTTGCGGCTTTTCGCCTTCAGCCTCTTTTTTAGCCGATGCGTGATCGGTCGGTGGAGGCGAAGCAGCGAGCCTTGAGAGATTGAGTTTCCCGTCGGCACCGATCACAATTTGTGCGTTCGGTTCTTGCCAGACGATTTCCGCGATCTTCACTGCCGTCGGCTCGACGTCCAGTGCGACGCGATTGACATTCAACGCTTTCCACGACACGGCATCGGTGAGGACGTTTCGCTCCGCGATCGCCAGCTGATTCACCCCTAGATTCCCCTGAAACTGCAGCATGGGCTCGTTCGTATGTTCTTTGACAAAATGCACCGTTCCATCAAGATCAATCGCACCATCCCGCACATCGGCGTTGAGGAACTGATCGAGATAGGGTTGAAAGGGACGGAATTCGATGTGCTCCAACTTCAGGTCGGCATCAGCTTTCAATGGCTCGACCGTCACCTTTCCCTTCACTCCGATCGAGCCGGTTTCATTCAGCTTCAGCGACAGATCGATCGGCAGTGGCTTCTTAAATGGAATCCCCACATCTTTCACCGTCAGATTCATCGCGGTCACATCCACATATCCAGGTCGCGGAAGTGTTCGGTCTTCAAAAGCCGCTCCATAGTTTCGCAACGCAATCTCATCCACCGTGATGAACCAGGGCTTTGCAGCCTTGGGCGATTCTTTCTTCACAGGAGCGGATGTTGTCGTTGTCGCGCCACCTCCTCCGACCGGTGCAAACAATGACTGGAGGTTGAGTACCCCATTAGCATCGAGCCAGGCTTCAAACCGGGCATTGGCCGAATGGACCTTGGTGACATCAATGGTTTGCTTTTGCAGATCGAGCTGAACCCCCTCCACCCCAAAAGTCGGAACCGTGATGACCGGATCAATCCCACCCCGCTCGACAATCGCAAGATTGTCAATCGAGAGTTTTCCATTCTTAACAGTAGCCTGAGGCGCCTCACCCCGAAGATCAAAATGATACGACGCAGAGAGACCAAAGACGCCCTCCTGGATATCAAACTGCACCACATCACGCAGCACCTGATGCAACGTCTTCAGTTTGATCCCTGAGAGATTCACGCGCCCATCCGACTCCACCGGTTCAAGAAAGATGGTCCCTTCCCAGGAAATCTGTTCTCCCTTTCCGATCTCCGCGGTGAAGGCATGGGCATTCTCCCTTCCCTCAACAGGAACCGTGCTGAAGTTCCGCAACCTGATCTCAAACGGGACGACGTCAATGGCGATCGGCCTGGCCTTCGAGTCATCTCGATACTCGACAATCCCTTGCCCGATCTCCAGAAGATCGATCTGAAGCGGCATCAACTTCTTTGGTTCACCTGTTGGTGGAGGGGGTGGTTCGGCCTTTTCGTCCGAAGGCGGAGCCAACGACAGCAAATTCAGCTTGCCCTCTCGATTGACCTTAGCCGCCACAAAGGGCATGACGAGACGAATCTCGTCGAACGCCACTTTCTGAAAGAGCAGCGTCACCACGCGCAGGTTCACGAACAGTTCCTCGAACCCCACCATCGGCGTTTCGTTCTGTTCACGCACTTCCAGACCTGTGAGACGAAGCGACAGGGTAAACGGATTGAATGCCGCCTCGCGAAGCACGACAGGATGCTTGATTTGTTCAGAGACAGCGGGAATGACGTATGACGTGATGATGTAGGGAACCAGCACGAATCCAAAGAGGGCGTAAAAAGCGATGAGGCCAATTACCGCACTGATGATCACACGTGGACGAAGCAGCCGACGCATACCAGACCAAATCCTTGATACGTGAAAGTGAGAGTAAAACTATAGGGGACTAGCCCTTCGAATGTCTACTAGTGAAATACCTTCTTTGGTCTGGTATCTATGTAGGGGGTTCAACTCGTTGGTGATGTCCCGATGAAGTGGACATCCCGATAAGCGGCGTGAGGGAGAGTTAGACTACAATAGAACTGAAATACTTCCTGAGATATGGCGTGGCCATTAAAAGAGGAATGGGATCTGAATCGCGCAGGCATGATCGAAGGAGTCAATGACTAGCGGTGTTTATCCGCGTAGGGCGGTCACGATATAGCACGACACAACACGCCGTATGAGGAAGCTCTGTTTGGTGCGCCCGGCTGGAATCGAACCAGCGACCCTCAGCTTAGAAGGCTGATGCTCTATCCGACTGAGCTACGGGCGCACTCAAATATTTCAACTACTTGGAAGAATGACCCTCAACGGCCAAGTCGTCTGGTGTTATTACGGTGTTAACGTCAAGGTACTTTTGCACTTTCACGGCAGCATCCGTCAAGTCTTTCTCTTCAATCGAGTTGTATCGCTTCCACATCTTCTCAGACTTGTGACCAACAATCTTCATCGCGGTTGCTGTATCCACACCGGCGCGTCGTAGGTTTGTCGATGCACAATGACGGAGATCATGGAATCGAAAGTCCGTGATTCCGGCATCTCTCAACGCGGTCTTGAAGGATCGGCTAATACGTTGAAGCGGTCGACCCTTGTAGGTAAAGACGTGGTTATTGCTCAGACGGCGAATCTTGGCCAAGCGTTGGAGCGTTGACCGAACGTCTGCGGTCATGGGAATACGCCTCCCGGTTTTGGTCTTGGTGTCTTGACTTCGAAGGGTGATGAATCCCCGACGGAGATCAACACGGTCCCACGTCAGAGACACAATCTCCCCGAACCGTTGGCCGAGTTGATAGGCGGTCAACAGCACCGGGCGGAGGTGTGGCTTTGCAGAGTGATGTAACCGGCTCCATTCGTCCTCGGTCAAAACTCGGTCCCGCTCGTTCTGTGGGTTTGGTATGGTTACTCGTGAAGCAGGGTTAGCCTGGAGTAGTCCTCGCTTGATGGCCACATTCAAACAATGCTTCAGGGCGATGTGATCATGGTTGATGGTCTGAGTGCTGGCCCTTTTGCCGTTTGGCTTTTTTCTTTGGCTGCGGAAGGCTTCTATGTCTTCCGGTCTGATCTCAGAGAGGATCCGATGACCGAAGAAGGGTATGAGATGGGTGTTGATGCTATGGGATCGGCCCACGAAGGAACGAAGGCCCTTAACGGTTTCCAACTCCAGGTACGCCTTCGCCCATTCTTTGAAGAGGATCGGTTTGGCTTGTTCGGTCTTCTCGTGGCCGAGGAGGAGTCGTGTCCTGATGGTGGCTTCCATCTCCTTGGCAACGGTCTTATTGAGACACCCCACCTTCCAGCGTTTCCAACGGGCACCGGTTACACCACTCGCGAGAGTCAATGATTTTCCGTCCGCACTTTCGATCACCGGAAATTCCACATAATAACTATCGCGCCGCTTCGTGAGTCCCATGGCTGTCTCTCCGTGGTGTGATCGTGTGCTGATCGATCCAGGCATCCAGTTGAGCTTGCTTAAACTTCACCAGCCGTCCGATTTTGACATACCCCAGTTTCCTCGCAGAGACCCATCCGTACAGGGTCAATTTGGATATGCCTAAATACTTCGCGGCCTCATCCATTGTCAAAAGGTTATTCATGGCGCTTCAACAGCCCTCTTCCTCATGCACGACACATTTGGTCGATCGAACTGATCGACGTACCTACACAACTCTCAGGAGTGGCACTTATGAGAGGGTTCAGAATTTATGACCATACCGAAAAGGTAGGGGGAAGACAGTTGACAGCGCTTCATAAGCCATGTAACATTTTGTTACATGCAGTCTCATGAACTCAAACAGGTGCGGACTTCTCTCGGGTTGACCCAAGACACCCTTGCGCAGACCCTCAATGTGACGCGGCAGACTATCAATCGATACGAGCAGAAGATCGTGCCAATTCCCACCGCCGTCGAACTGGCCCTGATGCAACTCAGCTCCTCACGGATTCAGCTGGCTGGGGTTGTCGCGGCGGGGGCTCCGATTGAACCGATTCCTCAGATGGAACGTGTCGAGGTGCCTAAGAGCATGGTCGGTCGTGGCGAGACCTTCGCCCTTCGGGTGAAAGGCACGTCCATGCAGAATGAGGGCATCTTTCCGGGTGACATTGTCGTGGTGCAGAAACACTCGTCTGCCAGCAATGGCCAGACCGTGATTGCCTTGGTGAATGGCGAGGCCACGATCAAGACGTATTATCGTAAGGCGGGCACGGTGGAACTTCATCCCGCCAATGACGCCATGCAGCCCATCATCATTAAGCCGTCGGACAGCTTCCAG
>JAHBWQ010000263.1 GCA_019636915.1 Nitrospira sp. | reverse complement strand
ACGGAGCCCTCTCAAGGCTTAAACACGGGTTCGAATCCCGTTGGGACCACCACACATTCTCCTTCCGTTCCAATGAGTTAGCAACCTTTACCTGTTCCGGCGCTTCTTCAATCCGACCTCCATAGGACAAGCCATAGGACAAAAGGGCGTTGTGAAGCAGGGAAACGGCGGCTCGGAGCTGCTGATTCCACCCGTATCCGCCATGCGAATAGGCGGCGGTCATCGATTCACCTCCAAGCTGATCGTGCCCCATTCCCCGCAGACGATGCCCCAGTAAGGCGGCTCGCACTTCCAGTGGAACACCGAGATTCTGCAGCCAGGTGGCGAAGGTATGGCGGAGATCATGGAAGTGGAGGTCGCCCACCTTTGCTTCCACCACTAAACGCTTCCAGAAGATGCTAAAGGCGGCTGGAGTCCATCGCCTGAAGATTCTCCCGTCCACATGGGCGATCGCCCCGCGTAGGGCTGCGTAGGCGGCAGGATTGAGGGGTATTTCACGGGGTGTCTGCTTCAATCGGCTTCGAGCGGGTGGGAGAATCAACCACCAGCCGTCATCTCGCTTCCGCATCCAGGTCCGATCGAGCTCTAAGATCTTCGCTTCTCGGAGTCCGGTGTTGAGCGCAACCGTGACGATACGCCAGAGTTCCGCCGGGTCGTATTGGTTCGCCTGCAGCACTTTGGCCCGGCGTTCATCCGCTTTCAGCTTGATCGCCTTGAGCTCCTCCGTTGTGGCCACTCGCTCACGGGTCGCGACGTCGGGCAGTTCCACCCGCTTGAGCCGGTTCTTGTCCAGTTTGTCGAAGTCGACGGCCAGATTGAGAATCCGCATGAGCACGTTCCACTCCCGCCGAATCGTCCAGTGTGCCGCCTTCGCAGTAAGCCGAGCCGTGATGTAGGCTAAGCCGTCCTCAGCCATCAGGGAGTCTAACGGACGTTCGCCGAAGCGAGGGAGTAAGTGAGTCTCAATGATCGATTCCGGCCGGGCTAGATCAAACCGCTTCTTCACACGCATCGTTTGCCAGTACAGGGGGAGGAAGTCTTTGAAGGTGGGAGAGACATGCCGGGGAGTCACCTGCTGCTCGTCCCGTTGAATTTTGCCGATCATGGCAATCGCCGCTTCCTCGGCCTGCTCCTTGGTCAGGTTGTACCCGAGCAGGGGGCGATAGCGTTGCCCCTTCCAGCGAACGTACAGATCGAATGCCACACCCTTCTGAGTTCGCCGTGTTTTGATGGTGTATGCCATGTGCTACCGATATCGGGCGTTGCGATGGTAAACACGTCTTCCCTGAATGTCCATGACCTCAGGACGGCCATCAGCGTGAGGTTGAACCATCTGAGGCTCTGGGACTAAGGCACCTTCGTCTATGCTTCCTCCCATACGTCCTTGTCTGAGCCATGCTTCCAGCTCGTCCTGATCGAACAGCATCACTCGAGAACCGGGGCGGCGGTACCGGGGAATGTCTTTCCGCTGATAGAGGCTCGAGCGGGACATCCGAAGAAACTGGGCTGCCTCAGCAAGTGAAAGTGGTCTCATCAGCTTTTGTCCAGATCCTCAAATCGAGCATATCGCTCCACAAACCGGAGGGCCCGCTCTCCAATCGGACCGTTGCGATGTTTCCGAATAAGCACCTCAGCCATGCCTTTCTCTTCGGTGTCACGCTCATAGACTTCATGCCGGTAGAGAAACAGTACGACATCGGCATCCTGCTCGATGGCTCCCGAGTCTCGAAGGTCTGAAAGCACCGGGCGCTTGTCGTCTCGTCGCTCGCTCTCCCGAGAAAGCTGAGAGAGGGCCAAGACCGGGATATCCAGCTCTTTCGCCAAGAGCTTGAGCCTCCGTGAGGCATCGGCAATGCCTTGTTGCCGCGTCTCCGCTTTGGACAGCGAGAGAAGCTGGAGATAGTCGACCACCAAGAGATCCAATCCTTTCGTCGCTTTCAGCTGTCGAGCCTTGGCGGCCACCTGGTCAACGGTGAGTAGCGAGGAGTCATCGATCCAGAATGGGAGTTGTTCGAATTGTTGGGCAGTATTGGCGAAGCGCCACCAGCCCTCTGAACTCAGTGTGCCGGTCTTGAGGGCATGCACATCAATCGGTGCGCCCATTCCGTGCAAGCGAAGCCCGACCTGCAGCCGGGACATCTCAAGGGACAACACGCCGACATGGCACCCGGCTTGAGCCGCGGCGAGGGCTGACCCCAGTACGAAGCTGGTTTTGCCCATGCTCGTACGCCCAGCGACCACCACCAGGTCGGATCGCTGCCATCCTCCGAGCAAGGCATCGATCGCGGTAAATCCTGTCGGAATGCCGATGAGGTGATCCTTCTGCTTGCTCACTCGGTCGACGTAGTCTGCCGTTTCGTTGGCCAGCTCAGCCAGGGAGCACCACGAACGATCTGAAGAACCGGCCTGGAACAGCGCCCGTTCCGCTTCCCGCAGGAGAGGCTCAAGAGCGTCCTTGCTGTAGGCCCGCTGATTGATCACATAGGCGAGCGCGATCAACCGTCTACGAGTGGCGTGATCTCGGACAATTCGGCAGTGATGCGTGATATTGGCGGCAGAGGCTGTAGCAGTCAGAAGCTCTGCGAGCCCCGCACGTCCGCCGATTTGGGCGACCTCGTGCTTCTTGTCGAGGGCATCACCGACGGTCAGCAAGTCCACCGGTTCGCCACGCTGGGTCAGTTCCCCCATGACCTGAAAGATTCGCTGATGCCGGGTGTCGTAGAAGTCGCCGGGCGTCAGGAGCTCCTGAGCGGGTGCCAGGGCAGCAGCATCAAGCAGTACGGCGCCCAGGATCGCTTGCTCGGCCTCGCTGTCATGCGGTTGAACTCTCGGCATGTCGGTCAACATGTGGCAGCCTCCTGAAGCGGCCGGACTGGAGAGAGGTGCTCGGTACAGCGTGGTTCGGCTGGCTGGCTACGGGGATCGACTGGAGCCCCGCAGGCTTTAAGGAACTGGCCTCTCTGGACTCGTTTGCTACAGGTCAGCGTCGCAGGATGGTTAGTTATGGCGAGGGAATCGTAGTTGCCAGCAAGGATCTTGTCGAGGTTCTTCGGTCCCAAGACCCAATCCAGCGAGGCATGGAAAGATCCTTCCTTCCCGCTCGTCCGACCACAGAGGAAGTCGGAAGACCCGATACGCTGAAAGAGCGACTCCCACCAGGTAGCGTCTGGATATTCTCTCAACCGGGACCGCACTCGATCTCGAATCGTAGCACCTAAAACCTTGCAGGGCTTCACGCCAGGAATAGCATTCCAGTGGGCTTGAACCTCTTCCGGGGTCAGCTTCGCTGAAGGCTCAGGGGCAATTTTGGTTTCCCCCATCTCCCCCTTCCGAAGAGAAGAATTAAGATGAACAGGAACATCGCCCCTTACAAGGGGCTTAGAAGGGGCTTGCAAGGGGCTTATTAAAAGATTCGATTCAAGGAGAAAGTCTCGACGAGACGACAGATGGAGGTATGAGGCATACCGATCATAGAAGGGGCCAAGAAATGGATTTTTGGCCAGCTGCTTATAGATCTTCATAACACCTTTGACGCGATGGTCGGATTCATTGAGCGCCTCGCCGGGCGACAGATCAAGCTGGAAGCGGGCCATTTCGATTACCCACACGAATTCGGCCCCGTCATCGTAGTGCGCGAAGCCAATGGCCTTGAGGTTTTCGAGTGCCGCCAAGACCTCCTTTCGCTTCAGGCCGGCCTCTTCAGCGATGTAAAGAATCGGCAAGCGATAGAGTCCCAGCATATTGGCGTGTTCGCAGGTCAGGAGGTACGTCGCGAGAATGCGTGTATCCTTTCCGGAGATCGTAATGGCCTTCCCGGTCGTGCCCGACCAGAACTGAGACCGGATCATACTGAAGGTCCTCATCGACGATTCTCCAAGGCGTAGACCAATAGAGGCCGCAAGTGATCCAACAGTTCTGAGAGGCGCTCCTGTACTTCTGACTGATTGGCGAGAAATTCTGAAGAATATGACCCATTTAGACCCACGCGAAGAACCAACGTCCCTTCGTTCGTTTTGGGAGGGTCGTTCGAAACAGGATTGGGTGTATTGATCGAAACTGCGTGTTCAGGTAAGGTAGCGTTTATCATTTCTTGCTCCGTTTCTGCCGCGTTCGAGTTGCACCTCAGCGCGGCATTATTTTGTAAGCTCATGCCTCGCCGGTCGAATGCCTGCGGCTATCATCTGGGTCACATCCCGCTTAAAGACCCTGACCGCCTTTGCTCCAAACTTCACGCTGGCCACTTTCTTCAAGTAAACCCATTGCCGCCAGGTAGAAGTCTTAAACCCCGTTAAGGCCGCTGCCTGTTTCAACGTTAAGAGCTGATCGTGATCATTTACCGCTGTATCGCGGCAAAGCGTTCGAGAACTGTCTTGATGGAATGTTGTGATCGATTGCATGGTTTCCCTCCCGGTTGGTAGCTGTTCAGCTATACAAATAGCATCATTTAATGAATGGAAAAGTGAGTCCATCGTGACGGGGAGGACTCATAGAATTAGCTGGAATTGGAGAAGAGGGTTACGGATGGAGCTTGGCTGTTAGGAGGTTAGGCTCTCGCGTAGCGCCTTGGCTTCAGGTCCATAGTACAGCTGTCGGAGGTAGTCCAGGGTAGTACCGTGATAGTGTGCAACAATGGCATCGGCTAGGGCTGTGACGCTTGAACAGAAGGTCAACTCTGCTAGTTCATCATCCCCAACTTGTACGCGTTTAGGACAAGACCCGTTACATCCGTTCAATGCGAGTTGACGAAGTATCTCCGGTAGGTGCTGACGCAGCCAAGTTTGCTTTATTGGCCTACTCGACATAAATGGATACTGAGCGCAAAGTTTGTGGGCGCTATCAGCCTGCTTAAGGACGCAGAGTAGTGAGTGTGTGTCTCGTAAACTCTTCAGGCAAGAATCCCAATATTTTCCGAAAAGCTTTTCGAGTAACTCGGTGGCCTCCTGCTGTTCCTCAAAAGACGAAGGATGAGGCGGTGAATCCGTTCCGAGGCTTCTTTCGATCAGAACAAGTAAAAGATCTGCGCGTCCCATCTTGCGTGTTGATCGTGTGCGGGACGCTAGTGCTCGAATCGCTGCGCGCACCATCCAAAATGGTACGGGTGGTTTATCTGCGGCAGGTACAAAGCCCGGTGTCTCCTGGGAGGGAAGAAACGGTTTTCTTTTTCGCCCCATAGTTCCCGCCTAGGTGGATAAAAATAGCGGCTTCAGTCACTTGTGTCTGGTAAGGGTTCAATCATGT
>JAHBWQ010000262.1 GCA_019636915.1 Nitrospira sp. | reverse complement strand
GCTGTACCTGGACGGCGTCGGCTCATTACCATTCGACTATGCAGGACGCATCGAGAATTTTCTCGGTGAGTACCTCGGCACGACCAAGGCACCTGTCCCATTCGGTGGACGCGAAAGAGACCTCAAGGCATTGGATTCCTGGCTGGAGGATCCAGCAGCACCGCCGTACTTGATGATGGCAGCCCCAGCCGGTCGTGGAAAATCTGCCCTCCTGGTCCGGTGGACGCGTCAGGTGCTGGCGCGGGCCAATATTGCGCTTGTCTTCGTGCCCATCAGTATCCGGTTTAGAACGAACTTGTCCGGCGTTACCTTCGCGGCACTCGCGGCCCGCCTCGCCCGCCTCCATGGAGAAAAAATCCCTGATACACCCTCCACCTCCGTCGAGACCTGGCGTGGGCTGGTGACCGAATACCTGCGGCGTCCACTTCCCAGCGGGGAAAACATCCTGGTGGTGTTGGACGGGTTGGACGAAGCAGCAGACTGGGAAGCAGGACCTGATCTGTTTCCGATTCCCCCGCCTGATCACGTCCGCGTCGTCGCCTCGGCTCGCTACCGGGCCGGCGATGAAGATGCCCGCGACTGGCTCCGTCGACTGGGATGGGAACGACAAGACCTCGCAACGTCGTATGACCTCGACAAACTCACCAAAGATGGCATGGTCTTGGCGCTGGAAAGCATGGGATGCCCACTCGACCAACTCGGTGCAAAGATCGATGTCGTCTCCGAGCTCTATCGGCTCACCGAGGGTGACCCTCTCCTTGTGCGCCTGTATGTAGACGACCTGTGGACACACAGGGACATGGTGGAATCGCTCAAGCCGGAAGACCTGGGCACAATGAAGCCAGGACTGAAAGGGTATTTCGACCGCTGGTGGGAAGATCAGCGAAAACTCTGGAGAGATACGTCGCCGCTCAAAGAAGCAAACGTCCAGGTATTGTTGAACGTGTTGGCCTGCGCGCTGGGGCCATTGGATCAGGAGGCACTGCTGCATCTGACAAATCTATCTTCATGGGATCGTGAGGAAGCATTAAGGCCCCTGGATCGTTTCGTCATCGGAGACGGCAAAACCAACGGGTATATCTTCAGTCATCCCCGACTGGGATACTACTTCAAAGATAGACTGTCCAAACGAGAGCAGCAGAACTGGGAGGAAAAGTTTCTCGACTGGGGCAGGGACACGGTCCAGGCGTTGGAGCAGGGAACGCTCACGCCATCCAAAGCACCCACCTATATCGTGCAGTATTACGGCGCCCATCTCGAGCGATCCCATGCACCAGCAGAAACCTTGCTCACCCTCGTCTGTCAGGGTTGGAGCAACGCATGGGAAGCGTTAGAAGGAAGCTTTGCCGGATTTTTGAGCGATGTCGATCGGGCCTGGAAAGCCGCTGAGTGTGAAAACGAACAGGCCAACGCGAAAGGGGAGATCGCTCCCCGTATCGGGGACGAAATCCGCTGCGCCTTGGTCCGAGCCAGCATCAACAGCCTTGCATCGAATCTTCCCGCCTCTCTAATCATCCAATTGATAAGGCTAAACAAATGGACGCTGAATCAGGGCTTCAGTTATGCGCGGCAGATTCCAGATGTAGTACGCCGCTCTGAGGCATTGATGAGCATAATTACGGACCTTGAGGTACCGGACCATTATCGGGCCAAAATGGCGGATAATGCTTTCATCTCCACGCAAGCGATCCGGGATATTGAGAAGCGCGCGTCGATTCTAGCTAGGCTGGTCCCTCATATTGCAAGATCAGATCAGAAACAGGTACTGCAGCAAGCACTGGCCGCTGCACAAGAAATCGAGAACATTCTGGCTCGTACAGCAATCCTGATGGCCCTGGCTCCCCATATGACCGAAACGGACCAGGAACAAGTACTGCAGCAAGCGCTCGCCGCTGCACAAAGAATCGACAGCATTCCGGCCCGTGCAGAACTCCTCGCTACTCTGGTTCCATACCTGGCACCGCCGGAACGGGAGATGATACTTCAGCAGGCATTTATCGCTGTCCAAGCGATCCGGGATAATGAACAACGCGCGCGGGCTCTGACAGCCTTGGCTCCCTGTGCGCCTGAGAAGGTGCTCATCGCTGTGCACAAGATCGAGGACACTGAGGCTCCGGCAGTAATCCTGTCCGCCCTGGCTCCACACTTACCTTTGACTATGAACTGCTGTTTGTACCTTATATGGCGCTCGCTCTTGCACTACCTGTCTACAAGTACTCGAAAAGAGTTCCTGACTGAGTTATCGACCCTGATCCCGGTCATTGAGAAATTAGGGCGAGCACGAGCCCTCGACACCACATTTCATGCCATTCAAGATGTCACCACTTGGTGGCCATGATGGTTCGACAGGCTCACCACGAACGCATTTCTTGGACGCAACACGTCTTCCCCAGTCATTTGCCTTGACTTCGCTAAAACACGGTTTCTAGAATGACCGACTTTCACGGCAAAGATGGTCGATTTATGAGAGATGACGTCGTCATCGTAGGCGGGGGTCTGGCTGGGTCGGAGGCGGCCTGGCAAGCGGCGAATCGTGGCGCCAAGGTTACGCTCTACGAGATGCGCCCGAAGGAGATGACCAAGGCGCATAAGACCGGTGGCTTGGCCGAGCTCGTCTGTTCGAATTCACTCGGCTCTTCGGATCCGTTGAACGCGCCCGGCATTCTCAAGGAAGAGATGCGGAGGCTCAATTCGCTGATCATCGCCGCCGCGGAGCAGGCCCGTGTGCCGGCGGGATCAGCGCTGGCCGTTGATCGTGATCAGTTTTCCCAGCACATCACCCGTGCGTTGGAAGGTCATCCAAACATCCGTATCCTGCACGAGGAGATTGAGGAGATCCCAACAGACTGCTTCTGCATTGTCGCGACAGGTCCGTTAACCTCGGACAAACTCTCTCAAGCCATCCGCGCGGCCACCAAGTCCCAGCATCTCTATTTTTATGACGCCATCTCGCCGATCGTCGATGCCGATTCCATCAACATGGACATCGTCTTTCGCGCCTCACGCTACGATAAGGGCGGGGATGATTATTTAAATTGCCCCATGACGGCGGAGCAGTACAATGCGTTCTACGACACCTTGATGGCGGCTGAGAAGGTCCAGCCAAAAGAATTTGAGAAGACGCCCTATTTTGAGGCCTGTGTGCCGATTGAAGTGTTGGCCGAGCGTGGTCGACAGACGATGCAGTTCGGTCCTATGAAACCAGTCGGCCTCAAAGATCCCCGCACTGGGGTGGAACCAGCTGCGGTCGTGCAATTGCGGACTGAGAATATCCATCGCACCTGTTACAACCTAGTAGGGTTTCAAACCAAACTGACGTATCCGGAACAAAAACGTGTCTTCCGTATGATTCCCGGTCTCGAACAGGCGGAATTTCTCCGCTATGGCAGTCTCCACCGCAACACGTTTATCAATTCACCCCAGCTGTTACTGAACACCTTGCAATTCAAAGCTCGCGCCTCCCTCTTCTTTGCCGGACAGCTCGTCGGGGTAGAAGGCTATACGGAATCAGCTGCCATGGGTGGTCTCGCCGGGATCAACGCCGCGCGAGCCCTTGCAGGACAACCGCTGATCTCTCCCCCTCCTACGACGGCGCATGGATGTCTCGTGTCCCATGTCGCTTCATCGGATCCTCGCCACTTCCAACCGATGAACACCAACTTTGGTCTATTCCCTCCCTTGGCGAACTCTCCAAGGGACAAGGAGAAGAAGCGTCGTGCGATGAGCCAGCGGGCCCTTGAGGATTTTGACGCATGGAAGACGCAATCAAGGCTTTCGTAATGTACCTACAGGTCGAACGCAATGCGTCCCCTGAGACGATCCGCAACTACCGTTCCGACCTTCAGCAGTTGACCGGCTTTCTCAGAAACACCAAGAAGAGCTCCTCTCCCATCCGTGTCGACTCGATCACCGGCGACGAGATTCGTGCCCATCTCCACTCATTGGACCGCAAAGGTGAGAAAGCGGCCTCCCTGGCCAGAAAATTGGCCAGCCTTCGCAGTTTCTTCCGCTTCCTTCTTCGTGAAACACTCGTGAAAGCAGATCCGACTGAGACGCTGAGGAGCCCGAAACTGCCCAAACGCCTCCCTCGTGTGCTCACCAAGGATGACGCGGCGGCTCTCATGACGTTCCCCTCGGAGTCATCGCCCCTCTCCCTCCGTGACCGTGCCCTACTGGAAACTATGTATTCGACCGGCGCGCGAGTGAGCGAGGTCGTGGGGATCAATCTCAATGACCTCGACGAAGCGGACGGCCTCGTCAGCTTGAAGGGGAAGGGCCGCAAGGAACGCTTGGTTCCGATCGGCGATGTGGCGCTGCAGGCCATCCGCGAGTATCGCACGTCCTTGAAGCCGACTCCTCGCAACCGTCATCCGTCGTCCCCGATGTTCTTGAATCATCGTGGTGGACGGCTGACCACCAGAAGCGTCGCTTACATGGTCGCCCGGTACTCCGGTCGTCTCGTCGGTGGCGCGGTCAGTCCCCATGCCCTCCGACATTCGTACGCGACACACCTTCTCGACGAAGGAGCCGACCTCCGATCAATCCAGGAACTGCTCGGTCATGCTTCGCTGAGCACCACACAAAAATACACACATGTGGCAATAGACCAATTGCTCGCGGTCTACGACCGTGCCCATCCCCGAGCACACACGGCACGCCCCCCACATGGAAAGGACCACAAGTCATCATGAAAATCCGGTCGACGACCGTGCTTTGTGTCCGTCGTGACGGACGAGTCGCCATGGGCTGTGACGGCCAAGTCACCGTCGGCACCACGGTCATGAAACACAACGCGAAGAAGATTCGGCGCTTGCACCATGATCAGGTCCTGGCAGGATTTGCCGGTGCCACGGCGGACGCATTCACACTGTTCGAAAAATTCGAGAGCAAATTGGAAGAGTATCGTGGGAATCTCACGAGGGCAGCCGTTGAACTCGCGAAGGATTGGCGGACGGATCGCGTGCTTCGCCGCTTGGAAGCCCTCCTGGCCGTTGCCGGGCGTGAGCAGTCGTTTATCATTACCGGGACCGGTGACGTCGTCGAACCGGAAGACGGGATTCTGGCCATTGGCTCAGGTGGTCCCTATGCTCTGGCAGCGGCCAGAGGATTGCTCCGCCATTCACAATTGGAAGCCCCGGTGATCGTGACTGAATCCCTGACTATCGCGGGATCCATTGATATCTATACAAACCAACAGATTCTTGTTGAAGAACTTCGAGGATAATCCACAATGATGAAGCCGCTCACGACGGAGCCTGTCGCGTTGAATCTCAACAATCTCACTCCCCGTCAGATCGTTGAAGAACTGAACCGTTATGT
>JAHBWQ010000261.1 GCA_019636915.1 Nitrospira sp. | reverse complement strand
ACCGACCCCCATCGCCATTTCTTTTTCCTCGGAAATATAAATAAACTGATCGCGTGCCGTTCCTGGAGCTCTGACGCATCCGCTCACTGCCGAAGCTACGGCTCCCATGGACCCTATGGTTAAAAGACACGAGAGCTCCGCCGCTCGGCGAACAACCCCACGTAGCAATGTTCGCCGATCCATAGGCACAGAGAACAACCGGTTGATCTCGTGGTCCGACGGTTGCGCCATCTTGGTTCCTATACGCACCCTCCAATTTCATTCTAACACCAGCCACACGATCGGCATCCTTCTTTTTGCTACGGCATCCACAGGTACATAAATTGAGGAGTTCCCCCACGCACCAATGTGGCAAGGTCGAACTCCGCAAGACTGGCAAGTCCGCTCGGCGCCACTAGTTTAGAATAGACATTGTTCGAATACTCACCCGGACGTTGGTACGTGACGACGCGGGCTTCCGTCAAACCGGCCTGTTTCTTCGCGACCTCGACGGCGTCTTCGAGGTAGCCGATCTCATCGACCAGCCCGGCCTCCTTCGCTTGCTCCCCGGTATAGATGCGACCATCAGCCAGCCGCTTGATCTGCTCCATCTGCAAATTGGCACGGCCCTCCTGCACGATACTCAAGAATCGCTGATAAAATGCATCGATCAGCCCTTGGAAGATCGCTCGTTCTTCCACCGTCATCGTTCGAAAAGGCGACCCCATATCCTTGCGAGGCCCGGACGTCACGGCCGTCGCCTCGACGCCGACTTTCTCAAGCAACCCTTTGGCATTGACCGTGAGCATGATGACGCCGATACTTCCCGTGACGGACGACGGATGCGCCAAAACCCTGTCGGCTGCCGCTGCAATGTAGTAACCGCCCGAAGTTCCGAGATCCATGATGGAGGCGACAATGGGAATTTTTCTATTGGCTTTGAACGTCTTCAACTCGTGATAAATAATGTCCGACGCCGTCACCGTTCCTCCGGGCGTGTTGATGCGCAAGACAACCGCTTTGATCTGGTCATCTTTCGCGGCCCTGGTCAATTGCTCCTTCACGCCGGCAAGCATACTGGAGGTTGGCCGGAATCCATCTTTTTCCTGAGAGCTGATCATCCCGGAAATCTCGATCAACAACACCTTCGCCTTTCCCCTCCCGTCGACCTGCGTTTCCTGTAATGGTCCAGGGCCAGGGAACAGGGGGAAATTGAAGGTACAGCCGGACAACATCAGACCAATCACACCCATCACGACAGCATTACGCATAGTGGTTCTCCATACGCCGCACAAACTCCCCGAACAAATAGGCAGCATCGTGCGGTCCCGGGGCTGCCTCCGGATGGTATTGGACCGAGAAAACCGGATACTCAAGAGAGGCCATACCTTCAACCGAACCATCGTTCAAGCTGATATGGGTCAACGCAAGTTGTCCGTGCCGCGTATCAATCACAGGTGAGGTCTTCGGCACATCAACAAATGCCGTCGGGGCCTGCACGGCGAAATTATGGTTCTGTGACGTGATTTCCACTTTTCTGGTTCGAAGATCCATCACGGGGTGATTGGCTCCATGGTGACCGAACTTCAGTTTATACGTCTTGAGTCCAAATGCGAGACCCAAGATCTGATGCCCCAAGCAGATCCCGAAGATGGGAAAGCGGCCGATCAGTTGCTCCACCGCCTTTGCCGCATACGGAACACCCGCCGGATCTCCTGGACCATTCGAAAGAAAAATTCCGTGCGGTTTGAGGGCTTCAACGGCTTCGACCGGCGTAGCGGCAGGAACCACGGTCACATCACACCCAACATCGACCAATCGTCTCAGAATGTTATACTTGGTCCCGAAATCATAGGCGACCACACGCCAACGCTCACGCCTTCCAGCTTCTTGCCCGCTTGGCCAAGGTGCCCAGTCACCGGTCCCTGTCGTCCAGTCATAGGGGTGTGCACAGGTGACTTCAGCCGCAAGATCTCGCCCGACAATGCCGGGGGCCTGCCTCGCTCGTCCAATTGCCCTTGCATGGTCGAGATCAAGATGCGTAATGCAACCTTGTTGTGACCCATGTTCACGCAAATGCCTCGTCAACGCCCTCGTATCGATCCCCTCAATGGCGACAATCTTGCTCTCTACCAACGACTCGTGGAGAGTCTGTTTGCCTCGCCAGTTACTGACCAATCGGCTTGCCTCAAGTACGACGAATCCTTCCGCCCATGCTCGACGGGATTCCACATCTTCAGGGGTCACGCCGTAGTTCCCAATTTGTGGGCAGGTCATCGTGATGATCTGCCCCTTATAGGAGGGATCACTCAGGATTTCCTGGTAACCGGTCATGGCCGTGTTAAACACGACTTCGCCGACCGTCTCACCTTCATAGCCAAGGGCACGGCCTTCGAATACTGTCCCGTCCGTCAATG
Source organism: Nitrospira sp. (assembly GCA_019636915.1). Lineage (GTDB taxonomy): Bacteria > Nitrospirota > Nitrospiria > Nitrospirales > Nitrospiraceae > Nitrospira_D. The sequence goes on along the minus strand of JAHBWQ010000261.1, from coordinate 3,001 downwards.
CTAAGAGCGCTTTTTTCACGATTATTTTCCGTCGTACTCAAGCATGCGTTTCGCCTTCATCCCAATAAGCAAGAGGCCCAATACCAGATTGATCATGTACAGCGATCGAATCGGCAACAGCACACGAAAGAATGCCTCGAACGCCGCTTTTTTGGCACCTTCATCCTTCATCGAAAATGCCTGCAGCTGTAGAGCCGCTGCCTCTGGATGCAAGACCATCACGATTACCACCGCGATGACCACCATCGTTGCCAATACGATGATCTCGCTCTTACGGACCGCCACGTGAGCCTCGCCGCTCAACCACCGTACGACGAGCGCCCCCGCGAGCACCACACTGGCCCCGACCACGAGGCGATGGTACCCTTCAAACGCACGTGTTAGAAACATCCCCCCGGAATCCTGCCCCCCGAATGTATTGAATACCGCCGGAATCACCGCGCCGCTCAGCACGATCATTCCCCCCACCCACACCGCGAGAGCCACCCACTCGAGCGTGAGACAACAGACCATCCCCCAATGGGGCATCCGTCGCACGACACTACTGCTCTGCAGGGTTGGCTTCGAATACCACCCGGCCACCTACGATCGTGGTCTGCACACGCCCTTTCACTTTCCAACCGGCAAACGGTGTGTTTCGGCTCTTGGATCGAAATCTCGCTGGATCGACCACCCACTGTTCATCCTGATCCACGATGACGACATCGGCGTCTGCCCCCACCGCCAACGTCCCTTTCTTGAGTCCAAACGCGGCTGCCGGCGCAGCCGTAAGCTTCTGAACGGCCTGCTCAAGGGAAAGGACCCCGTCTTCCACCAATCCCAAGGTCAGTGAGAGTGCGGTCTCCAGTCCGACAATTCCAAACGGGGCCTCGGTGAAGTCCTGCTGTTTTTCCTGAGTCGCGTGAGGCGCATGATCCGTTGCGATCGCATCGATGGTGCCGTCACGCAACCCCTCCCTGATGGCCTGGACATCGGTCCACGTCCGCAAGGGCGGATTCATTTTGGCATGCGTGTTGTAACCACGCACCAGTTCTTCCGTCAACGTGAAGTGGTGCGGACAGGCTTCCGCCGTCACGAGGATCCCACGAGCCTTTGCCTCTCGCACCATCCGCACCGACCCGGCCGTGCTGATATGCGCAAGATGCAGGCGAGCCCCTGTCAATTCGGACAGCGACAGGTTACGCGCCACCATGACGTCTTCGGCTGCCGCAGGAATACCGGGTAATCCAAGCTCGGTTGAAATCAATCCCTCGTTCATACAACCACCCTCGGCGAGATGGATATCCTCACAGTGATCGACGACGGTGAGATCAAAGGCCGAGGCATATTCCATCGCACGCCGCATCACCAAACTATTCATCACGGGCTTTCCGTCATCGGAGATCGCCACACAACCGGAACGCCGCAGATCCCCGATCTCCGACAGCTCTTTCCCTTCAGACCCTTTGGTAATAGCCCCGATCGGTAACACATTAGCCATACCTGCCAACCGTGCCCGTTCCAACATGAACTCGGTCACCGCTTGATTGTCGTTGACTGGATTCGTATTCGGCATGCAGCAGACTGTCGTAAATCCTCCCGCCACCGCCGCTGCACTGCCGCTCTGAATCGTTTCCTTATATTCGAAACCCGGCTCACGAAAGTGGACATGCAAATCGACGAACCCCGGCATCACGAGCTTGCCGTCGGCTCGAATCGTCCGACCACCGACGGGAACAGACAACTGAGTGCCCACGGCCGTGATCTTCCCATCCTCAATGAGCACATCGGCCGTTCCGACAAATCGACCTGGATCGACGACTCGACCGCCTGTAATCAAAATCGACACGATACGCCCTCTCTAAGATTTTTCCGGATCTGTTGATCTGTGAAATCCCCCCTCAACAGATCATCAAGATTCACGAATTGGCTCCCGACACGAGGTAGAGAATTCCCATTCTAACTGCGACACCGTTGGCCACCTGGTCCAAGATCACCGACGACAAACTATCGGCCACCTCCGGGGCGATCTCCACGCCTCGATTGATGGGACCTGGATGCATGACGATGGCATCGGAATCGGCCAGCCTCACACGCTCCGCGGTAAGCCCGTAGAGTCGAGAGTATTCTCGGATCGAAGGAAACTGTGCGCGCCCTTGCCGCTCCAATTGCAGCCGCAGCATCATGATAACATTCACGTCGCGTAAACCTTCGTCCATATTGGCGTACACCTTCACCCCTAACTTTTCGACCCCCCAAGGCATCATCGTCGGCGGCCCCACCAGTCTGACTTCGGCTCCAAGTTTAACGAGCGCGTAGATGTTCGAACGAGCGACACGGCTATGTGACACGTCGCCGACAATCGCCACGCGCAATCCCCGAAAATTCATCCCTCGTTGCCGAATCGTATAGAGGTCAAGCAACGCTTGCGTCGGATGCTCATGCCATCCATCCCCTGCATTGATCACGGCCGATTTGACGCCGCGCGCCAGCGTTTCCGCAGCTCCTGCCGAAGAGTGACGCAGAACGATGATATCCGCTTGCATCGCCTCAATATTACGTGCGGTGTCCAGCAGCGTCTCTCCCTTCACTACACTGCTGGAGGACGGAGAAAAATTGATCACGTCGGCACTGAGCCGCTTCGCCGCCAACTCGAAGGACGTCCGCGTCCTCGTGCTTGGCTCAAAGAAGAGGTTGACGACGGTCTTCCCCCTCAGCGCCGGCACTTTCTTGATCTCGCGTCCCGTCACTTCCTTAAAGGAATCTGCCGTATCGAGAATAAGCGTGATCTCATCGACCGCGAGCGGGGCCAGACTCAACAGATCTTTGCGCTTCAAGCTCATGGAACCCTCCATTCCATGATCGTCATCCTGCCCTCAAGATGACCACCCGGTCGTTCTCTCCATCCTCTTCTAACAGCACCTGAATCTGCTCATCTCGGGCGGTCGGCAGATTCTTCCCGATGTAATTGGCCTTGATCGGTAACTGCCGATGGCCGCGATCGACCAACACCGCCAACTGA
>JAHBWQ010000260.1 GCA_019636915.1 Nitrospira sp. | reverse complement strand
TCAAATTTCGCCGCGTCGATCGTGTTGACCACCGCATTGCCAGAATCTCCCTTCAGTGCCAGGCTGGTCAGCGTCTTATCACCGGTATTATTTACAAACACCAACGCACTAGCCTGACCAGCGCTTCCGCCAGGAGCCAGAGCAGCCGTGGTGGTTTCTCCTGAATTGCATGCCGCAAGACTGATCACCGCAAGCCCTAACGCGCCCATTGAGATACTCGATACAAAGCTCTTCCGTTTCATCGCTTCCATGGAACGTTCCTTCCTCGTAAATCGTCGTCTTCAACGTGATTATTGGGAGCACAGCCGGCTCCCTGAACGATTGTGTGTTAGGCAATCTCAAAAACACGCTGCGGCGGACCACGAGGTGGAAATTGGCCATCAAGACGTGCGTGCTGTGCGGGAATAGTGCCAAGACTCCAGACAAGACCCACCTGAAGATCTGCGGTGGTTTCGGCTCGTCCGTCACCACTCTGGATGTCGAAGCCGCTGCAATGCCAGGCACAATGATTGTGGCTCTGTTGCCCATTCTGCGCCTGTCCTTGGGGACAGTGTGACACTGTCCAGTGTGCCGTCAAATTCCCTTGGCCGACCGACAACAATCCGGCCAACCACAGCACGGTGCAGCAGCCGGTCAGTACCCGAGAAATCTTTTGTCGCAGCTCCCTCACCATGGCCGATTCGATTCCGTCGTTCCTGTCGATTCTCTAAGACGCTCCGCCGAACAGTTGGAACGACTTGGTCATCCCAAAAATGTAACTGATCTGTTGTTCCAGATTGCCGTTGAAGTCCCGATGAATGGGGATCTGCGCGATGAAATAGAACGAGGCGAAATTCATCACATTGAACATGACACCCGGCGAATAGGCGACATAGGTTGAGCCAGTCGTCGGTACTGCCCGAAACTTGACTGTCGGATCGAGCAAGATAGGAGATCCACCGGGATTGAATAAGAACAATGACGAGTCCATCGCATCGTTCTGCATCCATCGGAAATTGAACTGTTGCGTCAGCACCAGCCAGGGGGTCTGTTCGAGCGGGATCACATTGACCCCCACCGCCCCGCTCACTTCGTCGCCGAACTTATATCCGTCGCTGTTCTTAAACGTGTGCCGATAACTCACTGAAGCAAACTGATTCACCCGGTGAGGGATCAGCTCATAGGTCTGATAGATTATGGGAACAACACCGAAGTTTCCGCGACCGATTTGGAGGGTTGATTCAGCCAAAGTATTTCCCTGCGCAAACCGCCCATAGCTGCCGGTCGGAAAGTCGACACCGACACCCAGCACAATCATGCTGCGCAGAGTCGGCAATACGTTGTACTTCAATGTGGCACGGATATCGCCGAGTCCCCCCTCACCGTACGGAACAGGGACGAGCCCTCCGATTTGGGCGTTGGACTCGACATGTTTGTAGGGAATCGCCACCTGGATACCGAGGCGGTCGGTTAATCCATAATTGAGGTCCAGTGTCGCCGTGCGCGTCGTGGTCTTGATACTATTTACATTTAGGTTCGCCAACGTGAGCGTTCTGGTCCCCTGACTGGCAAATGGGATCCGCCCACCTTCGCCGGGAGGCGCTTCCATCGGGGTCCAGTTGTAAATCGCGTTGACCGTCAGCAGCCCCTTCATCGACACCTGCTGTTGCGAACCGATCACGACAAAACAACTCACCGACCCACAAGAGGCTTGCACCGAAAACGGCGTACACATTGAAGAAATCGCCCCACACACAACACCAAGAGCACAACACAAGAGCGTGCGCATCATGATTCCATGATCTTTCTGTTGGTCACGCAGACAGAGGCCGATCTCGGCCCTCATCGCGAGATACGATTGTTAAAAGAGCAACGAACGGCTATGCGAGGGAACTGGGAGGCCCGCGGAAGAAGTACTGGAACGAAGTGTGAACACGAATGGGGTCAATGTGAACAACGACCGCCTGCCCGACCAGTTGAAGCGTCGACGTCAACGACACCGATGTGGATTCAACGTCTTGTCCTGCCGCACAGAGCCAGGCACAGATACCGGTCGAGTGAGTCCCTGCCTGATGGTCTGCATGGTGCTGGGCATGGCCCACACTCGGCGCAGCCATGGACCCGTTCACCAGCACGAGACAAGCCAGGAACAGCCAGACAAACCAGGATTGTTTCAACCTTGCCAACATGTTTCTTTTACTACTTGAGCGATGCCGCCTTCATCGGTTCTGGCTTTTGGATTCGTGCCACTGTGTCGAGAATGACCTGCTCAGTCAGCAGGCCGCCCTTGATATATTCCCGAACGACGCCCTTTTCATCGATGAATACGCTGACCGGCAAACCGAAGACTCCGAACTGATTCGCCACTCTGTTGCCCCGATCCAGCAGCACGGGGAACGTATGGTTATACTGTTTGATGTGCTCACGGACCTTAGCTTCATCTTCCAGCTCATTGATGGCCAGCACCACAAAGCCCTTGTCACGAAGCTTATCGTAAGTAGTCTGCATCGCCGGCATTTCCGTCGTGCAGGGCTTGCACCAGGTCGCCCAGAAATTGACCAGCACGACTTTGCCTCGATACTGGCTGAGACTCTGTAATTTCCCGTCGAGATCCGTCAATTGAAAATCTTCGGCCGTCGTCCCGACAGCCGGCACTCGTGAGCCCATGCCCCACACCAAGCTCCCACTGGCCAGAAGCACGACTCCGACCATGACCAGCGCCATCAATGACCTTGCTTCTGTCCTCTTCACACTCATCGCTGCCTCCTTTCACACGGGATCTTACGATCCGGCTTTTGTCAATTGGAACGATCGAGTCACTCCAAAAATGTAGCTAACCCCTTGGGCAAGACCGTTATTCGAGTCTCGCATGATTGGAATCTGTGAGTAGAAATAGACGGAGGTCCACTTGGTCAACGGGGAATCGATCAACCCATCAAGGCTGACTTGGAATCCTGGGGAAAAGGCGAAATAGGTCGAGCCCGTATTCGGCACGCGGCGGTTTGAAATGGCGGGATCGATGACGATCGTCTCACCAGGAAAATTCGGGGTATCAGCCGGTGTCGCTGATCGTTCCAACGACGCACTGATATTGTCATGAACCAAATATCGCCAATGAAATTGGCCCATCAGCACCAACCACGGCGTCTTTTCTAACGGAACCCCGTTGGCGCCTAGGCTGAGGTTGTATTCATCGCCGAACTGATAACCGTCGTTGTTCCGGAACGTATGGCGGTAGCTACCGTAGAAAAACTGATTGAGTCGGCGAGGGATGAGTTCATAGGTCTGATAGAGTGATCCGATCAGTCCTACGTTGCCGCGTCCCAGCTGAGTCGGGGATTCCATCAGCTCACCGGCAGCATCTCGGGCACTCGTGCTGCCGGTCGGCACCTGCACACCGAATCCAGCCACCACCACACTGCGAAGCGTGGGCAACACGTTGTACTTGGCCGTGATGATCATGTCGCCGATGCCATTGTCTTTGAAAGGCACCAGTTCGCCTTCGCCGTTGGCGCCCGCTTCCCCGAGCCCATCGATATGTTTATGCGTCCGCCACAGATAAGGAATCGTGACCTGCACGCCCAGCCGTTCCGTGATGCCGTAATTCAAATCGAAGTTAACGGTCTGCGTGATTGTTCGAACCTCTTGATGGTGGTCCAAAATGAGACGGCGTCCGGCTTGGTCGATCGCGGGAATCACGCCGTTCGTTCCATCCAGTAAGCGCATCGGCGTGTAATTGTAAATCGTATTGAACGTCAGAAGGCCGGCTTGCGGCACTTGCTGCTGGGAACCGACGACCACAAAGCACGTGACCGACCCGCAGGCTGCCTCAGCAGGCCCGACGACGGTCCATGGACACATGGCTCCAATAAGACCGAACACAACTGCGAACACAGAAGGTTTTTTCACCATAAACAATGACCTGGACTTTCCGGGAGTAATTCAGTTCAAGCCGCCGGTAAACCATTCAAAGGAGTGGCCTAGGCACCACGGCTGCGACAAAATCGACGGCAGATTACAAGAAGAAAGATGGGGGAGCCCGACTGGGGACGATATAAGAGAGTTCCGAGACGACACGGCTCGATTGAAGGACTGGGACAAAGGCAAGAGGTGTGCGTTGAACCTGAATTACGACAGCTTCGCTGTCGAGCACGGCGCCAGCCGCGCACATCCAGGAGCAGAGCAGTGTTCCATGTGTGGCTGTTTGATGCTGAGCATGGTGCCCAGCATGTTCAGCCGCCTGAACCTGGGCCAACCCACCGACCGTAAGAATGCACACAATAAGAAAAATTGGGAGAACCGCACGGAAAGAGCCACTCATCAGAAGACACTTCCTACCAGGCGGACAACCGACACAACAGTTACTACAATTCCAGTTACGATGGTAGGTGAGGGTGACAAGACTTGTCAAGCGGCTACTTGGCTGCCAGAGGATCAGGTAGGATTCACTGAAAAGATGCTGTATACTGCCTCGGCTATTTAAGACACCGACACTCAATATATTATTATTTGGAACGACTTTATCTCACTCCATACTTAATCTACTCCTATGGTTACGCAAGTACTCAATCTAATCTTCGGCAGTAAAAATGAACGCGAAATCAAGGCCCTGCGGCCGATTGTGACTCAGATCAATGGGCTGGAGGCTGGGCTCACTCCCCTCTCCGATGAGGCGCTTGCCGACAAGACCCAGGACTTCAAGAAGCGGCTTGAGGCAGGCCAGACGCTCGACGACATCTTGCCCGAAGCGTTTGCGGTGTGTCGAGAAATGTCGCGCCGGAAGCTCAACATGCGCCATTTCGACGTGCAGCTGATCGGCGGCATGATCCTCCATCGTGGGCGTATCGCTGAGATGAAAACCGGGGAAGGGAAGACCCTGGTGGCGACGTTGCCTGTGTATCTCAATGCCTTGGAAGGCAAAGGGGCCCATCTCGTCACGGTCAACGATTATCTGGCAAAACGCGACGCCCAATGGATGGCACGACTCTACCACGCGTTGGGTTTGTCCACTGGAGTCATTCAGCACGACGCCTCATTTATATACGATCCGACCTACGAAGCATCGGACAAACGGCTGCAACACCTACGTCCCTGCACAAGACCCGAAGCCTATCGCGCCGATATTACCTATGGGACGAACAACGAATATGGATTCGACTACCTTCGTGACAACCTGGTCGTCACGGCATTGAACCAGTGCGTCCAGCGCGAGCTGAACTTCGCGATCGTGGATGAAGTCGACAGCATTTTGATCGATGAAGCCCGTACACCGCTGATCATTTCCGGCCAAACCGATCAGACCACCGACCTGTATTACCGGATCAATGCGATCATCCCCCAGTTGAAGGCCGAAACAGACTACACCATTGAAGAGAAAACCAAGACGGCGGCCTTGACCGAAGACGGCAACGCACGAGTCGAAAA
>JAHBWQ010000026.1 GCA_019636915.1 Nitrospira sp. | reverse complement strand
ACCAGCGCGCTGGAGGCAGCCAGCAGTAACGTCACCAGGCCAAGCACCGCAATGAGCTCTTGAACCATCGGCGCAAGGGCAAACAGATGATGCATCCGGGCGATGAGGTAGACCCCTGCCGTCACCATGGTGGCCGCATGGATGAGCGCACTGACCGGCGTGGGACCAGCCATGGCGTCAGGTAGCCACACCTGAAGCGGCAATTGCGCCGACTTTCCAACCGCCCCGATCAAGAAGAGCACCGCGACGATCATGGCCAGGTTCGAGCCCACCGGCCAGGCCTCCACTGCTAGGCTCTGGACCTGTTGGATCGACAAGTTCGTAAATTGTGTGAACAGGATGAAGAGCCCAATGGCAAACGCCGTGTCTCCGATGCGAGTGACGATAAAGGCCTTCTGCGCAGCGGTGCCGTATTCCGGTTCGCGATACCAAAATCCGATCAACAGATAGCTGCAAAGCCCCACCCCTTCCCAGCCCAGGTAGAGCAAAAGGAGATTGTCCGCCAACACCAGTGTCAGCATGGCGGAGACGAACAGGTTCATGTAGGCAAAAAATCTGGCGTAGCCGTCATCGTGAGCCATGTATTCGGCGGAGTACAGATGGATCAAAAACCCGATGCCGGTGATCACCGCCACCATCAAGAGTGAGAGCGCATCCAGATACCAAGAGATCCCGACCGTCATCCCGGACGTGTCGATCCAATTCCATAACGTTTGCTGGTAGAATTCTCGATCAGGAAAGGTGCGGAAGAAATCTGCAGCGACAAGCGCAGTGGTCACGCCTGCCGTCCCTACTGAACCGCACCCGACCCACGCGATCTGATACCGGCTCAATCGCCCGCCACACAGGGCCAACAACAAAAAACCAGCGAGCGGGAGGACCGGGATAAGCCAGAGTAAGCTGATCATCTCAACTCTCGTTCTTCGTGAAACCAGCTAGAACACGTTTCGCGTCGCGAGGTTCATGTTTCGAGCCGAATGATGCGGGTCATGAAACACCAAACTCAAAACCAGACACCTATTGTTCTTCGACTGATCGTTCATGTGGGTCAGCCTCTCAACTCGCACAAGGCATCGGCGTCCAATGTTCGAAACCGATGTGACAGCTGCAGCACAATCCCCAGTGCCACAGAAACTTCAGCGGCGGCCAGGGTAAGAATAAACAAAAACATGATCTCCCCATCGACTTGTCCCCAACGGGCCCCTCCGGCAATGAATGCGAGCGCGGCGGCATTCAGCATGATTTCAAGCGACAGCAGCATGTAGAGAATGTTCCGTCGACTCAATAAACCGATCAATCCGAGACCGAACAGCATGATGGCCAACACCAATGCAGGTGTGCTCAACATCAACGACTCTCTCTCGACAGACGACGCCCCAAGTGATAGGCACCGATCAGACCAGGCAGCAACAGCATGGAAGCCAATTCCACCCCGATGATGTAGGGTCCATAGAGGGCAATCGAGATCCCTTTCTGCCTGGGTTCTGCAACAGCCATCGAGGCATGATCTCCGGTGGCAATGAGGTATCCCACCTCCCCCAGGAGCACCAGAGCCAGGATACTGGGCCCTACCCATGCGTTGGGCATAAGCCAAGCCCGTTCCTGCTCAACAGCGAGCGGCCCTAAGAGCATCACGACAAAGATGAAGAGCACCATGATGGCACCGCCGTAAATAATGACTTCGAGCGCGGCGGCGAACTGCGCACCGAGCAAATAGAAAATCAGCGCCAACGCGATCAGTGCGACGACCAAGTAGAGCAACGCGTGGACTGGATGCAGATGCGTGATGACGCGGAGCGTTGCCAGAAACGCGACGGCTGCTGCGATGTAAAAAAGGATTTCCATAGTTATACGTTCAGTGCTGAGTCACACGCAGCTTCTTGCTCAAAACTCAGCACTTCCCTGCTCGGCACTCCTTTACGGCATCAAACTCCTCACGTCGACCGGTGGGAATTCGTTCGCACCTTGTCCCTTATCCTTGTTGAGAGTTCGCACACCTGCCACTCGATAAAAGTTATAGTCGTGATACTTGCCGGTTCCGCTGATCAGGAGATCTTCCTTCTCATACACGAGGTTTCGGCGTGCGTATTCGCTCTGTTCGAAATCAGGAATGAGCTGGATCGCATTGGTCGGACAGGCCTCCTCGCACATTCCACAATAGATGCAGCGCGAAAAGTTGATCCGGAAGAATTCCGGATAGCGGCGTTCATGCGCATCTGGGTTGTCCGCAGCCTGAAGCGCGATGCAATCGACAGGACAAGCTGCAGAGCAGAGGTAACAGGCCACACAACGCTCTTCTCCGTCAGGATCTCTCGTGAGAACGATTCGTCCACGCCAGCGTGGTGGTAAATAGGGTCGCTCTTCCGGATACTGAACCGTGACCGGCTTCGTAAAGGTCCGTTTAAAAACGATCCATAACCCCACGACAAGATTACGGGCATAGATCCATGTGTTCATCATAGGTACGACCGATCGATCAGTCTGTATCCCCTTCTTACAGAATCTGAGCCTTGTTCACCGAAACAAGGCAAGTTCCGGTCCTTCGGCTTTCCACAACACGATCCCGCCGGTCAGCAAGAGATTGATCAACGCCAGCGGCATCACAACTTTCCAACCGAAGGTCAGCAACTGATCAAACCGGAATCGAGGCCAGGTTGCCCGAATGAGGATAATGAGAACGATGAACCCGAACATCTTCAGGACAAACCACACAGCCGGCGGCAACCAGGGTCCATGCCACCCACCGAAGAAAAGAATGACGGTCATGGCCGAGAGAAGAAGGATGCTGAGATATTCGCCCACAAAAAACATCCCGAACTTCATCCCGCTGTACTCCGAGTGATAGCCGGCGACGAGCTCGGCTTCCGCCTCAGGCATATCGAACGGGGTGCGATGGGCTTCAGCCAGTCCTGCCATGAAAAAACAGAGAAACCCGAAAAATTGAGGAATCACAAACCATTGATGACGTTGGGCCTCGACAATGTCGCTCAGGTTGAATGAGCCCGCCAAGAGCACCGCACCCATCAACGACAGCCCCATAAAGACTTCGTAACTCAACAACTGTGCAATAGCCCGAAGGCTGCCGAGAAACGCAAATTTGTTATTGGAGGCCCAGCCCCCAATGATGACACTGTAGGCAGCAAGACTCGACATGGCCAAGAAGAACAGGACCCCCACATTGAGATCAGCGACCACGAAATCAGGCGCAACCGGCACCACGGCAAACGACATGAGTGCGGTAATCACGACGATGGCCGGGGTGATCACAAACACCGCTTTATCGGCAAATGGCGGGATCCAGTCTTCTTTCGTGAAGATTTTGATCATATCCGCCAACGATTGTAGGCATCCGCCTGGTCCGAGACGGTTAGGACCGTATCGCTCCTGCCAAACCCCGAGCAGTCGCCGTTCGAGCCAGATCAGCATCCCAGCCAATGTCAGGCAGCTTCCAAGAATGACGGCGATGGTCAATGCGGTGTGGCTCCAATCGATCATGCAGCCCTTCGCTTTCCTTCGATCCTGATCGCCTCAAACAGATCGACCCACGTCGGTACTCTGACGCCGGATACCTCAGGCACAAGAGAGAGACCTGCCGTACCCACCGGGGTAGAAGGCTCGAAGTGAACAACAAGAGAGTAGGTCGTCCCCTGCAACGCCAGATCAATCGTGCTGAGATCCTCAAGACTCAACCGTGCTCCATCGGATGGATGCAAGGACAAGAACGGCTGGGTAATCCGTTCGGCAATTGCCGGAGATCGATTGCTCAGTTCGTCGCTTCCAAATACGGCAAATAGGGGAAGCAGCAACCATTGCCGAGAAGCCGGCTGAAACGCACGTGGAATGGCGGTGAACCAGGCAGGCGTTTTCGTTGCAACTGGTTCGATGAGCCGCACACCCGGCATTTCATCACGTAACGGTCCGCCGACTTCATCCTGATAGGTATTCACCGCCTGGATCGAGTTCCAGCCAGGGGCCCAGAATTGGGAAATCAGCGGCGAGGGCAGTGGTCCTCGGTATCCTTCCATCGTGAATCCCAGGGGGGAGTCTTGGTCGACAGGGGGAGGCGGTTCGTGCATGGTCAGATGAGAGAGCAGCGACGTACGCCCACTACATCGCTCAGACTGTCTGGGGATTTTTTGACCAACCAGACGAAAACTCGCCGACGGTGCGACCTCTCCGACGCGCGCCAGCTCCGGAGCAGCCGTCGCCGTTGCGGAGACCGCATCATCGAAGTTGCGCCAGGTCGCGACTCCCGATTCACGCTCAACATCTTGCGAGGTGACACGAGCCAGGTCACTCAGCCACCGCCAACTCTCTTTGATGTCATCGTTCTGAGCAAAGACTTGGTAGAACCTCTGGGCTCGGCCTTCTTGATTCACGAAGGTCCCATCGGATTCCGGACCGGTGGCTGCCGGAAGGAGTACGTCGGCATGCGTCCCTGTGCGATGTTCAAGAGAATCGATGACAATCACCGTTTGTGCCCTGTCAAAGAAGGCATCGACTTTCGTCTGGTCCGCCCGGCGATACAGATCGTTCTCCAGCACGATCACCGTGTCGGCCTTCCCTTGACGAATCGAGTCGAATGCGTCATGCAAGCTTCCGCCGCCAAGCAATGCAAGCCCTGCGCTATTCGCCTCCGGAAGTACGAAGCTGAGCCGTGGTTGTTTCCCTTGTTGGTGCAACGCCCAGGCAACATTGGCAGCCGCTTCAATCGTTGCCTGAGACCCACTACCCGTCCCGGCAATGATCAACGGGCGCTGTGCATGGGTCAGGGCTTCGGCGATGCACTGAGCAAGATCCTTGACCTCGCGACTGAGATCAGGGACAGACGGTGCCCCCTGCCCGATGGTTCCCGCCACGGCAAATCCGAGCCGAGCGATATCATCTGATGCGGCGAAATAGGAATCCGTTGCATAGGCATGAAACCAGGTACGGTGATGCCCCGCGAGGAAGAGGGGGCCTCGCCGGTTTTGCACGGCATTGCGCACGGCTGCCTCGTCCCAATACGGAATCTTCAATTGGTCCACTCGTTCCATCGGTTGCTGGCGGATGGACTGCAGGAGAGCCAACGCAAGGCGTGGAGCCTCGTTCAAGAGATCAGGCCCAAGCACAAGAACCGCGTCGGCCTGTTCTGCATCATGAATGGACGCGGAAGGCACTGGTCCAGTTCGAAATACGTTCAGTATCGTGGAGAGAAGCTGACGTTCCCGTTCATCGATCCCCTGATAAAATTGCTGGGGTCCGACCAAAGATTGAAGAGCCACATTGGCTTCGAGCGACGCACGAGGTGACCCAATCCCCACAATCCTGCGGGCCTGTCGTAACCGGTCCGCTGCGAACTCCAGAGTCTTTGACACGCCCTCCGGCATTCCCGGCTGGGTACGGTCGGATCCCGCTCGCACTAGAGGGTGTTTGATACGATGTTCGCCGTTGACATACTCGTAGCCGAACCGTCCCCGGTCGCACAAAAAGTAGCCATTCACCTGGCTGTTAAACCGATTCGTCATTCGACGCAGAGTACCGTACCGCTCACCGGCGGTGGTATTACAACCAAGACTGCAATGTGGACAAATCGACTGGGCCGACTGCAAATCCCACTTCCTCGTATAGTGATGAAAGAAGGTTTTGTCGGTGAACACACCGGTCGGACAGACCTCCACCAGATTGCCGCTGAATTCATTCTCTAAGGTCCCGTCCTGCTCCCGGCCGAAGTACAGGGCGTCATGCGCCCCAAAGACATTGAGGTCTCGCCCACCTGCATAATCTCGATAAAAGCGTACGCAGCGGTAGCATTGAATGCACCGGTTCATCTCATGACGAATGAACGGCCCGAGCGCTTGGTTGCGATGCGTCCGTTTTGGGAAACGAGAGCGTCGATAGACATGTCCGGTCATGACCGTCATGTCTTGCAAATGGCACTCCCCTCCTTCGTCACACACCGGACAGTCGTGCGGATGGTTCACCATCAACCATTCGATGACGGATGCGCGAAAGGCTTTGGCCTCAGGATCATCGATCGAGATACGCGTGCCATTGGCCGCCGGCGTCATGCAGGACATCACCAACCGACCGGACTGATCCCGATCGTCTTTGAACTGTTTCACCGCACACTGCCTGCACGCCCCCACCGATCCCATCGCCGGGTGCCAGCAGAAGTAGGGCACGTTCAGCCCATGTCCGAGACAGGCGACCAGTAGATTCTGCTTCTCATCCACGGTGTACGACTTGTTGTCGACGATGATGGTCGCCATAGACCTAGACCAAGACCCTCTGCTGCGCCAACTTCTTGCTCCAAGGACATCCGCTGATGGTGATGTGTCGTTCGAAGTCTTCGCGAAAATATTTCAAGGCCGACTGCAACGGGGCCATCGCTCCAGGTGCAAGACCACAAAAGGTGTGTCCGGGCGCCAGCCATTTGACGTGCATCTCAAGCAGCGACAAGTCATCCCTAGTCGCACGTCCTTCTTCGAACGCCATCAAGAGTTTTGCCACCCACGGCAACCCCTCACGACAAGGAGTACACCAACCACAGGACTCACGGGCAAAAAACTTTTCAAGATTCAGTACAAATCCAACAGGACAGGTCTGGTCATCCAGGATGATCATGGTCCCTGTACCAAGACGTCCCACCTCTGGCGGAAATGAAGAAAAATCCAGAGGGAGATCCAGGTGTTCCTCGATCATAAAGGCGGTCGAGATTCCGCCGGGCAACAAGCCACGAAAGCGAACACCCTCGGCCATCCCCCCGGCATGTCGTTCCAAAAGTTCACGTGCGGTAGTGCCGAGCGGCAATTCCCACCACCCTGGATTAGTGACGCGACCGCTGATGCCGTAGATCTTGGTGCCACCATCCTGAGTGCGACTCAACCGGTGATACCAATCGGCACCGTGATTGATGATGTGGGGAATGTTGTAGAGAGTCTCGACGTTCTGGACGATGGTCGGCTGCCCCCATAAGCCAACCGTCTGCGGGAAGGGAGGTTTCGCTCGTGGAACCGCTCGTTTGCCTTCCAATGCGTTGATCAGTGCTGTTTCTTCACCACAAATATACCGGCCGGCACTCGCATGCAGGTGCAGATCAAATTGAAATCCTGTGCCGGGAATCGGCTTCCCCAAATAGCCTTCCGCATACGCCTCCGCAATGGCCTGGTTCAGTCGTTGGGCCGACAGATGATATTCCCCGCGCAGGAAAATGTAGCCGACCTCGGCGTCGAGGGCATAGCCGGCGAGGATCATGCCTTCGACGAGACCATGAGGGTCACCTTCCATCAGCACACGATCCTTAAACGTGCCCGGCTCCATTTCATCGCCATTGGCTACGATATACTTCGGTTTCGGTGCATCTGGTCCCATCGGGACGAAGCTCCACTTGGTACCGGTGGGGAACCCACCTCCACCTCTGCCGCGCAGCCCTGCTTCCCCGACCAGCCGCTGCACATCCTTAGGGGCCATCCCAGCGGCAAGCTTCTGGAGGCTACGATACCCCCCGGTCGAGACGTACTCTCGCAAAAACCTTGGACTCCGATTGGGATGGAGATGCTGTGTGAGCGGTCGTTCCATAACTATTCGTATTTAGTTTTCTATTATTAGTGTCAGCTATTCAATACCGCAATCTTAATGTTTCAGATGTCATAATTAACGTTATTTGTATTTATCCATAATGCTTTTCATTTTTTCCGGTACCACCTCGCCGTACACCTCCTGATCGATCATCATCGCCGGCGCCCGCTCACAATGTCCCAAACATGCGATCGGCAAGACGGTCAGACGTCCATCAGAGGTCGTCTGTCCGAGATCCACGTCATAAAGGCTCTTGATCCGCTCTTGCACCTGTTCGCACCCCTTAATCCAACAACTGATGCTGTCACACACGAAGGCAACATGCCGGCCGACGGGTTTCCGAAACACAAGGTTGTAGAACGTGGCGATGCTGTCCAAATCCTCAGCCGTGATCTCAAGAAACTGTGCGATGTCGAGAAGCGAATCATCCGAAATCCATCCACGGCGTCGCTGGACAGTCAGGAGGGCATCGATGGCCGCCCCCCGTTTATCAGGGTAGTGCTTCACGGCATCTTCGAGCTCTCGGCGTTCGATCTCGCTCAGCATGACGTTCCTCGTATCTCGTCGCTCGGCCCCGAGTTGCGAGTTGTGAGTTTCAAGTCACAGGGACGGATGTCAGTAACTCGAAACATGAAACTCGGAACTCGCAACAGGATCGCTCACCGATCCACATCCGAGAGCACATAATCCACACTGCCCAGCACGGCCAGGAGGTCCGAAAGCAACTCACCCCTCGCCATTAAGGGCACTATCTGAATGTGGGCGAACGAGGGAGTGCGGATTCTCGTTCGGTACGAGAACTGCGATCCATCGCTCGTCAGGTAATAACTGGTCTGACCTTTGGACGATTCTGTCGCAACTTCTGCTTCGCCTGGCGGCAAAACCGGCCCCCAACTCACCCCGACAAAGTGATTGATGAGCGTTTCAATGTCCTGCATCGTGTGTTGCTTCAACGGCGGAGTGGCGAGAGGATCGAGCGACGTATAGGGACCGGCAGGCATAGCCTTGAGACACTGACGAATGATCGCCAGCGACTGGCGCAACTCCAACATGTGCACCACCGCCCGGTCATAACAATCACCATTCGAAGCGGTTGGAACCTCAAAGTCGAATTGCTCATACCCGGAATAGGGACGAACTTTGCGCAAATCCCACGGCAACCCGCAGGCCCGCAGCATCGGACCGGTGGCGCCCCACGCAATCGCGTCCTCCAGCGATAAGACTCCGATCCCGACAGTCCGCTGTTTCAGGATTGGATTGTCCATGACCAGGCGCTCATAGTCGTCGAGTCGGCTGGGAAACCACTCGACGAACTGTTGAACCAGCTGGTCCCACCCAACCGGAAGGTCTCGCGCAACCCCACCGATCCGAAGCCAATTCGGATGCATTCGTCCGCCACAGACGGCTTCGACAATCGAGAGGATGCGCTCTCGATCATTGAACATGTAAAAAACGGGTGACAACGCGCCCACATCCCCGGCAAAGGTCCCGTACCAGACAAGATGACTGGCGATTCGATAGAACTCGGACATCATGACACGGATGACTTGGGCCCGCGGCGGAACCGTAATACCTGCCAATCGCTCGACCGCGAGACAGTACGGCATTTCATTCAGTACACCCTGGAGGTAATCCACACGATCGGTGTAGGGAATGAAGGAATGCCACGTTTGCCGTTCAGCGATCTTTTCCTGTGAGCGATGGTGGAACCCGATATCGGGAACGATGTTAATGATTTCTTCGCCCGCGAGCTGCGCCACCAACCGGAGTACCCCATGTGTGCCGGTATGGGCCGGGCCGAGGTTGATGAACATATAGTCGAAGTCAGCGTCACGGTCGTGGTAGGTGCGTGCCAAGCCCCAGTCCTCAGGCTTGAATTGCAGCGCATCCTGCGTCATGGCCAGCTTTTCCGGCGGCAATTGGAACAGCCCGACTTCCGTCGCACGCGAAGGATGGTCTTTGCGAAGCGGATATCCCTCCCACCATGAGGGCATCAGAAGACGACGAAGAAATGGATGCCCCTCGAACTGAATCCCGAACATGTCGAAGATTTCTCGTTCATACCAATCGGCGTTGGGCCACAGGTCGATGCTTGAGGGCAGAGAGAGCGACTCACCATCAAGCGCCACCTTGATGCGGAGTGACTGGTTCCGATCAAAGGAGTAGAGGTGATAAAACACCGTAAAGGTTCCGATCGGTAATCCGTCATGATTCCGACGGAGCCGTTCGTCGGTCGCACTTAGGTCGAACAGCATGGGAAACGGACTCGGAAGTTCAGATTTGAGATAGCGGAGCGCATCCTGAATCTGATGCCTCTTGACCCAAATCGTCGGAATCCCATCCTTGGTAGACTGGACCGCAACCAGGGATCCCTTCGAGCCAAAGTGAGCCATAAGCTCTGAGACCAATCCGGTTTGTTCACCGGCTGAGGCATCTCTCAGGGTCGAGGCTCGCAGCGTCACGACTTGCCTTTCGAGTGCCCGTCTGGCTGCCCTGCAAAATGGGGAGAGAGAAGATCGGTCCGAGGGAGCACATCGATGCCGGGATATTCATGCTGCGCCATCCGCTCCGCCCGTTTCGAATCCCGCATCGAGGGCATGATGGGCCTCTGAACCTCTTGCGGACCAAAGTGCCAGCTTAGAGGCCGGCGCTCTGACCCCACCATATTCTGGAGGAGCAGCAGGCATTCCATAAAGGCATGTGGCGGAGGTGGGCATCCCGGCATATACACGTCCACGGGAATGAACTTGTCGACGCCTTGCACGACAGAATAGGCGTCAAACATGCCTCCGGAGTTCGAGCAAGACCCCATCGAAATCACCCAACGCGGCTCCAGCATCTGTTCATAGAGTTGCTTGATGACGGGGGCTACCTTCAGAAACACCGTTCCCGATACGACCAACACATCGGCCTGTCGCGGTGACCCGCGCGCGACTTCCGCCCCGAACCGAGCCACGTCGTAGACACTGGTGAAACTCGTCGCCATTTCAACGAAACAACAGGACAAGCCGAAATTCAACGGCCAGAGGGAATTTTTCCGTCCCCAGGCCAAGAGATCTTGCAGCTTCGCAAAGAAAACCGACTGTCCGACGACAGAGGTTAACGGACCGTCGCCGCCCTCGGTCACCCGCACACCTTCCAGTCGTCCGTTACGCCACTCGGTCATTGTAGAGTTCCGTTGACTTGTTGATATGCGGTTTCTGCCGGTACCGAACTCGAGGACGCTGAGAGTGAGCATGCCAATCAAGCGCCCCGGTGAGCCATAGATACGCAAGAGATACCAACAGAACAGCCACAAAGATCGTCACTTCAATGAAGCCCAGCCAGCCGGTCTCCGGTACTGCAACAGCCCAGGCATAGAGATACGCCGCCTCCACATCAAAAATAACGAAGAACATGGCGATCAAATAGTATTGCACCGGTGGGCGTACTTGGGCATTGCCAGTTGGCCGAATCCCACATTCATAGGGAATACCCGTTGCGCTTTCGAAGCGACGCTCCGCTTTCCTCCAGTACCGCTCGCCGAGTAAGGG
Source organism: Nitrospira sp. (assembly GCA_019636915.1). Classification (GTDB taxonomy): domain Bacteria; phylum Nitrospirota; class Nitrospiria; order Nitrospirales; family Nitrospiraceae; genus Nitrospira_D. The sequence goes on along the minus strand of JAHBWQ010000026.1, from coordinate 18,283 downwards.
CGGGAGGCCCAGCATGACGGCAATCACCACCCCGACACAGAGCCCATATACGCAAATCTGCCAAATAGATTCATCTACCATGGCGACAATTATGTATGTAATTGTGACACACGTTCTTTCCCTCACCTTGGATATCATGTCAGGCGAGGTTTGGCTCCAAAAAATGAAAATGTTGCAATTCTGGTGGGAGGAATCTAACGACAGGCTGTGGAGCAGGAAAAGAAATGTGGCTCGTAGTTATTCAACCAGACAAGTTCAACCGTATCACGACGCCCCCCATGCAACCCAGCGAAGTGGCGGCTACCATCCTTCCTGAGAATGAGCGGATTTCTTGTGTCAGGGTTGGTCAAGGGCATCGCCACAATGGTCAATCATGGTCCGGCTGCGGCGGCGTTCGCCGTATCTTCCCGTACCCGGAACCACACCACATACAAGGATGGCAGAAAGAGCAAGGTCAACAGGGTGGCAACCGCCAGGCCACCCATGATCGCGGCAGCCATAGGCCCCCAGAAAACTGTCGGAGCAATGGGCAGCATGCCAAGAATCGCAGCCACCGCGGTCAACATGATCGGACGGAACCGCAAGAGAGCCGCCTCCACAATGGCATTCCAATCCGAATGTCCTGCTTCTTTCTCGACTTGAATCTGATGGACCAGGATGACCGAATTGCGGATGATCATCCCGACAAGGGCAATCACGCCCAGCAACGCCACGAACCCCATGGCCTTCTGAACAGTCAGCAGAGCCAACACGATACCAATGACACCGAGCGGCGTAACGCTGAGCACCAGCGCAAGTCGGCCGAAATTCTGCATCTGCACCATAAGTATGGTCATCATTAAAACAATCGTGATCGGGAAAACGGCGGCCACCGACGCCTGAGATTTCCCACTCTCCTCCACACTGCCCCCCACGGCAATGTCATATCCAGAGGGAAGCTGCTCACGTAGTGCCGCCATCGGCTGTTGAAGATGGTCGACGGCGGTGTCGGGCATGATGCCGGTTTTCACATCTGCCTGCACGGTGAGCGTAGGCACTCGCCCCCTCCGCCAGATCAGGGGAACATCCTGCTCGTACTTGATACTCGCCAGTTCGGTCAGAGGCACGGTCTTTCCATTGGGCAGAGGAATTTCCAGTGCTCGCATTCGGTCTAAAGATATCCGCTCCGTTTCTTTAGCCCTGATCACGACGTCGATCAGGTAAATATGGTCACGGACCTGCGTGGCAGCCTCGCCGGACACCACAAGATTGATCGCCTGGGCGACATCCGATGAGCTCACCCCCAACAGTCTGGCTTTATCCTGATGCACCTGAATGGTCAACTTCTGGATCGGCTCCATCCAGTTAAAATTAATGTTCCGCAACTCCGGAGTCGCCGCCATCACACCCGCCACACGATCGGCGATTTCACGAACCTTGATGGGGTCTGATCCACTGACACGATACTGAACGGGCCACCCGACCGGAGGACCTAATTCGAGTGGATAAATGCGTCCGACAACTTCAGGAAACTGCCGTGCCAACACGCCTTCAAGACGCGTCCGTACACGTTCCCGAGCCTCAAGACTCTTCGTGACGATGACCGTCTCGGTAAAAAACTCGTTATCCAATTGGACATCGAGGGGCAGATAAAAACGGACGGCGCCTCGCCCGACATACGAACTCCAATGATCAATCTCGTCATCATCATGGAGGATCGCATCGAGTCGTTGCGAAACCTTGTCGGTCATGTACATCGACACGTCCTGCCTCAGACGCAAATCGACGACAAGCTCGGGACGGTCTGAGGACGGGAAAAATTGATTGGGAACCAAGGGCAACAGCGCCAGCGCCCCACAAAAAAGGCCGAGTGTCATGGCAATGGTCATCTTGGAATGACGCATGCACCACACCAATAACCGGTGAAACCATTGGAAAGCCCGCTCAGTCTCCTGCCGGGAGGAGCGCGGATGTGCCGACAGCACAAGCGTACCAATCAAGGGCGAGAACAACACCGCAACAACCCATCAGGCAAGCAACGCGCCCGCCACCACGAGGAAAAGCGAAAAGGTATATTCTCCCGCTCCGCTCTTGGCAAAACCGACCGGTACAAAACCGATCATGGTCACCAGTGTGCCGGTCAGCATCGGAAACGCCGTGGTCGTGTACGCATAGGTGGCCGAATGGAAGGCATCCCAGCCTTGCTCGAGCTTGGTGATCATACTCTCGACCGTGATCATGGCATCATCGACCAACAACCCGAGTGCAATAATCAGCGCGCCAAGTGAAATCCGCTGGAAATCAACCCCCCACATGTCCATCATCACAAAGACGCAGGCCAAAACCAGTGGGATCGAACAAGCCACGACGAGACCAGCCCTGACGCCGAGGCTAAGAAAACTGATCCCGAGGACGATGGCGATCGCCTCCCACAAGGCCTCCATAAAATCATGAACGGCGTCGTGCACAACCTTGGGTTGATCCGCCACAAGGTGAAGGTTGATGCCGATGGGCAAGGTGGCTGTCAGTTGCCGCATCGCCTGCTGGAGATTGCGTTCGAGTGCGAGCATATCACCGGATGATCGCATCGAGACGGCGAGGCCGATTGCATTCTCCCCATTGACCCGGAAAAGTGGTTGGGGAGGATCGGTATACCCACGGGACACCGTCGCGATGTCACCCAACCGCAACATACGATTGCCGATGGCAAAATTGAGCTGCAGAAAGTCCTGTTCGGACAGGAATTTCCCGGAGACCTCCACGAGGACCCGCTCATCGTGAGTTTGGATGATGCCGGACGGGTTGACCGCATTCTGTTGCTGAAGAGCCTTGATCAAGGCGAATCGATCGAGTTCGAGCTCGGCGATGCGCTGCGCGGAAAACTCGACGTAGATCCGTTCGTCCTGTGCTCCGATGGTATCCACTTTGGCAATATCGGGAACTTCCAAGAAACGCGACCGTGCCAGCTCAACATAATCGCGCAATTCCCGATGAGAATATCCGTCAGCGGTGAACGCGTAAATAATGCCGAAGGTGTCGCTAAACTCATCGTTGAAGAACGGCCCTCTCGTGCCTTGTGGGAGCGTGTGCGCGATGTCGCCGACTTTCTTGCGAACCTGATACCAGACGGAAGGCACCTCTTCTTTGGGCGAGCTATCCAGCAGCGACACGAAGATCGTAGATTTGCCGGCTGTCGTGTAACTTTTCAGATAATCCAGGTAGGCGATCTCTTCCAGTTTCTTCTCGATGCGGTCTGTGACTTGCTGCATCGTTTCATCTTGCGTCGCGCCCGGCCAGAGGGTTTGTACCACCATGACCCTGATCGTAAACGGCGGATCCTCGTTCCGTCCCAGACTCACGTACGCATAGGCACCCGCAATAAGCGTCACAACCATGAAATAGATCGTCAGGGCTTTGTGGCGGATGGCCCATTCGGACAGGTTAACGCCGGTCATTCATATCCTCCAGCAATGTGACCTGTTGCCCTTGATGGAGTGAATGCGCGCCTGCCGTAACGATTCGTTCTCCTGACTCCAACCCTGAAGCGATCACCACCGCGTTCTGATGATAGTGAGCGACTTCAACCTCACGTTTCTGAACGGTGCGAGTGTTCGGGTCGATCACCCATACAGCCGGATGTGCCTCCCGCATCATAAGCGCGGAGGATGGAATCTCCGTCTGCATGCCCGCACGTAGCTTCACCCTTCCCACAATGGTCGACCCGAGAAACATTCCTGAAGGGAGTGAATCCAGGCTGACCTTCACCGGATAGGTTCTGGTTGAGGGATTCGCCTGAGGGGAGATTTCACGGACATGACCGACGGTCTTAATAGACGGATTGTCAGCCAGCCATACGTCGATTTCCTGGTGTGGCAACATGCCGTCGCGAATGATCTGCGCCGGCATATCGAAGACCGCATCCCGGCCTTCCTGATGCGCCAAGACAAATACCATTTGCCCAGCTTGGACAACCTCACCGGGCTCCGCACCCTTCGCGGTGATGACACCGGTGGCGTCCGCCTTAAGTTCCGTATAGCTGAGCTGTACCTCCGAAGAATTGAGCTTGGCCCTCGTCGCATTAACCTGGGCCTGCGCGGCTTTCAGTTGCCGCACCGCCTCTTCATGCTCGGCTTGAGACACGGCTTTTTCTTTGAGCAGGATGCCGAATCGACGTTCCGCCGCAGTGGTTTGGTCCAGCAGGGCCTGCGCCGCGGCATGATCGGCTTGTGCGGCATTCCTCGCATGCCGTTCCGTCGCCGCATCCATCTGAGCCACGATCTGGCCGGCCTTCACCGTATCGCCGACGCTGACTGAACTTTGAAGGAGTTTGCCGGAGAGACGGAAGGCCAATTTGGTTTCGTCGCGCGCATGCAGCTGCCCCGTCAACGCGATGAGATCGCCGGACAGATGGGTTTCGATCACCAGACTGCGAACCGGACGGACCACCTCAGGCTCAATCTTCTGCTCACACGCCACCACCGACAGACTGAGGGCCGCCACTACAGAGCCACACGAAATAGTGCCAGGCATCTGCCCCAGAGATTTTAAAAGAGCGATCATGTCGAACCCTTTTCTCCTCACTTTTTGACCGTTTGATGGATTGTGATGAATTCATGTGGACCCAAATGGATTAGATGCTGCAACATGTGGCACGCCTGCTCACAAAAGAGCCCTTACCTCTATCAGATTGTACGAAGAGAATAAATCAGAACTTCCTAAGGAATGACCTGTGTAGCGTCATTCAATCGAAAACCCCGAAATCTAGTTATGGAGGGACAAGGCACCGCTCTCAGGCATGAATGGGTATTACGAATGAACGGAAATGAAGTAGGGTCCCTACGATAGGAAGCAGACACAACAACAGCACGAAGCAGATTCGGCTCAATTATCCTTCACTCATAGCCCGTTCAGCCTGCCTCATCCCAGCCCTCATCCACCGGTCATCGAATAAAACGCTCGACCAATTGTCTCTCCTCTAGCTCCGTCTTGATTTCTCCATTCAGACGGGCATGGAGCAACTGTTCAAGAATCTGTTTAAACTTTGGACCGGGTTTGAGTCCCATCGCTTTCAAGTCGGTACCGGTCAGAACGGGTTTCACATGCTGATAGGTTGTGAGGAATACCGAAACAGAGCGCTTGACGGTATCCCCTTTGCTTTTGGCCATGAGGATCAGCAGCGTCTCATCCGACAATCCCAATAAGAGGTGATAGACCTCCGCTGGTTTGAGCGGTCGTCTTGATGCTAATCGGCGAATGACGTGATGGCAACCCGCACGAGCCAGTTTAAGTGTGGTGGCCTCCTGCTCGGAAAATGGGAAGCGCCTGAGTACATCCTTCACCGCACGTTCGGGCAGCATTTCAACCAGCCCCATCATGTAGACCAGCCACGTGTCCATCTTCCGATCGAGGTACAACAAGCGATACCAATCGACCGCTTCATTGACGGCGTTCAAGAGAGTCTCCAACCGATCCGACCAACTCAGCTTGGGATGGACGAACCGTAGCAACCCAAAATGGGCCAGTCGTTTGATGGCCCGCCGTGGCTCTCGTTCGGAAAACAACACCTTCAGTTCTTCGAGCAACCGATGGCCGGACAGTCGATGAAACAGATCCATTTTCACAGCGCCGGCGATTAACGCTGCGGTGTCCTTGCCCAAATGAAAGCCGAAGCGAGTTTCAAATCGAATCGCTCGGAATACGCGAGTCGGATCTTCGACAAAACTGAGTCCGTGCAACACGCGGATCACTTTATCGTTCAAATCTCGTTGCCCACCGTAGAAATCCAATACATCGCCGAAGCCCTTCCCGTTCAACCTGACCGCCAAGGCATTGATCGTAAAGTCACGACGATAGAGATCTTTTTTAATCGAACTGTGCTCTACCGTCGGTAAGGCAGTCGGATACTCGTAGTACTCTGTCCGCGCGGTGGCCACATCGAGTTTGAGACCATCGGGCAGCAGCACCATCGCTGTCCCAAATCGCTCATGCACCTTCATCCTCGCGTGCAGCATGTCCCCGAGCTTTCGCGCGAAGGCGATGCCATCGCCTTCGACGACAAGATCCAAATCCAGATTCTTAATGCCGAGCAGCAGATCTCGCACGCTACCGCCGACGACAAACAGCGAGATCTCGCAACGATCAGCCAATTGTCCTGCACTCTCCAATAGTGTCACCAGACGATGCGGCAAACGGCTCTGCAACAGCCCCTTGACGTTACGGCGTGGCCCTCCGCCCTCCGACTCAGTTGCACGAGGGTGCAGCGCCCTCAATCGTGCCTCTTTCAACACATCGTCGTGCAAGGTCCGCAACAAATCCGTCCGGGTGATGACACCGACGACTTTCGCCTCTTTGACGATCGGAACACATCGCTGGTTCCGTTCGATCATGGCCGTCTCGATCTCATGAAACGAGGATTCCGGTTGTGCGATATAGGCATCAGTCTGCATGATGTCCCGCACGGCCATCTTGCCGAGACGATGAAACAACGCCTTCTGAATCGATTCCCGACTGACGATCCCCGCGTAACGGTCCTTTTCATCCAAAACTGGGAAGACATTCAGACCGTAAGCCGTCATCCGCTGTCCACCGTCAGCAACGGTCGTGTCCATCGCGATCGCTTTCACCGGGCTGGTCATGACATCCTGGGCCAGCAGCGTTGGACGATACTGTGTGGTCAGCAACGAGATGATTTTTTCTTTGACTTCTGAGAGTGTCCGCCCTTTGACCGCGGCCGCTGCCGCAACGGCATGACCTCCCCCGTTGAACTCCCGTGCGACCCAGCCCACGTCGATCTCAGGTCGACGGCTCCGTCCGATCACTTCCACACGATCAGCCATCATCACGGCGACGATGACCGCATCGACACCTTGCAACTCTGCGAGTCGATGCACCACGCCAGCTGCCTCGCCGCGGCAGCGGTCGACCGTGCTCGTCGACACCAGGACCTTGCGACCGTCGAGATACAACACATCACTGTGCTCGAGTAAATCGTTCAATAGCGCGACCGCGTCAGGATCAAGCGGTGTGTAGAGGGTATCCGAGACCGTATTCAGATCCGCGCCGGCTTCGATGAGAAACGCCCCGGCTTCGAAATCCCGACTGGTCGTGGAGGAAAAGGTAAACGACCCGGTCTCTTCATAGAGGCCGAGAGCCATCACCGTGGCCTCAAACGGTGTGACGGGGAGATGCCGTCGCCGGAGTTGTTCGATGACAAGCGTCGTCGTCGCACCGACTGAATCCACCACCGACTGCTTTGAACGTCCAACACAGACCGAGTCTGCTTCAATGTGGTGATCAATCACCACAACCTCAACTGCGGGATTCTCGAGGCACGATGTGAGCGTTCCAATCCGGCTCGGTTCTTGGGTGTCAACCAGTATTAACCGGGTGATCAGGGCGGGATCAACGTCTTTCAGTTTCGTGATGTCGAGATCGTGAACAGCCAGGAAGTTACGGACGGCCTCCTGTGCTCCAGCCGGGAGAATCAGCTTAGCATCCGGAAAGAGTTTCCGCACGGCAACCATGGAAGCAAGGCCATCGAAATCCGCGTTACCATGTGTTGCAATGACATCCATGCTGGCATTGTAGCAGGGACCAGGCAAGGCACAAAACGGCAGTCTCACCGATAGGCTGACTGGAGCCCGATAAGAGGCAAGACGCACCTCGATCGACATTGCCAGTCCCATCCGCTCAACCGGATCGCTTCACGATCAGCGATGGCGTGCATCCCGGCGATCATGTCGTTCTCGCGCAATGGGACGAGACGCGCGCTTCTTTGCAGCACCGACCCGTCCCGTTTCTTTCCTGGTTGTCGCCCCGTCCGCCTTGGCACTTTTCTCTATGCGATCTCTATGCGTCTGTTCATGATCGAGCCGAGCCGCCTCCTGACGATCGGGTTGTCCTCGGTCAAAGCTGCGCTCGATCCAATCCTCTTGATTCAGCTGCTGTTCAATGAGTTGTGTACCGGACTGACCATAGGCCAGACTACTCGCAAGCACGATTGCCCCACTGATTGCGATGAGCATGCCTTTCATCAGTCCCTCCTCGATCGGCATATCGTGCAAGAATATTTGGACGTCTCTGCCTACGCGGCAGTCCTCCATGATTTGGTGTATCAAGCACGTTGAGAAACGTCTACTCTTTCAGGGTTTAGTGCGAAGAGGAGAGCCCGGAGAACTCAGTGATCTCGCCCACTGCCTGAACGATCAGATCGTTCAATTCTATCCGGTCGGTCAATGCGATCGATGTTCTCATGGCGATCAGGCCTGTCGATCTTGTCGGGACGATCGACCCGGTCTGATCGATCACCACCGCCAGATCGATCGCGTGACGAGTCTTCTCGACGGTCCCGCCCTCCCCGATCTCCACGGCCCCCTCGATCGCCGCCACCAGACCCACTGCGATCATCGTCCTTGAAGAGCCGATCACTTCGTTCACCACGGCTCACTTGTTCGCGAAGCGCTTTGAGGCTCGCACGTCCTTCTTCAAAATCGGACCCACGCCGTTTGACTTCTCGGCTCAGATCGAGCAGCTCGGAAGCGCGATATCCTTGCTTCATTCCCTCGCCGATTAAGGCCGCGCCGTCTTTCGACGGGACTTTCCCCTCTTTCATCACCGCCAGGCTCTTCGCCCCGGCTGCAAGTTCTTCTTGTGTCGCCTTGTGCCGGCCATCTTGTGACAGTCGGCTCAGCTCCCGTACCTCCTCGACCGTTGCCCCACGTGAAAGCGCCTCCGCCATTGTTTCGATGGCACGTTGTCGATTCCCTTCCTCCAGTCCATGAGAACCCGCCTCCTTCAGCACCTCATGCGCAGACTCGAGTCGGGACGTCATCTGCCGCAGCACCGGGTCAATCCGCTGGGGCTCGACCCCTTTCGCCAGACCTTCCCGCACCTTGTTAAGTAACGACTCAGTGGGAAGTCCGCGCTCACCGGCCTTGCTGACGTGATCGAGCAAAGGAGCGATCTCATTCTCCGAACGACCCTGTGCCGAACCAAGCCGAGTGATCGCGTCCCGATCTTGCACCGAAAGAGGTTCGGCCCAGACCGAAGCCGTCGTCAATGCGACCAGGACGTTCAGCACCCCCATCGCTCTAGAGATTCGTGTCCTCATGAGCTCATCGTACAATCACGACTCCGTTCGTTTGTCCGAATCCGTCGGTCACAAACTCCTCGGCCTGCGGCGGCGTGACCCATCGCACGCCATCAACGACATACATGAACGTATGTTCTCCTTCATCCAACGGCACATCGACCGACCACAGCGAGCCCCCATCCACCATCTTCATCGGTATCGCGTCCTTGGCCCAGCCATTGAAGGACCCGGCGAGAAAGACTTGTGTGGCACCGGGTGCAAGCAGGGTGAATCGTACGGCACCCGCCAGTGGCTTGGGCAGACTGGGCGTTATTACCGGAGGTTTGGCGCAGGCCGAGAAGCCACCTAGCAGCACGATCGCAATCAGAACTGTGCGAGAAGCACGGCCAAGTCCCTTGAGTCTCATTCCCATCTGCGGGAGAGTACATACAGACTAGGCCCGTTGCAAGGGACGATCGATGAAAGTTAAATATCGACATCCAGCACCGCATTCTGGGCACCAAACCCATCGGTCTCGGCTTCCGTCGCCAGCGGATCGGCAATCCATTGTTTCCCATCGATGACGAACATATATTGGTATCGACCGGGTTTGAGGGGAATGGTGGCAGTCCACATACCGCCATCCGACCGTTCCAACGGTGTGTGCGTCGGGTTCCATCCATTGAAGTCTCCCGCGACCGACACCGATCGTGCTCCTGGCTGCAGTAGGACGAGCCGGACGAACACCGTCGGCTCCTGTTTCATACCGGCGGCGATCGTCTGGGTCGGAGCCATCGCAACCGGCACCTCGACGATTCGTTCTGTCCTCATCGACAACAGCCCCACCACTGTCGCGATCGCGACACAGGCTACAGCAACGGCGCCGGCAAGGTTCCACTCCAATGTTCGCGTGCTGGTCACAGCCGCCCACACACGTTCCCACCAGCTCATGGCCGATGGAGCAATTTTGGCCTGTAATTCACTCAAGAACCGGGGTGAGGGAGCGAACCTCGGCAACCGGATCGCTTCAGCAACGACCATCTCCAGATTGAGCCACCGCCGACGCAATGCAGGATCGGCATCGACCGCACGCAAAAAGGCAACCCGTTCTTCTGGTGTGAGATCGTGATCCAAAAAGCGTTGAATCAGGAGTTCTGGGTCAGTCATATCATCACCATCCACGCGATGCACGACCTATCGTGCTGAGTTCAGCGCCACAAGGTCTCGACTGAGTTGGACTCGCCCTTTATAGACTCGCATCTTGAGCGTGTCGCTGTTCACCCCAAGGATCTCTTCCATTTCCTCGTAACTGAGCCCTTCAAGATGTTTCAGGACGAACGCTTCACGATACAGCGGCGGCAATCGCTGGATGGCCTGATCTAATTCCTGTGCCACCTGTTGCTGCGACAGCAGCCGCTCAGGCGTCTGTTCGTCCGCCACGTGCACATCGAGCATCTCATCGATATCGACATCGTGTTGTCCCATCCCCGGTCGTTTGGCCCGCAGCCAATCTTTGCACTTGTTGACGGCGATCCGATACAGCCAGGTCGAAAACTTTGCGTCTGCACGAAACGTCGCCAACGCTTTAAAGGCCGTAAGAAAGGCTTCCTGCGCCAGGTCCTCAGCTTCAGCACGGTCGCCGACCATCCGGTAGGCCAAGTTGATGATCGTGGATGCATGCCGGTCGATCAGCTGTCCGAATGCCTCATGGTCCTGCTTGAGACTACGAACAACGAGTTGAGCATCATCTGGCCCTGGATACTGATCCGGTGGCATGTCCTAACCCCAGTTAGTCTGGTCCGATGCCACAGGACCATTTGCGTCTGCCTATCTGTTTCATTAGACGACTCAAGGCGCAACGCGTAAATTGACACGAAAGATGATGAGGAAACCAGCTAGAACCGGTAACTGCTACCGATTGAGACAACATAGTCCGGTGCACCATTTGAGAGCCCAACCGCTACGCCACCATTCAAACGCCACGCTGGAGAGAGCCGATAGTTCGACGAGAAAAATACATCTCTGGCATTCGGTAAGCCAACTCGAAGTGCACGGTACTCTTCAAAGTAGATGCTGGCCAGCCAATCTTGCGTCAGGTAATAGCCTGTGCCCACATCCCACCAATATTGGTTGCGAAGACCGAGTGTACCGGACCCATCGGCCAAGTCAGGGTCGCCGATGAAGTTATACCCGCCGTCAAAAAAGACCAGCCACTTCTGACCGATGAGTTTAGACATCTCGATCCCATACCCATGGTCGAACTTGCCTGTTCCTAAACCTTGACTCGCCGTTGCCGTTGGAAATTTAAAGCGTGCCGTCACGGCAATGAGCGGCACATAGTCCTGTTCTTCGACAATATAGTAGCGCCCCCTCAGAATGACATCGCCGATTCCTGTGGTCGTCACCCTTTGTCCGGTGACTCGTGTAGTCGTACCACAAACACGATCCTTGCCAGACACATTTGAACCTTTCCCACTGCAGCCTCCGTCGTCACTTGCCCCACCACTTCCACCGGATCCGCTGTTGCTTCCATGATTATCATCAACACGGAATGCGGTCCCGCCAACGACCGTTGTCCGTCCGTCCGTAATGGCCGTCACAGAAGGAATGACCAACGTGATATCCCCGTTAGCGAATAACCGTCTGATGGAAACAGGGGCATAGATAAACTCACTCGTCGTATTGGTGCCAAAATTCCCGTGGCTATAGCTTGGGGTGAAACTGATCTGCCAGTTGCGCTCGGACGCAGGCTGTTGTCGTTTATCGGAAGGATCAGCTGCCAATGCCTGTCCTCCCCAGAATCCCATCACGGCCACGATCATCACCTTCACGATCCACATCTGCGTCATTCTCGCGTCCCTCCTTGGACGAACAGATCACGTCTTTCGCACACACGCGTCTGTATGGATATCTTACTTACGCGATTGACAAGGTGGAGTGCAACGGCTCAGCGGATACCTCGACTGCATAGCAGAACGGCGCCGGAAGACATCCGGCGCCGTCAGTAGAGCCTCTTGCTCAGACACCCCTAAACCGATTGCCCCTTAGTGTCGACCACCACGCTCTGGTCTCTCCAACCGCTCCGGTCTGACGGAACGCTCGGGTCGTTCCGGCCGTTGCATCTCTTCCATCTGCTCCGGTCTATTCGGGCGATCCATCTGCATCATGCGGGCATTCTCTCGCCCGTCACGGCCATGTTCTCCCGCGATTTGATCGACACGGTCGAGCCCACGCAGTTCCCCGCCTGTGTCAGACCGACGATCCTCTCGCCTGTCAAACTGGCGATCCTCCCTCCGATCTTCTCGTCGGTCAAGTTGACGATCTTCACGGCGATCTTGTCTTCGATCGAGCTGTCTATCTTCGCGCCGATCCTCTCTGCGATCAAACCGGCGGTCTTCTCTCCTATCTGCCCGGCGATCTTCCTGACGGACGTCACCCCCGGCTTGCGCAACCACGAGAGCGTCTCTGCCATCTCTGCCTCTGTGGTTCCATTCATCCCAACCACTCTGCATGGACCCGGATCCACTATTCAGCAAGCCTGACCCTCGGCTATTCATTCGGACTACCGGGTCATCAATGGCGCTGCTCGCTATTCCCATTGTCGGTGCGGTTAGAAATGATAACCCAGCAATCGTGCCCAACATAATGTCCTTCCAACTGGTAGAGTTCATCATGAATCTCCTTTTTCTGCTGATTTTATTGATTCATTGTAGCCAGATGCACCACCTGCTCCTAACTAATCCTCCGACTCTGCCTCTTCCCAACGGACCATTGAACCGCTCAATTTTCCCTTGATCTTTACCAGGGAATTCTCATGCGCCTCTGCCAGAAAGCCGGCGCGATTCTCCGATGAACCACTCACACTCTCAAACTGAGTGACGGTGCTGGTATCCACGGGTACACTCAAAATCACGAGGACGTTTCCGGCGATTGACTGCACTGGCCCCTGCAGAGTGATGTTATTGTCCGCCGATCGCAGCTCGACGCGCGTGGCAATGACTGAATTGGCACCGCCAACACGACCACGAACACGAACATGGTCGCCGGATGATAACCCATCGAGGCTGGCATCTTTGAATTCGGTCTGGCCGTTCACGGTGATCGTCAGGCCGGACAATCCCGTGAGCGTGAATGCATTCGCGCCAATTGTCGCAATATCCCCTTCTAGTTTCACACTCTCATGAAACTTCACGTGCTTGGCGAGAAGTACACCGTTCTCCCATCGCCCTTCGGTGGACAGTTTTGCACCCACGGCGATCTCGCCGACCGTACCGCCACGAAATTCCGTATTCACAGCCGCCTGCACCCGCGTACTGCCGATCAAAAAATCGCCGGCCCCGCGCACCTGTGTCACATAGCCCTCGACTTCAAATTCGTCGACCTGATTCCCGACACCTGGGTTCTCCGGTTCGACTTTGGTCGCAGTTAACGTCGTCGCAGTAAAAACAATCCCCTTAGCTTCCACCAACAGGCCATTCCAATTACTGCCGTTTGGAACAGGCATATCGCTGATCAGAGCCGTTGCATAGCTCACCGTGAGGGTTCCGATCTGGAATGTCTTGGTGCCATCGTTATGATTCGTGACGAAGCCACGCACCTCCGGTGTCACATTGAGCAACTTCTTTTCGATGAACGTCGCCTGAATGACTCCGCCCGGTCTGATATGGCCATTGACCTCAACATTGTCGCCGGCCACCGGGTGCACATTATTGTCGAAAATGGTCGTGTCGTCGACGAAGACCGTCTGTCCCATGACCACCATGCGTAATCCGTCCGTCGCGACCGATTGAACCAGCCCCTCCACTGCATCCTTTTGTCGCACAGAAGCTGCCGTGTGTTGAGTGCCAGTAAATGAGCCGTGCACAGTGACGACCATGCCCTTCTTAAGGCCACAGGTATTACTCGTGCTGATGCTGCATCGGATCGATTGATCTTCATGAAACACTTCAACTTCGCTCGTATCAAATTTCTTCCCATTGACATAGACACTGCCGAAGTTTGTGATCGTGCCTGATGCCGATGCTGAGCCGCTTCCCGATCCACTGGCCGAGACGGAGGGTGCACCGTTGCTGCCGCATGCAACCAGCAGTCCTGCGAGTCCGATCATGCCTATTAGACCGAAGATCCATCGTGAGATATGCATGGTGTGTTCCTTGGTGAATAATAGTGGTTACGATTTCTGGTTGTGTGAGTCATGGAGGGAAACATCTGAAAGCCGCGGCATGTCCGTCAGGACATCCGCCGACCAGGTGACTCGTGCCGGGCACCATTACCACACGCCGAGCGTGAGGTTTCTCGTCAAGCCTCCAGGAAGACAAGCTGTTCGGTTGACCGAGACCTCTCGATTAATGACACGGGTCGAAGCTCCACAGCGGTTCAAATACGGCTCACTCGATATGGGATGCAGATCAACATGAGGTGTCACGAACGCCATGACCGGAACCGGTAAGATCGCGATCGAGGAATCATCGACCCACTCACTGCCGCTGCAATGACCGACCAGTCCAGTCGTACGCTTCACATCGTCGTGAACCAGGGTAGCGGTACAGCCCGACAACAGCAGTGATGCTGATACGAGATAGATGCTCACTCTTGAACGGAATGCTTGCATAGCCCTCCCCTTCTCACCTTGTCTGATGAGTTAGACGGAGGGGAGAGGGAAAGGTAAACGAGCGGCCTGGCCTCTCTCAAAAGAGGCCTAGGCCAAGGAGAGAGGCGACTGCCGGCTGTTTATTACGGTTGGAAGACATAGACGGCGCCACTATCGATGAGACCGTTTCCGGTGGCGGCTTGGTTGGGCGAACCTGCGGTCACACCAGTCAGAGCACTGTCCTCGGTACTGCTTCCCACGGCCAAGGTCGCACCGCTCAGTGCAACGCTTTGACCAAACTGATCACCGGCTTCGGTATTGGAGGCCTTTACATAGGCTTGCTGGCTCCAGACCCCAGCCGTTCGTGTGAACAGATAGGCCGCCCCAGCATCGGATGCACTGTTGTCCGACTGAGTCCCCGCAAGGCCTGTGGCATTGCTGTCCTCCCGATAAGCACCGACGGCCAGCTTGTCACCATCAAGGGCCACGGTGGACCCAAAGTTGTCAAGTGATTCGGTATTTGAGGCCTTCACATACGCTTGTTGGCTCCAGCCACCGCCGGTCCGTGTAAAGATATAGACAGCCCCGCTGGCTGGAGATCCAATGCCGGTAGTCACCGCATTCGGGGAGCCGGTGATCACCCCGGTCAGCACACTATTTTCGCCAGGGGCTCCTACGGCCAGCGTGTCGCCACTGAGTGTGAGACTCGTGCCGAACGCATCGTTGTTCCTCGTATTGGAAGCTTTCACATAGGCCTGCTGACTCCAGCTCCCACTCGTCCTGGTAAACACATAGACCGCGCCGCTGTTCGCTGCTCCATTACCCGTCGCGACTTCATTCGGGGAGCCGCCAGTCACCCCGGTCAGCGCACTACCTTCCTGTAAAGCTCCTACGGCCAAGGTATCACTGTTCAGTGCGACGGTCTTGCCGAACACGTCATTGGCTTCCGTATTCGAGGCCTTCACATAGGCCTGTTGGCTCCAGACACCGCTGGTGCGAGTAAACACGTAGACGGCGCCTGCATGCGATGCGCTGTTGTCCCCTTGATTCCCATTGATGCCAGTGGCGTTGCTTTCCTCGCCGATAGCCCCCACCGCCAAGGTGTCCCCGCTGAGCGCGACACTGGATCCGAAGCTGTCAAACATTCCGGTATTTGACGCCTTGAGATACGCCTGCTGACTCCAGACGCCGTTCGTACGCGTGAACACATAGACCGCGCCGCTGTCTGATACGCTATTGTTACCTTGGGCACCGTTCACACCGGTCGCGTTGCTGTCCTCGCCTGGAGCCCCCACAACCAGCGTATCGCCACTGAGCGCGACACTGGATCCGAAATTATCGAAAGCGTCCGTATTCGACCCCTTGAGATACGCCTGTTGGCTCCAGACTCCATTGGCCCGCGCAAACACATAGACGGCTCCAGTAGCTGACGCACTATTGTCCACTTGATTTCCATTGACGCCGGTGGCGTTGCTGTCTTCAAAAATTGAACCAACGACGAGAGTGTCTCCATCCATGGCCATCGTAAGTCCAAATGCATCACCGGTATCCGTATTCGACGCCTTCATATACGCCTGCTGCGTCAAGGTTTCCGACGAGCCACCTCCGCTCACCGTGCAGCCGGGGAACACTAGGTAGCTGAGAAAGAGTGAAGAAACAGCGCAAGACCTGTGAAGCCTCGACGGGAACGTCATAGATACCTCCTTGTCCACGTCCATGCGTTCATAGCGTAGATGGGTCGGATCCTAGCAGAGAATCCTCGACAGTCCAGAAAATAGCAGAACCACGTACTGGAAGATTTACCGGTGAGCGCTGCGGCCAGATCCTGACTCGGACGCCCATGACACACGTCACACTCGTTTTCATATGTACCCAGCATCAAGAGAGAGCGGCTTCAGGTCTGTCTCTGATAAACTGGTCTGACAGAATCACTCCCTCCACCGCGACGGCACGTGCCTAGGAGCGGAAAAGCTAACGGTTTCCAGGACGGGCCTGTTGTGACTGCCACGAAGCTGATCGGACCATATTGCCCCATTCTGCCTTCGTGCCTCGAATCCACCTGACCAGTCCGATCAATTTCCAGTACGAATTGAGCTGTCGATACCCAAAGTTTTCGATGACCGCAACCATGACGAGTGTGAAAAGATCAGACGGCCGTTGGTACAGATGAAACGTCATTTCTTCCATCAGCAAGGCACACAAGGACAGGGTAATCCCGAGTCCCAGCGCCACGCCCACACAGAGCAACCAGACATGGAACGACACTAACCCCAAACCCAATCCGATCAACAATAGCCCATAGCCGAGGATTTCAAAGGCCGGCCCAAACCATTCAAAGACCGTCATAAACGGAAAGGCTAACCACCCAACCGTACCTCCCTTTGGATGACAGCATAGTTCAAAATGCCCTGCGAGGCTGTCGCAAAGTCCGCGCTGCCAGCGAATGCGTTGATTCCTAAGCGTACGGTAATCCTCCGGAACCTCGGTCCAGCAGACTGGATCCGGCACATAGGTAATGCGGTACGGGATGCCGTTCAGACGATGATGGTGATGAAGGCGCACTACCAGCTCCATATCTTCACCGATCGTGGCCGTTCGGTACCCTCCGACTTTCAGCACAGCCTCCTTTCGGAATAGTCCAAACGCACCTGAGATGATCAACATCGCATTGAGGGGAGACCAGCCCTGCCGCCCAGACAAAAATGCGCGGAGGTATTCCACCGTTTGGAGCAATGCCAACAGGCTCGTCGGCAGACCGACGCGCTTCAACTCTCCCGCCTCAACGGAGCAGCCGTTGGCGACACGGATCGTGCCACCACAGGCCACCGTCCGGTGATCCAACAAGAAGGGCTGCACCACGCGATAGAGACTGTCCTTCGCCAAGACCGAGTCCGCATCGATGCAGCAAAACAAGGGATAAACCGATAGGTTAATCCCGGCGTTCAATGAATCGGCTTTGCCGCCGTTTTCTTTGTCGATCACACGGACATTGGAATAGATCGCCGAGTGATAGGTCGCTCGGATCGGTTGTGTCGGCAGATCGCGGCTATACGCTTCGGGAAATGGTTTCAGTTCGAATGCTCGGCGCAACACATCGATCGTGTCGTCTTTCGAGCCATCATTGACTACGATGATTTCATACTCGGGATATCGGAGCTGTAGCAAAGATTGAATAGAACTCGCGATTGTGGCGGCTTCGTTATATGCTGGCACAATGATGCTAATTTGTGGCTCATACCCGGTGAACGCTTGCGGGAAGTGCTCCCCCATTCGCTCTTCGAAGTACTGCCGAAGCGAGAAGATGGAAATGGCATTGAGGAGCAAGTACCCACCCGTCAGAGCAACCAGATACAGTAGAAATAATGCCTGTGATACACCGTAGATCGCTTCGAAGGTCATGCGTGATTCGAGGCAAAATCGCAATGCATTGCGGCTCGCTCCCTGAGTTCCTACCATCGAGACGGCTGCGCCGAGGGGTAGTCGCCTGTGTGATCGTCATCTCAGGGTGGCTCTGGCCCTCCATGGCTCTCACCCACGACTGGACGATTCCCGGGCAACGTTCACTGACCGATATCGAGGAAATCGAATTGGTGTATGCCGGTTCTCAGCCTATCCCCAAAATTATAGTGCGCGGGCGGCAGACG
>JAHBWQ010000259.1 GCA_019636915.1 Nitrospira sp. | reverse complement strand
AATCCCCAAGCGGCCAAAGACCGCGGCATCAACGACGGGGACTATGTCTACATTGATGGAAATCCGGTGGATCGCCCCTACCGTGGCTGGAAACCGAGTGATCCCTACTACAAAGTCGCTCGGCTTATGATCCGGGCGAAGTACAACCCGGCCTATCCGTACCATGTGACCATGGCCAAGCACGCGCCGTATGTGTCGACGCCGAAATCCGTGAAAGGCCACGAGACCCGACCAGATGGACGAGCTATCGCCATCGACACTGGGTATCAGTCGAACTTCCGGTACGGCGCCCAACAGTCCTTCACGCGCAGCTGGCTCATGCCCATGCATCAAACCGACTCGCTTCCCGGTAAATCTGCAAACGGGCTGAAGTTTAAGTGGGGATTCGAGATTGATCACCATGCGGTCAATACGGTGCCGAAGGAGTGTCTCATCCGCATCACGAAGGCGGAAGACGGCGGGATCGGCGCCCGTGGCCCATGGGAACCGGTCCGGACCGGCTTTACGCCGGGCCAGGAGAACGAGTTTATGATTAAGTGGCTGAAAGGTGAGCACATTAAGATTAAGGTCTAATGCTATTGGCCTGAAGGTCAGCCCTTGCCGAATGGTGCAAGGGCTGACGAAGTTCGACAATAGCCTACTGATGAATTACGGAGGAAACCATGCCTGAAGTCTATAACTGGCAGCTGGGCCGCAAGATGCTGTATCCCTACGAGGAGCGGCATCCGAAGTGGCAGTTTGCCTTTGTCTTCAATATCAACCGCTGCTTAGCGTGCCAAACCTGTAGTATGGCCGATAAATCGACGTGGCTCTTTTCAAAAGGGCAGGAGTATATGTGGTGGAACAATGTGGAGACGAAGCCCTATGGAGGCTATCCCCAGTTCTACGACGTCAAGATCACCCAGTTGATTGAGCAGGTCAACCCCGGGGGACAAGTCTGGAACGTCCGCGTCGGGCGTAAGCACCATGCGCCCTATGGCGTGTTTGAAGGCATGACCATTTTCGATGCCGGGGCCAAAGTGGGCCAGGCGGCCATTGGGTATATTCCCACCGACCAAGAATGGCGGTTCGTGAACATCTATGAAGACACCGCCACCTCGATGCGGGCCCTGGTCGAAGGCATCGACAAGACCGGGTTCTCCCGCGACGAACCGTGGAAAATGACCGGCAGCAGCTTGCCGGAGCATGAGACCTTTTTCTTCTATCTGCAACGCATCTGCAATCACTGTACGTACCCCGGGTGTTTAGCTGCCTGCCCCCGGAAGGCCATCTATAAACGGCCGGAAGACGGGATCGTCCTCATTGACCAAAATCGGTGTCGGGGCTACAAGAAATGTGTCGAACAGTGTCCGTACAAGAAGCCGATGTATCGCGGCACGACCCGCGTCAGTGAAAAGTGTATTGCGTGCTATCCGCGTATCGAAGGCAAGGATCCGTTGACGGGTGGGGAGCCGATGGAGACGCGCTGTATGGCGGCGTGCGTGGGCAAGATCCGGATGCAGAGCTTGATGCGCATCGGAGAGGATGGGCTGTGGGCGGAGGATCGCTGGCATCCGCTGTACTACGCGATTCGGGTGGAACAGGTGGCGTTGCCGCTGTATCCGCAGTGGGGGACGGAGCCGAACGGGTATTACATTCCCCCGCGGCATTCCCCGCGTGGGTATGCCCGGCAGATGTTTGGTCCTGGCGTGGACAATGCGATTGAAAAGTACCTGGTTCCAAGTCGGGAGCTCCTCGCGGTGCTCCAACTGTGGCGAGCCAGTCAGCAAATCGTGTTCCGGTACGATGTGATCCCTGGGCCGAAGGTGTTCGAGACCCAGATTCACGGTAAGCGCTTCGAGATGTACAACGATACCGTCTTGGGCTTCAACAAGTCCGGGAAGGAAGTGGCCCGGATTCAGGTGGAAGAGCCGATCTACATTCGGCCTGCCGAACGGGTGACCTGGTTGTAAGTCATCAGGGCCAGGAAGAGACACAAGGGGTGGAGTTCCGAACGGGGAGCTCCACCCCTTGTTGTTTCACCGTCAGTGTTCAGTGATGCCGCTCGACGAAACAGCCAATTGCCTCTCTCCGACAATGCAGGCTATGAATGATCACCCAAAACGAGATATGTCGTGCAGAATCGATACGTCCGTCTCATCGCCAAGAATAGAGCCTGATTCTCCATGGACACCGGTCTTTCGACTCAGCATTCACTGAATCTTCTGCGCACTTGACGATAAGGAGCACCTCCAGTAAAGTTTTTAGAGAAGGATCGTACCTCCCAACCCAGGAGTCGATTCAGCGTGAGTGTCGAGTCGCAGCAAAGTCTCCCATTTTCTGCCCAAGCGATTCCCTTCAGTGAATTCCTCGCGACTGGCAAGCTTCCTGATGGATATCTCACCAGTGAATATATCGCTCAGCAATTTGTTGAGCGTCTTGTTCACTATATTCTCAGCGTCCCCTCCGGCAGTTACACGATGGGTGAGCTCAGTCAATTATTGGAGCAGCTAGACCCCCGAGCACAGGTCTTCTTTTTTAAAAAACTCAAGGAGACCAGCCCGGACTGTCTCAAAGACTTTGCACCTCTCTATTATGGCTTCATGAACGAATTTCATTCCCTCCTCTTCACCTAGGGGCAAAGCCACTCTATTGCGTCGTGATCCACGGGTGGGTTGCTCCTCTAGCCACTATTTACGCGTCTTTGACAACTAGTCCCATCGGATCAGAAACACGTTCATTATCTACGCGGCGCTATGAGCGAATGTCCTCACCAGCACGGTTCAAACTAGCGATGAGTCGTTGTCTTATGGGTGGTGCAAACGGCCCTCCGTTACAAGCGCAGGCTTGGAAATTGCTGCTGGATTGGTCACCGCGGGGCGGTAAATGCTTAATCAGGGCCGTAGTAGGAGAAAAATTCTCCTTGTCGTACCAGTAATCTGATGTATAATTGCTCCTCATCTACTGGAAAAGGAGTGTTATGAATCCATCCTTACAACGCGCGGTGACCAGCTTTTATAATCTCATCTATGAAGCCCAAACCTTCGCCACTGCCATGGCGCGAATTGATACTGCTGAGCAGGAGCATTATGCCGGACGTATTGAGGGTCTCAATTGGGTCCTTGATCGTTGCCAAGAACTTGAAGAGATGGATACTAATCTGACACCATCGTCTCTTCAACGTATCTTGGGCGAAGTGAAGTCGGACCTGGAACATGAGCTATCAGTTCAAAGACGGGAAAAAGGACGCCGGGCTGATGGACGCGAAGAGGCACTCAATTTTGTTGCGGACTACCTGTCGAGCCTGATCACCGCGACCGAAATTGAGTCCGCCAAGACTCCTGCCTAGGAATAGGTATTCTCTCTGCACGGGGCATGCATCAGCTCAACTATTGGGAGCGGGGGCCCCGTCGAGTTTTCTATTCTGGTTACAAGGGACAGTTTCTTGATAACGTAGCCGGTCCGATCAGCCTGGCCGTTCGAGATCTGAACGGCTAATTACTTGACCCTGTAGCAGGGATCTCCATACAATGTCATATGTTCCAACCGCCTCGTAAAGCAGGCATGCCATGGATTCCCGGTCGCCATCAGGCGACACGAGCACGGTCTCGTCCTTCTGCGGAAGGTCAACAGGATCAATTCAGGTCCTTGAATGCCTCGCTGCTGTTCTGCCCCCGGTGCCGGATTGCGACACCAACCAGAGAGCGGCTACTTCTCGTCCTTCCAACTGGAAATCTGTATGAATATCTCTGTGCACAGTGTGGCACCTCCACCGGCTCAAAGACCGAAAACCCAGAAAAACCCGTTCAGATTCTAGGACCGTAGGTTCTGCGATCAGGCAAAGGTGCCCGTTTACCCCCGCAGGATGCGGAAAAAAACCGCCGACACTGTCCTGGTCTTGTTTTCAAGCACCCGGAGCCATGGGGTAACGGTCTCACGTTTGACACTGTTGGTTTCTGCATCACTCGAGACGCTGAGCGTGAAGCCTGAAACGTCTGAGCGAAGGAGCGAGATTCAAGCAACGAAGCACGAAACGGCAGACTTAAAGTGGCGACCGGTAGGCGGGCCAGATCGGACAAATTCAACAATGGTCACTGAATTTGTGCCAAGGGGATCCCTTCTTCAATCAGCATGACGGGAATATTATCTCGGATGGGATACAGAAGTGTACCGTCTTCTCGGACTAACCCCCCCTCAAATGGTTCGGTAACCGGTCGATTGCCCTTATTCTTTAATTCCCCTCGAGTGACAGAGGAATTCAGCAAGCTGATAACGGTCTCATCGGCAACCGCTACTTTTTGCTTCGTCTCAGGGCAACAGAGGATCGCCAGCAGATCCGGGTTGATGTTCATGGACTCTATCCTTCCCGCGGTTGTCACGCGTATGATTCGGTATCATGCCACCAAGTACGAGTCAGTCTCAAGGCCTCTCAATAGATGCAGACACTGCTAGACTCACAACGGTTTATGGCCAGGAGCGCGAAATGATGAAAGCCTTCTGGAAAACCTGTGTGGCTGGGCTCATCCTCATTGTGCCGGCCTGGGCCACATTGTTGATCCTCTCGACCCTCTTTACCACCCTCGATAGTGTTGTAGGCCGATATTTGGTCTATCCAGTTCCTGGTCTTGGCCTGGTGCTTTTGGTGTTACTTCTCATTCTCGCAGGAGTGATCGGTGATCAGATGATCGGTCGCGGCCTATTCGAAAGATTGGAGCGGCGGATCGAACAGATCCCACTCGTGCAAAGTATTTACCTCACATTAAAAGGCATGACGGATCTGGTCAATTTCCGCTCACGCTTTGGGCAGAGCAGGGTTGTGGCTTTTCCTTTTCCCCGTGATGGATGTTGGGCCTTAGGATTTGTCATGGGTACGGCTTCGCCGGCTCTCCAGGTAGATCCATCTCATACGCTTATGATGGTGTTTGTGCCGACGGCCATTCATCCGTTTACCGGATACTTGGCCTTCATTCCAGAACCCGCGCTCAAGCCCATTAATCTCCCTTTTGAAGAAGCCATGAAGATGGAATTCTCTGCCGGGTTTTACAGGCCGCGGGCTGGATGGCTCACGACGTCGCCACCAGCTCTACCATAAGCGATGAGTCCAGACATGTTCGTCATTAGGCCAGCCACGGTGGACGATGTACAGAGGATCGTCGAGTTCAATGCGGCCATGGCACTCGAAACCGAACAGCGCAGACTGGACATCGCTCGGCTCCGAGAAGGCGCACGCGCACTCTTGGCACACCCTGAGTATGGCTTTTACATCATGGCAGAAACTTCCGCCGAGGCACCCCGAACAGCCGTCGGCCAACTAATGATCACCTTTGAATGGAGTGATTGGCGAAACGGGGCCTTTTGGTGGGTGCAGAGCGTCTATGTCACACCGGAATGGCGGTGCCGGGGAGTGTATCGAGCAATGCATGAGCACATTGCCGCG
>JAHBWQ010000258.1 GCA_019636915.1 Nitrospira sp. | reverse complement strand
ACTTCGGGTCCAGGTTCGCCAGGTTCCGATCCCGCGTCACCCAGATCCAGCCGATCGAGGTGGCAAAGAAGATGGCGTTGGCCAGAATGTTAAACCGCCACAACCCCATCCACACCGACTCAAACTCCGGGGTCATCGAATCCAACCCATGCGAATACCCGAAAGTCCGCTGATAGACGACCCAAAATACCCCGATCGCCAACATCGCAAACCAGCCGATCTTCACCGGCTTTGAATCGTACCACTGCGACACATCATAGCCCCGCTCGCTTGATGCTGCCATGATAGAACCTCCTTGTTGGACTCACCTCCGCATCGATTCCATCTTCAAGAATTGCCCAAGATCCGCCCATTTCTCGATGATCTTGATTTGGAGAACTCATAACCAATCACGACGAAAAGGAGAATAATGGTTATCGGACCAATGGTCTTGTGGGCAATTGTTGCATAATCGATTTGCTGCACCCGCAACAAATAAGAGGATGAGCTGAAACCTTCCGGCGCAATGATTAACTTATAGAGCCCTTTGGCTAACTTGGCTTCCCCTCGGAGCACTCCGTCCGGATGAATTGTGGGCGGCCAGTAAGCGACTGTCTCCTCCTCTGAGGTTTCGCTCATTCCCTTGATAACCCGCACTCCTATCGGAAGGTTGCGCAGGATCGGATCGACAAGATCCACCACGAGAAACGTATCGCCTTCACCAGGGATCTCAGTACAGTACTGCGCCTTTGCTGCATGTTGCGGCTGATAGGCGTTGAAATGGACGAGATTCCCACCGACTCGTTGAACACAATTATCCTCTTCTATGGTCACATTGCCATGCGCACCTGCTAGACCCGGCAGAATCATCGGAAGAACCACGAGCACACCAAGAATTTTGCGAGATGGGACTGGTCGCTTCACTCTGATCGGGTTAGGACTCCACATCGCCCGTTGTAGTGTCCCAGCGAGGACAATCAACGCGACACTTGCAATGAAAATCATCATCGACTTTCACCTCCTTTCACCCATATTGAAAAAGCATACTCCTTGAAAGATGAAGGCCGCCTTAGAATTTCATGAAGAAATCTTCATGAATATCTAGCAGGCTGTAGGAAAACAGTTCGGAGCATCCTACAAAGCGGCAATTTCGGTGTCTGGAGCAACCTCTTTGACTTGTTCAAAAACCGCACTTACCTCGACTAGCACGGGCGAACTGCACCTACTGAAACCTTTCCTCTGTTTAGAAGGAAATCGTATTTTCTTCAGGTTTCATCGATTGAGCGACTGAGTTTTTCCTCAATCTACTAGCCCAGCACCGATAGTAACCACCTTGGGAGGCACAGACACTGTGGGTTATTTCGCCTCTTGAGCCACTGCAGACAGGCAATCTCCCAGGCAGTCACGCTTTCCCTGCCGTGTTGTAGAATACCAAGTCACGACCATCTCCGTAGCTGCTCCGTCAAAGTCTTCGCGATCAGTTGCAAATCGAATGGCCAGGCATAGCGTAATTCGACATCGGGATACTTCGGCCTGAGGTGCTCAAGAATCTCCGGTATCTCGACTTCCGAATGGGAACCGCCCGGCGTGAACATCGTGGTCAACACGGTAATGGATGTCGCGCCTTGCTTCGCCAAACTCTCCACTGCTTCTTCCAATGTCGGTGCACAGAACTCGTTGTAGGCCATGGCAAACAACACACCATTCAGATATGGGCGAAGCACAGCCCCCACGGCTTCTAGTCCCGATTGGTAGGGATCGGTCTCCTTGGTTCGTGGCCAACGACGGATTTTCTGATCCAATTCACGCTCTTCCGGGGAAGGCAGCTGTTTGGCTGCACGTCGTTGAGCTTCCAATCGTTTCAACTTCGTTACCAGATCCGGCGGGCAGTCCTTGGGGATGCCGCCATGACCTACAAGAACAACCCCCTTCATCGACGCGCTCATGAGTTTCGTCTCCTACGGCGAGAACACACGATCTTTCATCGCCGCACAATTATGTAATGACCGACCGATTCATTGCTAAACAGCTCAAGGAGCCCTTTCTAGGCGTAAATCATCAAAATACGTGACGGCATCAGACTTGGTCCACAGCCCAACACGCCCCTTGGCAAATGTTCGATCACAGAGTGTAAAAACCGACTGCTCGTCAAACCATACGTGAACATCGCACCCGCGCATCTGGACGCGCAGGTGATGCCACTGGCGAATGTCGATCACATGGTCAAAATTTTTGATCATGTGCCGAACACCGTCGACCACGCGATAAATCCGAACGTTCTGCTCCAACGGATTGGCCCGCACGAGGTAGTAATTCCGATCGTCAGCCGCTCGCCAAATGAGCCCGCCTCCCATATCGGCCTTTCCAGCGATGGGTAGGAGCTTCACGCTCAGATCCATATCCGCCGCCTCCGTGCTTTGCACAAGGACCAACTTGTACGCATGCTCGGCTCCCTTCCCGTGAAGCTGGGCCAACACATGCGGTGGGCTGATGGCCTTGTCCGTTACAGTGACTTGCCAGTCGCCGGCTACTCGCCCATCGAATAGGGTCCCGATATGGAAACCCGCTGGGATCGTGCTCGGGTCGTCCTGATCGAAATTCCAGACCTGAACCTCTGATGCAGCAGATAATGATGTATGACCGAGGAGGAGAACCAGCACACAGACACACCATACTCCCACCGATAGACTGAGAAGAGATGCCCCGTGTTTGTGGACGCTCAGCGCCATGTGACTTCCTCCCAACAGAGGTGGATGAAGGTCTCATACGGTGGAAAATTCTGCACGTTCTGCTCTTTGGATCGAACCCACAGATCGATTTCCATTCCTGCCGGATCGGTCTCACCTCCCGGCAGCATGCGTTTCACGGGATACTGAACTTGATGGGTGTCAGGATCCCGGGAGCGTTCCATCACCATAAAATGGGCGTCATAGTCTTTATAGAGCACCTCATCGTTCTTGTAGACGGTGGCGGTTCCCCAGCCTGCCAAGTACAACCAGGTTTTGGGATAGAGCGGATCACCATTATTCGAATCGCCGTGCTCATAGACCCTCGTAGCAATTCCACCATCGTGGAAAGGCTGTTTTGCGGCAAACCGGTCAAAGACGATCCGATAGTGATCCGTTTCTTCCGCGAACTGTGCAATCACACGGCCGCTATTCAGCACCTCGTTCACCTCGATCTCAATGGTGCCCTGTACCGGAGTGAGATGCTTGCCGGCATAATCGAGATGGTCCCAAGGGGATTGATCTCTCATACTGCCGATCAACAGCGGGGCCGCACCTTTGAGTCTGAACTTTCCACTGTAGAACGGGTGCTCGGTAGCTTTAAAAATCCTGGTACCCTCCGTTCCTTTTGGTGTGCCAAATAAGCCTTCTTCTGCGAAGACGGTGGACGGAACTGCACCCGTGATCGCGATGCTCAACGCAAAGAGCCACTTTATTCTTAGGAATCTCATAGATCCTCCATTGCCTCGCATGTATCCAAAACTCATCCTGTGAGTCATTATACTCATGATAAGGAGAACGAGGGCTCCCTCCGCACACAGCAGATGTGTGCATCACGCTCATACCTGACTACTTCCGGTGAAACACTTCTGAATCCTGCCATGGACAAGTCCTGGTACTTCTCAAAAGTGTCCTGCCTATCTTCATCACGTTCCGGTCTATAGAGACCGAGTCTTTACGCTCACACCAGGTCTCTCGTGGTCGAATATTCCTGAAGATTGGTCTTCCCATAGCGACTCTCTGAATACACAGTTCAAGCAAAACTCGCCACGAAGGCCATCACTTTCTTGACCCCCAGGGGTCTTCTGAGAATCTGTGTCAGGCAGTAACCGGGCAATGATGGTTTTCTCCTGTAGCTTGAGCTGGATATAGAAATTGCTCGAAATGCCCAGCATGTCCATCCCTTTCTACACGTGATTCCGCAACATCAGTTCTTTGGGATGAGGATTAAGATACACCTGGTCACGGATATAACTCACGTCGAAGAACTGAACGTAGTGCTTCACCAGCGTCAACGGAACGATCAGGGGAGTGAGTCCCTGATGATAGTCATTGATCACACCCAACAGTTCGGCCTTTTCACGTGGGCTCATTCGTTTCTTGAAATGGCCGACGATATGTTGCAAGACATTCACATGTTTCCGTACCGTCGCTCTCACGGCCAACGTCTTCATAAAGAGATCGGCATACTTCGCCGTCAGGTCCTTGGGTCGATACCGTTCTGCCTGAGCGACGAGCTGCCCCATCGTCTTGTAGTGCTGTTGGCTGTGGGACAGCAGCAAATACTTGTGGATAGTGTGAAAGCGAATGAGCTCCTGCCTGTTGAGCCCATTGTGTAGCAGGTTCTGCAGCCGACGATAGCAAAACACCCGCTCGATGAAGTTCTCTCGAAGTAACGAGTCGCAGAGCCTGCCCTCCTCTTCGACAGGAATAAGAGGAAATGCATCTCGAAAAGCCTTTGCGAAGATTCCAACGCCACTGTGACTTGGCATCCCCTGCGGCGTATACACGCGCACCCGTTCGACTCCGCAACTGGGTGAGCCTCGCTTGAAGACAAAACCAG
The DNA here is from genome assembly GCA_019636915.1 of Nitrospira sp. GTDB lineage: Bacteria > Nitrospirota > Nitrospiria > Nitrospirales > Nitrospiraceae > Nitrospira_D. The sequence continues at coordinate 875 of JAHBWQ010000258.1, read as the reverse complement.
AGAGATCCAGCTTGTGGAGCGAGTCGAGACGCTCCTCGATCATCGTCTCCATCGCGGCAGTGTGATCCTGCTTGCTCGTGATCGTCATGAGCCGGAGGTACCGTGGGCTCCCAACCAACCGCATGGCTTCGCGAGGGATACCCAATCCCGCTTCCACCTCAGGACAGACTGGTACCCACTCGACGTAGCGACCCAATACATCCGTCAGGAAATGGTCCTGTTTATGTCCTCCGTCGAAGCGAACTTCATCTCCGAGCAGACACCGACTGATTCCAAGGCGAATCGGGGAAGCCGTCATCTTGCTGCCTCCTGCTTCCCGAGATGAAGATATTCCTGACGCGCAAGCTGATGATCCACCACCGGAGCAGGATAGTCGGTCCCGATTCGGCATCCGGCGCGCGCCTGCTCATCCGCAGCCATGAGATGCGGCTCATGAATTCTCTTCGACGATACATGGGCCAGTTCCTGAACATAGCGGCGGATGTAGGTACCGTCCGGGTCGAACTTCTTGCTCTGGAGCGCTGGATTGAAAATCCGATAGCCCGGCATGCTATCTGTTCCGGTCGACGCACACCATTGCCAATTCCCATTATTAGCCGCCACATCAGCGTCGAGCAGGTGACGCATGAAGTACTGTTCACCACTCTGCCAGTCGATCCGAAGATCCTTGATCAGAAAAGAAGCCACGATCATGCGGACACGGTTGTGCATCCACCCTGTCTGATTGAGCTGTCGCATACCGGCATCCACGATCGGATAACCCGTGCGGCCACTGGACCAAGCTTGGAACAAGACATCCCGCTCCGGGCCAGGGTCGCGTGACGGAGGTACGGCTGTGTGCCGAAATGGCCCGTCAATCACATGCGGAAATGCCG
>JAHBWQ010000257.1 GCA_019636915.1 Nitrospira sp. | reverse complement strand
CGGGACCGTGGGTTCGAATCCCACCCTCTCCGCCATACAACACCTCGTGTGTACTGACCGCTCCTTACCGTGTTGGGCCATCAGTGAGCGACCGGGCACACCTCGAGCGTGGGATGTTTTAGTGGATTCAGATTTGAGAACAGGGGCTGGGCCCTGTGCAATAGAACCCTGTGAACCCCGCTAGGTCCGGAAGGAAGCAACGGTAAACAGTCAGTTCTGTGTGCCGCAGGATCACCTGGCCCCACTTCTTCGTATGTGTCAGAGCAAGTCCTCTAGGTTTCTTGGGATTCACAGTGCTTACAGTATAGCCAGATCACTTGCAGTAGGAGCATAACTATCAGGTGGATTACCAAGTCTCCGCGCGAAAATATAGACCCGGCACATTTGACGATGTGATCGGACAGCCGCATGTTGTTCAGACGCTCATGAACGCGGTCTCCACCAAGCGGGTGGCGCATGCCTACCTATTTTCCGGCACACGAGGCGTCGGGAAAACGACTGTGGCCCGAATCTTTGCGAAAGCCCTTAATTGTGGGCAAGGGCCCACCAGTCACCCCTGCGACATCTGTGACAACTGCCGTGAAATCGCGTTAGGAAGTTCGGTGGATGTCATCGAGATCGACGGCGCGTCCAACACCAGCGTGGACGATGTGCGAGAGATCCGCGAGAACGTCAAGTTTGCCCCGTTTCGTGGCCAGTTTCGGGTCTATATTATCGATGAAGTTCATATGCTTTCCAATTCTGCCTTCAATGCCCTGTTGAAGACACTCGAAGAGCCCCCGGCTCACGCGGTGTTCATTTTTGCAACAACAGAGATCCACAAAATTCCCGTGACCATTCTCTCCCGATGCCAACACTACAACTTCCGCCGCATTGCCAGATCCGAAATCGTTCAACGACTTCGACACGTCGCAGCCCAAGACCAGTTGACACTGGAAGAACGAAGCTTCATGGCCCTGGCCAGAGCCAGCGAAGGGAGTATGCGCGATGCCCTGAGCTTGCTCGATCAAGCAATTGCGTACAGCGGAAAGGCCATCAGTCACGCGGATCTCGAACTGCTATTGGGAGCCGTCCCGCAAGAGCTGGTACAGAGCCTCATGAGAGCCATTCTGACTCAAGACAGCCCTTCAGCTCTTGCCAGCTTGGCCAGCTTGCTCGATAGAGGACATGACTTGCGGGCCTTCTGTGCAGACGTCGTGGAACACATTCGCAACCTGCTCGTGGCAGCAGTCGTTCCCACCACGACCGACCTCAGGAGTTTGATCGAAACTTCGGAAGAAGATCTCACTCAGCTTTCGTCGGATGCCAAGACGGTGACGCCGGAACAACTCCAGGAACTACTGGCCATCTTCATTCAGGCAGAGGATTCATTAAGATTTAGCACTCACCCCCGCTTTGTGATGGAGACGGCTGCAGTGCGAGCTACCCGACTGCTGCGCACGCGCCCGACTGATTCGCCTGCTCCACAACAGACATCCCCGTCATTGAGTCCTAAACCGTTGAGTGAATCAGAAAGACCCAAAAGCACACCGGCCACTTCACCGACCCGGAAGCCGACCAGCCAGCCTCCTCCTGTGATTAAGGAAGGAAAGATTGAGCAACCGACCCCCTCCCCTGGTCCTTCCCCGAAACCGACCATCGATTCAGCAGCTGCCACCCGAGCCACCGTGTCCGCTCCGGTTTCTTCTCAACTACCAACCTTGCAATGGGAATTAGTCCAAGAAGAGATTGCTGCATCGTTTCCAAACATTGCCCCGTTCCTCGAGGCCGGTCGGTTAGTTGGATTAGAAGGCGACGTTGTCACAATCGGTTTTGCCAAGCAGGCTACAGTGGCCAGGGCTCGGCTTGAAAAAGAAGAGAATACCAGGGTGATCTCACAGTTATGTGAGCGGCAACTGGGACAACCCATCCGTGTCCGCATCATCGAGTTGACGGAGACGCACCACCAAGGACCGACGATGGCCCAAGCACGGGCGGCCAAGGAACAAGAACATCGAGCGGCGTTGTTTGAACAGGCAAAAACGAATCCGACCGTGAAGCAAGCGCTCGAGATATTCGGCGTAGAGTTAGCAGAGGTCCGCACCATCGCCCAACAGGAGACAAGCGAATGAAGAATCCCTTCGGCAATATGAACAACATCCTCAAACAAGCTCAAGCCATGCAAGAGCAGATGGCCAAAATCCAAGAGCAGGCAGCGTCCAAAACCGCCAGTGGAACCGCCGGTGGTGGGATCGTCACCGTCACAGCAAATGGGGCCATGCAGGTTGTCAGCGTGGCAATCGACCCGGAGGTCGTCAAGAGCGGCGATGTCGACATGCTCCAGGATCTGGTCGTGGCCGCCACGAACGAGGCCCTGCGCAAAGCTAAAGAATTGATGGAAGGCGAGATGAAAGCATTGACGGGTGGGATGAAGATCCCGGGTCTGTTCTAGCGATGGCCGTCGATCAGCAGAGCCTCTTAGCACGACTCATCAAGGAACTGGTTCGCCTCCCAGGGATCGGGCACAAGAGCGCGCAACGACTGGCCTTTCATCTCATGAAGATGGAGCGAGAGGATGCCTTACGACTCGCCGATGCCATCCGAGCGGTCAAAGATGGGTTGGCGTTTTGTAGCCAATGCCGAAATATCGCGGAGGGGGAGTTGTGCGAGTTTTGCCGTGACCCAAAACGCGATCGCAGCAAGATTTTCGTGGTGGAGGAGCCCAGTACCCTCTATGCCGTGGAACGGGCAGGGGCCTATCGTGGACTCTATCATGTCTTATTAGGTGCGCTCTCTCCGCTGGATGGTGTTGGCCCCGGAGACATCAGAGCCGAAGAACTTATCGATCGGGTCAAGCTTGGTGGGGTCGAAGAGGTCATCCTGGCAACGAACCCTACCATTGAAGGAGAAGCCACAGCGATCTATCTGACCCGAATGCTCAAGCCGTTCGGCGTCCGCGTATCCCGTATCGCCTATGGCATTCCGGTGGGCATGGATATTGAGTACGCAGACGAAGTAACCTTGCTGAAATCAATCGAAGGGCGCCGAGACTTATAGCCATTGGATACCTAACCAACCCGCGTTGACCCCTTCTCATCGAGGTTGCTATAGTTTCTGCATTCATCAATCACCCCACAGCGAGCCCTTGTCATGAAAACACCTCCTTCCAAGAAACAGTCTGCTTCGGCCGCGAATCAAGAGATTACATCCGCAAGCCCAAAGTACTCCGACATCCGTCAGGACCTTGAGCGCCAACGAGCCGCGATCCTCAGTGAGACGGGTGAGGTGCTGACACACCGCGAGAACCCCGAAGCATTTCCTGATGTCAGCGATCAAGCCTCTGCCGAGGTCGATCAGGGTTTCTCCATGCGCATTCGCGACCGGGAACGGAAGCTATTGAAGAAGATCGACGAGGCGCTCGAGCGGATGAACACCGAGACCTATGGGATTTGCGAAGGGTGCGGTGGAGAGATTCCGTACAAGCGGCTCAAAGCCCGCCCGGTCACTACCTTTTGCATTGAGTGCAAGACCCTTCAGGAGCAGGAAGAGCAAGCTCGAAGCTGAGCTCGGTCTATTCGCACTCCTCGGAGCAGACAACCAAGCCCTCCGACCTATCAAACCGCTTTCCAGCGGAAGCAACCCTAACGCTTCAAAACCTTGATGCGTTCTTTCGCATGCACGATCCGGTCGGCTTCCTCTGGAATGCCTTCGACGATCGCGACATAGGTTTCATATTCCGAAAGCGCACGTTTGGGATTTGTCGTCTCAGAAGCCTCTGCCAAGTTGTAGCGGGCCAGTGCATAATTGGGGCGCAGGACGATCGCTCGCTCGAACGAACTCAAACCGGCAGCCTTATCGCCAAGTTTGATCTGAGCCGTGCCCAAGTTATTCAGCACCTCCGGAACATTCGGCCTGAGCGCGAGTGACTGGAGCAACTCGGATTTCGCCTGTTCCACCTGGCCCTTGACCAACAAGGCCACACCGAGTTTATGCCGTGCTTCGGCCAGCCATACCTTGTTCGTGAACCCACTCCCAATGGCTCGCTGGTAGGCATCCACGGCAATGTCATAATTTTTCTCACCGCAATAGGCGAGCTGTGCCGTCTGGCCACGGGCGAATTGCTGTAACGAGGGGAACGGTTCCTTATCTTCGGTTCCCTGGCTTTCCATAGTCTGCCCCCCCGTACCCCCGGTCGGATGACGAAGTCGATCAAGAAATTCGCGTCGATAGGGAGAAAAGAGTCGAACATAGGGGTCGATGGTAAAGGAGGCCTCGAGCAGAATCGTATGGTCGCGTAACCCGGTCACGAGATATTGCGTGGTGCTTTTCTCATCGCCGGTTTCCAGAAGCGAGCTGCTCTCCATGTTCGTTTTCGTTTCCAACTGGGCCACATTCAAATAGAATTCAAGGGAGGGCTTCAGTCGTGACAGCGTATCACGCAGGATAGGATAGGGGCCCAAGTCAAGCCCTCTAGGAAACGTAAAGAGCGCCCCAACCAACACACCATCCTCATCGAAGAAATAGGACTCATCGCCATGCGAGGCACTGCGCCCCCCAGCAATGGTGAGTTCCTGACCGCTCCCCCAGGTTTGCGGTGGCTGCGTCGCGGAGGGATGCTTGTGCAAGAAGTCGGCCTTTCGCTCACAGAGGGCCGTCGAGGCCAAGAGCACAAGATCGCTCTTAGAAGGAGGGAGCGGAGGCCGCACAGGCGCATCTGATCCTCCGCATCCCAGAATGAGCCCCATTGGCACAAGCAGGCCAGCCAAGAACCAGTATCGGATCGCACTCATGAAGGGGTGCATTGAGCGGAACCATACCACGATTGGGGCGGATTCGGACGAGGCGGAAACAAAAAGCCCGCTCTTCATTCGAAGAGCAGGCTTCATCCGTACGCGATCAGATGACTCGATCTACCTACTGGCGTTGAGCATCCAGCATACTATCTTCAGCCGTATACCCGTGGAGATAGGGAGAGCTAGCACCAACTCGATAGATCGGACGATTGACCACGTAATCAAAGGCATGCCCAATCGGATGCGCAATGAAGCCCAACCACCGAAGCGGATGGTCGTTGACGGCCGAGCCCGCAGCAGGGGAGGAATAGACCAAGGCGGTGCTGTCCAAGATGTTATAAATACTCGTCGGGGGTGTGTATTCCCGATCATTGGCCCCGGCACTCTGTTGGTGTGTCGTGCTGCAACCAGTTGCCATCAACAGCAGCGTTAGGACTCCGATACCCATCACAGTTCCTCTCATAGCATAACCTCGCTTGTTTCGACGTCTAGTACTGGAATCTCGAATCAGACACGCCACAAAAGACAAACTGAAGTCTAGCCGACAACCCGGTTTCTGTCCAGGAATCGAGGGGTTTGGCAGGCAGAGGCCCATCAGCGATGCTGACAGGTTACAGGGTAGAGATGGACTGGAAAGGAAATGGTGGGCGATACAGGTATCGAACCTGTGGCCTCTTCCGTGTGAAGGAAGCGCTCTACCACTGAGCTAATCGCCCGACCGGAGGCGAATCCGAAAAGCGGCCAAACTCTAG
>JAHBWQ010000256.1 GCA_019636915.1 Nitrospira sp. | reverse complement strand
CCCTACGCATCGATCATCTCGATCGCCTTTACAGGCGAAGATACGGCAAACGGTAAGTCGTGGGAGGCCTGGGCGTCGAAAAAAGAATCCGAGCGCCGCGCAGAAGCGGCTCGCGTCGAAGAGGATGCACGCACACGGGGCTACCTCTAGCGAACCCTGAAAAGCGAAGCCGCGCGTGACCGACGGAACGCCTGATCGATGCGGCTCAGCTTTCCTGGTTATCCGGACAAAATAGATTTCGTCATCGCATTTTCTTCGCATCATCCCCGTCCGTGGGGCGTACTGAGTAAAGTAGAACCTACCTGAGTCGAAGGGGATGGCAGAGCAGCTAGGGATCGCTCTCTTGCCCCGTGAAGCGTCGAAGCCTCACCCGTTGGGTGCCGACGGAGAGGTGAACAAGACCGATCGGTTTTCATATCCTCGCTCACGTCATCTTCTATGCGTGTATTCTAGATCCTAACAAACGAAGGCTCCCGCGGCTCTGTCTCTCTCGGCGGGCCCGTCTTTTCATTGACAAAGACCAGTTGCTGTGCTAGAAACCCGTGCCCCGATGCAGCGCGCTCGGGCTCCAACGGCGTGTATTTTTTTGGGGGAGCGACGAGTCCGTACGTGAGTGTGAAGTTTTGCAAGAGAGCGCCGGGATGGGTACTCGTAGTCGCGGGTTGCATCGCTGTGAGCGCAGGTTTTCCTTCCATCACCTCAGCGACGCACGAGGCAGACCACCGCTTCCAGGTCGAAGGGTATGTCTGTGGGGAGGGTGGTGCTGGTCTCTCGAATACAGATGTGCTCGTCAAGGATACTAGGATTTCCTATGGTCAGGTCGTCAAGACCGATGGAGATGGCTACTATAAGGCCATGTTCCATCTTCACAATGACAACCTTGGGGATCCGCTGCTGATTGAGGCAAGGGGAGAGCAGAAGAATCTGAAGGTGGAATTTGACCCGAAGGATCTTGAGAGTGATCGGAAGATCCGGGTTGATTTTGGGAGTGGATGTGGCGGGGGCAATTCTCCATCGTGGATATGGTGGGGAGGTGGGGCGGTTCTTGTGGTGGCTGGTGGTGCCATTGGGATGCGACTCCTGAGCTCCGGTGGCGGGAAGGTGAAGGGGAGGCCTCAAGGTAAGAAGAGAGGGCATCGCTGACGACGGTCTTGGGTTGGTCGGGGTTGTAATTATCGATATATATGGAGATAGGCGGTCGTCTCTATGCGGTTCCGAGTTTGTCATGTCCCGATTGTGCTGATTCTTGGATTGCTCGTTGGGTGTGGTGGGGGTGAGCAGGGTGAAGGGCCAATCGTGCCTCCACCTCCGTCCCCTGCTGAATATGCAGAAAAGCATATGCCGTCAGGATGGTGGGGGGATGCACAAAAGTTGGAAGAAGGGCGTAAGCTTTTTGTGGGTGAGGCGAATCCAGATGTCAATTGCGCCAGCTGTCACGGGAAAGATGGGAAGCCGGTCAAGGCAGGGGCCACGGACTTTCGAAATCCAGAACGCATGAAACTCTATTCTGATTCTGTATGGTTTTGGCGGATCTCGGAGGGAGTGCCCAATACCAAGATGAAGGGATGGAAAAGTAAGCTCTCGGAAGATGACCGATGGAAGCTTGTCTTGTTTGAGCGAAGTTTTGGTCTGTCTGGAAAAGTTTGGAGTGTGGAAAAGAGTCAGTGGATTGACGCAGGCGCCAAGTGATGATTGAGATTTAGGGGTTGGGCTATTGCGGTGAGTGCGGTTATTTGCCAACGTGATGAGAGTGGTGAATCTTCTCATGTGGAATATCCGGCGAACGGGAGGTCTCAGGGATTTTTTGTAAGGTACTCAGGGATTCACTTATTCGGTCATGGTCAATGAATCTGAGATACTCTCGTCGGTTTTTGATGGTTTTCTGGGGCTGTTCTGTGGATCGACTTTCGCGCGCGCTCAACAGTCTCGTCCCTCCTGATGTAGGTGTCTGTTTTGTGTGGAGCTCTGGCCTTGATTAGGGGTGCGACGACATGCTGATGGCAAAAGCGGTCATAAGTCAGAGGCTCCTTTGTGTTGGATTCTTCTTACAAGGATAGGGGGCATCGAGGTACCGTGAAAACACATTCGAGCAGTCTCCTGGCTCTCACTCTTCTGGCTCTGCTGTGCGTGATGGGTGTTGCTGACGTGTTCGCGCAGGAGGCTGGGACGTCTTCTGTGGATTTCCCGTACACTGGAAATCGAACGGCTGTTTGGATCGTCGCCCAGCTGCACATTCTATTTGCTGCCTTCATTCTTGGGGCCCCAATCTTCGTCGTAATTTCGGAATGGCTGGGCTATCGCAAACAAGATCCTCGGTACGATCGTCTCGCAAAAGAAGTCACGAAAGTGACGGTGATTCTTTTTAGCATGACGGCCGTGACCGGCGGATTGTTCATCTTCGTTCTGCTTGCCGCCTATCCGCAGTTCACGACTTCGTTTATCAATCAATTCTATGTCGTGTTTGCGATCCTGTATCCGGCGTTGTTTATCGCTGAGACCATCCTTATGTATGCGTATCTCTATACATGGGATATTTGGAAGGGCGAAAAGAAGGCGCGGCATATTGCGTTGGGTGTTCTGCTGAATGTGGTGTGCCTGCTGATCTTGTTCGTGATCAACGGGCCTACGTCGTTTATGAATACACCGCCTAAGGCCGAGGGAGTTTCGCCGCAAGACTTCATCACCACGGCGAGCTTGTGGGACAAGATTGCCAACCAAAGCTGGTTTCCGCTGAGCCTTCATCGAATCGATGGGAATGTGGCCTTTGGCGGCTTCATTGTCGGTATGATTGCTGCCTACATGTATATGGCGGCCAAGACGAAGGAAGAGCGGGCGTATTATGACTGGATGGGATTCGTCGCGATCTGGATTGCGGTGGGCGGGTCGCTATTGCAGCCGTTCACAGGGCTATTGTTGGCCTATGAGATGTGTGACTATGATTTCTCGTTCTGTCCGTACATGATGGCCGATCAACTATCGATGTTTTTTGAGATGCAAGGGATCATGATCGGCCTGCTCTTTCTGGGGATCAATTATTATAGTTGGCTAAGTGTCAAGCGTATTGAGGGAGCCGATAATGTTCGGATTACGGTCCTGGCGCCGATTGTCCTGATCGTCTTACTTCCGGTGACCATGTGGGTCATGAATAGCTGGTGGATTCCGGATCCCATGTCGCTGGCGATTCTCCTGCCGCTGGCGCTGTCTCCCTTCCTCCTGGGCCGGGTTGTTCCGATGACGGTCTCTGCGCGGACCGTTATCAAGATTGGTTTTATCATTATGCTTATTAGCGATGCCGTTTGGCTCACGCCTGCTGGATTTGTCGCCACCGGTACCGATATGCCTGATGAGTTAAAGTTGCCTGAAGGGTGGGACTATTTGTCGTCGATGCCAGCGAAGCTGTCCGCCATCTTGACGTTAGTGTTTGTCACGGTCGTCAACTTTGTCCTGTACAACCGTGCGATTAAGCAGGGGACAATTCTTTGGGGGAAGATCGATTTCGCCGCTCAATTCGTCTTGATCTTCCTGGCGTTCACGTCCACCTGGATTATGGGATTGATGGGGGCGGTGCGATCGCTATTGAAGAAGTATTTCCATACATACAGTCTGGTGTCAGATCTCAGCGTGGAGTCTTTTACGCCCACGCTTTCGTATTCTGCCGGGTGGATTACCGCGATTACGGTATTTTTTATCGCTGTGGTAACGGTGGCGGCACTGATTGCCATTCGGCCGTCTGTGGCGGCGCAGGCCAAGGAGTCTGAAGGGAGCCCTGTTCCTGTCCCGGTCAAGTAATCACCTTGTGGAGTGTCTAGCGAGGCAGCGAGAAATCACATGTGGAATTTATTCAAAAAACTAACGGTCGGGTTGGTAGTGGGTGGTGGGCTGGTTGCCGTTGCGAATTCGCAAGAAGTGCCGGTTAGCTTCCAGCTCTTATTCTTTGTCGTCTCGCTGATCGGGGCCGTGACATTTGCGCTTCTTGATGCCAAGGCCATGAGTGTGATGAACGGAGGGATGTCATTTCTTGCTGTGACGGCATTCTGGGTCTTCCTGATATCGGTGTGCGTCGCCGGTGCATCGTTCTTGCCGCAGTTCGATCCTGAGGATGAAAAGGCCAAAATCAGCAAACTCCTCGATAAAGAGCGCAAGCAGTCGGCCCAGGGGAAGACGGAAGAGCTGATCGCTCGCGCGAAGGCTCTTGATCAGCAAGTGAAGGCATTGGAGGATCGGCTGAAGGGGATCGGTGGTGGACAGGCGGTTGCAACCATCCAGGCTCCTCCTGCTGGAGATAAGTCTGCTGCGGGTAGTGGTGGAGCTTCCGGTGACATCATGAAGGTTGGTGAAGAGCAGTGGCAATTGCAGGAGTGTTACAACTGTCACAAGTTAAGAGGAGAAGGGGGCAAGAAACGGGGGCCCGAGTTGGATAACATCGGAACCTTGTTGACGATCGAGGAGATTCAGCAAAAAATTGCCGACCCTAAGAGTTTTATGGCCGAGGGCTATGACAAAGAATGGCAGAAGGGCATTATGCCGGATAAGTTCAAAGATCTCATGGACCCCAAGGAAATGTTGGCGCTTGCCACCTGGTTAGGTTCCTTCAAGAACACCGCAATCAATACTCCCAAGCCAATCAAGAAAAAGTAATGCTGCAACCTAAATTGAAATCCAAGGTCCGGTGTACGGATCACGACATCGGGGAAGTTACCCGAGTAGTGCTGGATCCCCTCTCTCATGAAATCAGCCACATTGTCGTGTCGATGAATGGCAGTGGGGAGCGGCAGGTTACGATGGCCCAGGTGCAGGACGTCACGGACGATGCGGTTCAGCTACGCGCCCTGTCGGCGGAGATCCTGTCGTTACCTCCGTTCAAGCGAGAAGACTATGTCACAACGCACGAAGTGGAGATCTCCCATCTGGAGGACAATCTCCATGTCACCCCCGGTGAGATCCTCGTCCCTCTTCCTGATTTGGAAAAGAGCGTCAAACGTCGTACATTTTTCATGAATTTTACCCATGTCATTGGGTTTTTGATCGGTCTTCCCCTCGCCTACCCCATCCTCCGGTTTCTGATGAAGCCTATGTATGCTGATTTTGATAACGCATGGCTCAAGGTCGGGAACGTGAGCAAAATTAAACAAGAGGATGTCGGGACTCAGTTTAAATACAAGAAGCAGGTCAAAGAGGCGTACATGCCTGAGTACGAAGTCGAGAAGAACGTCTGGGTTCTCCGGGCGACTCCCGATCTGCTGGAAAAAGTGTATCAAGGGAAAGATGTTGAATTTCACGATGCCAAGGGGAAGGCAATCTGGACAAACAAAAAGGATGTTCCCTATATCGCATTTTCCGGCAAATGCCCCCATCTTGGCTGTGGTTTCAAGTGGCGCCAGCATAAGGCTCTTGGGCAGGTGTTTCTCTGTCCCTGCCATTTGAGCATCTATGATGCGGGTGGGAAAGTGCTTGATGGACCGGCTCCCCGTGGATTGGATGCATTGCCGGTGAAAGTTTCACCTTCCGGGGAGGTTGAGATCATCGATATGGA
>JAHBWQ010000255.1 GCA_019636915.1 Nitrospira sp. | reverse complement strand
GTGGCCGACTTCCGCATCCGGATCGGGTAGTTCGTATTTCGAGACCAGTCCCTTAGTAATCGGTTTCCACGTCTGACCTGCGTCGTCGCTGCGAAAGGTCCCGGCGGCTGAAATCGCCACGTAGATGCGATTGGAATTGGTCTTGTCTTGTACGATTGTGTGTAGACACATTCCGCCCGCCCCCGGCTGCCAGAGCTGACCCTTGGCGCCTCGCAGGCCTGCCGATTCCTTCCAGGTCTTGCCTCCATCCGTGGACTTGAAGATAGCCGCGTCTTCCACACCGGCATAGACGGTATCCGGATCGGACAGCGATGGTTCAAGATGCCACACCCGCTTGAATTCCCAGGGCCGCTGAGAACCATCGTAGTGCTGGTGTGTCGTAAGCGGCTGCCCTGTTTCGACGGAACTGTCGTACAGAAACATATTGCTCTCGCCTTTCGGCATGCCGTCAGATCCCATGAGATCTTCGGGTTTTGTACCGGGTGGATTCCAGGTTTTCCCACCGTCGTCTGAGCGTTGAATGACTTGACCGAACCAGCTGCTGGTTTGTGACGCGTAGATCCGATCAGGATCAGCAGGAGAGCCTTTCAGATGATACAGTTCCCATCCGCCGAAATGCGGGCCATTCACAGTCCAGTTTTTGCGTTTGCCGTCCGAGGTCAAAATAAATGCACCCTTTCTTGTTCCAACCAACAATCGAATAGTACTCATATCGTATTCCTCTCTATCGCGTGTCGTTCGTCTTTCATATTGGAGCAGAGCCTATGGTAGATGGCACGGGCTTCGTGGTTTCGCATTGTTTGCGCTGTAAGCCATACGGCTATCAGCCGTCAGTTCATTCATTCGGCAATCCAGAAATCTTGATCGCCGGTCGCACTTCGACCGTGCCGATGCGTGCCCCCGGCACTCGTTCGGCAATCTTGATGGCCTCTTCCTGATTCTCGGCGTCGATCAAGAAGTACCCGGCAAGCTGTTCTTTGGTTTCCATGAACGGGCCGTCAGTGACGATGGCTTTCCCCTCTCGTACTTGAACAACGGTCCCAGTATTTTCAGGCTGCAGCGGCGAGGCATGGATATATTGTCCCTTGTCGGCGAGCTGGTGGCAGAGTTGGATCGATTCCTCGAGCATGTCTTTCCGTTTGCCTTCAGGGATCTTGTTGAACATGTCCTCATTGTGGTGAACCAGCAGCAGATATTTCATCAGGTGCCTCCCATGACATAAGATAGTCGCCGGCCTGGGCCGAAATCGACATCGATCGCCCCAGCGCCGAGGAATAATCGACTGGCTCTTATAGGCTCATGATATTCTTTGCGAAATCTGATCTGCACAGAGTGAAGCCGCCTCCTACCACACTTGCTGATGTGGAGTTGCTTCGTCACTCGGGTGGACCGCCACACGTGCGAGCATCGCATCCTAACGACGACCGGGCTTGGGAGGTTGAGCTCAGTAAAGCTCTTGCCTGGAGAAAAACATGACGGGGCTCTAGCTTGCTATGACCTATTACCGGGTGATGGACTTCCGATGGGCCGGCCGGCTTTACGAAGGTGTGTTGGGTTTACGACGATCGCAGTGTGATGGTTGGAAGAAAGCGAAACCATTCTGAATCCCTCAAACCAAGGAGACTCCATATGTACGATGTGAATAATATCAAGAAACTGCCCAAGCTTGGTTCTCACGCCAGTGACGCGTGGAAGAGTTTTGTCGCGTTCGACAAAGCCGCGCTTGCCGACGGGGCCATTCCAAAGAAGTACAAGGAGCTGATGGCCATTGCGGTGGCGTTGACCACGCAGTGCCCCTATTGCATCGATATCCACGTAGACGCGGCTCGCAAGGCGGGAGCAAGTGACGAGGAACTTGCCGAGACGGGCTTCGTCGCGGCCGCGCTCCGTGCAGGAGCAGCGGTCACCCATGCGACCCATCTCCTGAAGGAATAGCACCCCCTATTCAGTTCAATTCCATCAGACGTTGTCTGAGAAACCGTTGCTCTGGCTCTTGCTTTGTGAGGGCCAGGGCTCGTTCATATGAGGTACGGGCATCGGCCTTCTTGCCCAATCGTCGGCAGAGGTCAGCTCGTGCCGCATGCACGAGGTGATACTGTGCCAATGTCCCGTTCTCCAGTAGGCTATCGACCAAGGCCAAGCCTTTTGCCGGTCCGTCACGCATGGCCACTGCGACTGCTCGGTTGAGCTGGACAATCGGTGAGGGTTCGACTCGTAAGAGGAGGTCATAGAGTGCGACGATTTGTGCCCAATCGGTTTCCCCTGCGCTGGATGCTTCCGCATGGACGGCAGCAATGGCGGCTTGGAGTGTATAGGGTCCGATGCGCTTCATGGACAAAGCCCGTTCCACGAATGAGATGCCTTCGCTGATCTGTGCTCGATTCCAGAGTGACCGGTCTTGCTGCTCCAAGAGCACAAGGTCGCCGTTGGCCGACGTGCGGGCCTGCCTTCGCGATTCGTGCAAGAGCATCAAGGCCAGGAGTCCTATGACTTCTGGCTCCGGCAAGAGTTGTAAGAGGAGTCGGCCAAGGCGAATCGCTTCGCCTGAGAGATCGGCTCGCGTGAGCGATGTTCCGAACGAGGCGGAGTAGCCTTCGTTGAACACCAAATACACCACGCGTAGAACAGCCTCAAGGCGTTCCGGTAGCTCTGAGGGCGGAGGAACTTCGTAGGGGATGCGTGCATCACGGATCTTTGCCTTGGCACGGACGATCCGTTGAGCAATAGTTGTTGGCTTAGTGAGGAAGACGCGGGCGATTTCTTCCGTCGTCAAGTTGCAGACTTCACGGAGTGTCATCGGGATTTGGGCTTCCGATGAGAGGGCCGGGTGACAACAGGTAAAGATCAGCCGCAGACGGTCATCCTCAATGGGTTCGTCCGTCTGGTCCAGTGGATCGCTGCTGGTGGCAATGTGTTTTGCCAGTTCGAGTAACGATGCATCATGGCGGGTACGCCGCCTCATGCCGTCGATGGCTTTGAACCGTCCGGTGGAGACAAGCCAGGCTCGTGGATTGGTTGGGATTCCGTCACGTGGCCATTGTTCCGTCGCGACGGCGAATGCTTCCTGTAACGCTTCCTCCGCCGCATCGAAGTCGCCAAGCAGGCGGATCAAGGTCGCAAGGACCTGGCGCGACTCAGAGCGGTAGACCTCATCAACCTTGATGCGGGCTCCTATTGCTGCGTCGTCATTCATGTGACCGTTAGTCTGCGCATCCGAGCTCTTTCATCGGGCGCACTTCGATACTGCCGAATTTAGCGGCGGGAAACTGTGCCGCAATGCGAATCGCATCATTCAGGTCCGGGACATCGATCATGAGAAACCCGCCCAGCTGCTCCTTCGTCTCGGCAAAGGGGCCATCGGTGGTCGTGGTTTTGCCCTCTCGGACCCGGACGGTGGTGGCGGTCTCCACCGGATGCAGTGGAGAGGCGGCGAGCAACTGGCCTGCTTTTTGTAGCTTCTCGCAGTAGGACATGGCTTCGTCCGAGATCGCGCGCCGGTTGTCGCTTGGGAATGTATTCAAAATCCTTTCTTCAAGGTACACGAGACAGAGATATTTCATCATGGCCTCCTGGGTCATGTGTGTGAGGGACGTAGGCAGATATCTGGGCTACTTGGCTCGCTCGTTCATTTCCCACAGGGCAAAGGTATTGCCCTCCGTGTCAAGGCAGATGGCGAAGTAGCCCATCCCCGGCACGGCGGTCTTTGGCTTACACACGGTTCCACCGAGCTTCTCCACTTTCGTTGCAGCTTTGCTGACCGACGGGACGCTGACATAGTTCGTGATCGGTTGTTGCGGATGCATCCGTGGCATCATGCCGCCATCCGGTGACGCGTCTGGGCCACCGGTGTCGATATGCCAGTAGTCGTTGATGGCAGCAGGCAGCTTGGCAAATTTCCAGCCGAACATCGAGTGATAGAACCTCTGAGCTCGGTCCAAATCATCGGCGGGAACCTCGAACCAGACAATGCTGGCAGCTGGCCGATTCTTCTTCGGCGTTTTCCTCTTCGTCGCCATGGGAGCCTCCTTTGGGCTAGGGAAGTTAGAGCGCCTGGTCACACTATAGTCGTCGGGATGGCCGAAATTCGACATAGGCCTGAGGCTACTCGGTTTCGATGCCTATTACATGGGGTGTGATGCTGTTGTGTCCATCTCGGCCTGGCGCGTAGGCTTGGAATTTCAGCGACGAGAAGTCTATAGTCGAGGCCACCACCATGCCTCAACCCAAGCACACGGCCGTGCTTTCAACTGCGACACGTCAGCTTTTACGTCCGCTCGTTCGAATCCTTTTGCGAAACAACGTGTCCCATCGAGCGTTTGCTGACTTGGCCAAGCGAGTGTATGTGGAGGTGGCGAACGCTGAGTTCGGCATCCCCGGCAAGAAGCAGACAGTATCGAGAATTGCCATTCTCACCGGGTTGACGCGAAAGGAAGTGCAGCGGTTGCTGACGCCGCCAGATTCTCGATCCATTGCGGAGAAGGAATACCATCGCGGATCGCGAGTGATCACAGGGTGGCTCCGCGATCCAACATACGGCGATGGGAAGGGGCATCCTCGCCCGATTCCTCTGGAGGGAAGAGGCGCAACATTCAGTGCGTTGGTGAAATCCCACAGTGGGGATATCCCGGTGCGAGCTGTCTTGGATGAGCTCTTGCGGGTTGGTGCCGTGAAGCGATTGAAAGACGGACGGATTTGTCTCGTCTCGCGTGGCTATATCCCTCTGAAGGGTTCGGCGGAAAAATTGCAGGTACTTGGGGCGGATACCGCTGATCTTATCTCGACGATCGATCACAATATCCATCTGAAGCCTAGGCAGCCGCGCTTCCAACGAAAAGTGATGTATGACAACGTACCCATAGACGCGGCAAAGGAATTTCATACGTTGGCAGCTGCCGAGGGGCAAGAATTGTTGGAAAAGCTGGATCGTTGGCTTGCACATCGTGATCGCGATACGAATCCGGCGTCACAGGGGAGCGGCCGTGTGCGTGTAGGACTCGGGATTTTTCAGTTTGAAGAACACAACTCACCTGAGTGATTTCATTCGGGGCAATCTCTCACCATGAACCATCGCAACGATCAGCTTCTTCTTTCTGCCACCGCATTGTTTGTGTTGCTCGCATCGTGCAGTCCTGGTCCGCAAGCCGGGGGCGGGATCGGTGGAACGGGACAGATTGCTTCCATTGCTTCAGGCCCCATCACCGGGTTCGGCAGCATTTTTGTCTCAGGCGCTGAGTATGATACGACGCATACCTCAATGATGATCGACGGGAAGCCGGGAAGTCAGAGCGACCTTCAAAAAGGGATGATCGTGCGCGTGGACGCCACGTTGACCGAACGATCCGGCACGAAGGATTTACCGCTGCGTGCGGCGAATACGGTGCTGTATGAGGATACGCTCGAAGGGTTCGTCCAATCTGTGGCTGCGGATGGCTCCCATCTCGTGGTCTTGGGTCAGACTGTCACTGTCACAAGTGCCACCAGGATTGATACCTCCATCCCTGGAGGTTCTGTTCTGAACCTGGTGCCTGGTCGAGATCTCGTGGAAATCAGCGGGTTCGTCATGGGAGACGGGGTCATAAGGGCCACCTTGATTAGCTTGA
>JAHBWQ010000254.1 GCA_019636915.1 Nitrospira sp. | reverse complement strand
AGATACTGTTCGCAAAGCGGACCACCATGAGATTTTGTACGGTTTCTTTCCCGAGGTAATGATCGATCCGGAAAATCTGCGATTCGTCAAAGACGCGGCCGGTGACTTGATTGATGGCTTGCGCGGAAGTCAGATCGCGCCCGACCGGTTTTTCCACGATGATGCGTGTGTAGGGGGAATGGGTGCCGGGGGTACCTGCAAGCCCGGACTGAGACAGGCCTTCGCAGGCGGAGGTAAACGAACTGGGGGGAATGCTGAGGTAGAAAATACGGTTCCCTGGCAATTCAAACTGACGCTCGAGTTCCTCGATTCGCTCCTTTAATCGAGTGTAGGTTTGGGTGTCGTCGTTTCCTCCCGCCAGATAGAACAGGTGTTTGGAAAAGGTCGTCCAGGTCTCCTCGATCAACGCTTGTCGCGAATGTTTGACGACACCATCGCGGACAGTGGTTCGAAATTCTTCATCACTCATCGGGGTACGGCCCAGGCCGAGCACGACATAGTTCGACGGGAGCAATCCGTCCAGCAATAGGTTATAGACGGCAGGGATGAGACGCCGACGAGCCAAATCTCCCGAACCACCGAAAATGACGAGGGTACAAGGTTCGACCGATGCTAATGGCTCTTGGGCCGGGCTGATATCGATCCGCTGACTGGTCGTTGGCGCCATAGAAGTCTCCTCAGTGAGATCGTCTCATTATCGACGGACCGCGTGGCCACCGAAGGCGTTGCGGAGGGCCGCCAACATCTTTTCTGCAAACGATTGGTCTTGGCGTGACCGAAACCGTGTGAAGAGTGCGGTCGTCAACGTGGGAACCGGGACGTCTTTTTCAATGGCATCGGCGATCATCCAGCGTCCTTCTCCGGAATCCTGCACGTACCCTTTCAATTGTTCGAGTTTCGGATCCTGTTTGAGTGCATCCACCGCGAGCTCCAGCAGCCATGAGCGGACCACGCTGCCATGCATCCAGAGATCGGCCACGCGCGCCAGATTCAGCTTGTACTCGCTCTTTGACATCAACTCAAAGCCTTCCGCGTAGCCCTGCATCATGCTGTATTCGATGCCGTTGTGGACCATTTTGACATAGTGGCCCGCCCCGACGGCACCGACGTGGGCCCATCCATTTTCCGGAGCAAGGGTCTTGAATAATGGGGCAAGTCGTTGAACGGCTGCTTCTTCTCCGCCGACCATGAGGCAGTAGCCGACTTTTAATCCCCAGATCCCGCCACTGGTCCCCGCGTCGACATAGTGGAGTCCCTGTTTCTTCAATGCAGCAGCACGCCGCACATCGTCGTGAAATCTGGTATTGCCGCCGTCGATGATGGTGTCTCCGGGTTTCAACAATGCCGCCACAGCTTGCACGGTTTCTTCCGTCGGAGTACCGGAGGGGACCATAATCCAGACGGCACGCGGTGCGCTGAGCTTGCTGACCAGATCGGCAAGCGAGGTGGCGCCGACACAGCCATGGCCTTCAGCCTGTTGAATGAGGTCGTTCGATCGGTCATAGACGACCACGCGGTGCTGATCGCGTCGTAGACGGATGACCATGTTCATGCCCATCTTGCCTAATCCGATAAATCCCAGTTCCATAGAGGGCTCCTTGGTATGAAGGTCGGTGACAGAGAATTGATACCCGCCGAGCGATGACACGGTCGGAGGCACGTCTCTCTCATTCGTATACAAACAACGTCGTAATGCAGGCGTTGTTAATCTTGTGTGCCCCGGCGGTCAGTCGATACGAGCCGGATTCGGGACATCCTTAAAGAGGAGATCGGCAAATTGTCGGCCAAAGTTGAGCTGGTCGGCGAGCGTCGTGGCGGTCAGGAACTGCCCGGCTAGGTCAGCCAGGGCCGGCTCACGGGAAAACATGAACCGATGGACATCCACCGGCGCGACCAGCCAAAATCCTCGCAGCCGAAAGAAGGCGGAAATGCAATCTTCGTAAAACAGCGTCAAGAGATAGTAAGCGGTGCCCGGTTTGTCTATGAGGTCCTGCGCCTTCCCTAGGAGATGATAGCATTCCGCCTTGAGCCGAATCTGTTCATTGATGGATGCCGGTGGGGGGCCTTGGCGGAAACGCTGATGGACTTTGTCGAGGAGTTTGGCACAGACACCGTCGTGATCGTAGAGGATCCGACTTTTTCTCAAGAGTGAGGGAAGTCGGAGAGAATAGGCCAGGTCGTCTTCAACCGAACGGTACCCATGATAGCGGATATCGGCAAGCCGCTCGCCGACTCTGAGGATTTCATGACTGTCTGTTTCGCCTTTGACGAGGGCGAGCAGATCGATATCACTGTGCGGTGTGAGTGTGCGTCGTGCTCCAGATCCGACGAGGAGGATGCCCACTAAGTCGCCTCCTCTGCGGCCCTTCACATGTCGGACGGCGACTTCAATGCCGTCTTCAAAGCCTGGAGGGGGTGGACTCTCCGGCTGTTCCGGCGGCTCTGGAACTTCAAGCAGTTCGGCATTCAGTTCTTCGCGGGTAGGAGTGGTGGTGGCTGTATTGGAGTCCATAGATATCCGTGATCGTGGCGAACCAGTTATCGATGATGCATGGTTAGAACATTCATGCTGCGAGGTGAGAAACTCTGTGGGAGATTCCCCTCACACGACAGTACTTCGGCATTCTATGGATCAAGGGATAGCCTGTCAATGTCGAACGATCATCGCGGAAGGACTCGTGTGAACGCCGCAACGGCTTCTTCAATCTGAGGCTCCGTGATGTCCAGGTGTGTCACCGCGCGATAGCTCTTTCCACCGACTGCGTTGATGAGCACGCCCTGCTCCTTGAGTGCGGCGACCAGCTCGCTTGGTGAGCGTCCCTCGTCAAGGATGTCGAAGATCACAATATTTGTTTCCACATGCTGTGGAGCGATTTGGATCGCTGGAATTTGCTGGAGCAGCCGAGCCAGTTTCTTTGCATGCTCGTGGTCGGTCTTGAGACGAGCCACATGTCGTTCCAATGCATGGATCCCAGCGGCGGCTAATATGCCGGCCTGCCGCATGGCGCCTCCATACATGCGACGAAAACGACGCGCCCGTTCGATGAGCTTGGGATCATTGGAGAGGAGCAGCGATCCGACGGGAGCGCCGAGCCCCTTGGAGAGGCAGAGGGAGACGGTTTCAAAATGCTGGGCGTAGGCGGACGGAGGGAGGGTCGTGGCGGCCACGGCATTGAACAGCCTGGCACCATCCAGATGCATGGGGATTCCGTGCTTCACCGCAACTGTGCGAATTTTTTCGATCGTGGAGAGGGGATAAATGGTGCCGCCGCCGGCATTGTGCGTATTCTCCAAGCAGATCAGCGCGGTCGTGATGCTGTGCGGATCAGTCGGCCGGATGGCGGCTTCCACCTGCTCAGCCGTGATGATGCCGCGCTCTCCCGGCACCCAGTGAAGCTGTACACCGGCCAGGGCGCCGGCTGCGCCCTGCTCGTACCGGACGATGTGGCTTTTGCTTTCGACGATGACTTCTTGTCCCGGTTGGGTCTGAATGCGAATCGCCAGTTGATTGGACATGGTGCCGGAGGGGACGAAGAGGCAGAACCGCTTACCCAGCATCGTTCCGGCCATGTCTTGAAGCCGATTGACGGTCGGGTCTTCACCATAGACGTCATCGCCCACATCGGCGCGGGCCATCGCCTTGCGCATCTCATCGGTCGGTTTGGTGACGGTGTCGCTACGTAGATCGATCATCCTTACGGCCTCCTCAGAATTCAACAGAACATTGTAACAGATCTTCTACTTGCAGGCGACGATACACCTGATACACTGCGGGTCCATGGACGACCCACGATATGCTCGGCTTCAGCGATGGGCTGACTTCCTCGGAGCGAGGCGAGAAGAGCTGGTGCCGTTGACCTGGGCGTTCGTCTATTTTTTCTGCTTGCTGTGCGGGTATTCCATCCTCCGTCCCGTACGTGACGAAATGGCCATCGAAGGAGGATTGAAGCATCTCCCGTGGATGATGACGGCGACGTTCCTCACCATGCTCGCGGCCACACCGTTATTCGGGTGGCTCTCTGCGCATTGCTCACGCTATCGATTGCTGCTGACGGTCTACGGTTTCATTATTGTGAACCTGCTGATCTACTACGCATTCATGACGAGCCATGCCTATCCCGAGTGGGTGGCCCGCAGCTTTTTCGTATGGCTTTCGGTGATCAACCTGTTCATTGTGTCGGTCTTCTGGAGCTTCATGGCCGACCTCTTCACACCCGAGCAGGGGACGAGACTGTTCGGGGTGATTGCGGCAGGAGGGAGTAGCGGAGCGTTGGTCGGCCCCTTGATCACAACGGGGCTCACATTTGTCTTCCCGGTGCCGGTGCTCATGCTCGCCTCGGCGGGATTTTTGTTCCTCTGTCTGGGATGTATCTATCGACTCGAGCGATGGGGACGTAAACGGTCAGCGCATCACCAGCCCCAACCGGGTGACCCGCTTCACGGGAGTTTTCTCGCGGGAGTTCGTTTGACTTTCTCCTCGCCCTATTTGATGGGGATCTGCGGATATCTGGTCTGTCTGACCATGACCGCCACCTTTCTCTATCTCGAGCAGACCCGCCTGGTTTCGGAATATTTTGACCAACCAGAAGCCCGCACCCGTCTCTTCTCCAGTCTGGACTTTACGACTGGGCTGTTGACGTGGTTGACCCAGCTATTCCTCACGCAGCGAGTCATTCGGCGATTCGGTCTGGTCGCGCCCTTGCTGTTTCTGCCGGTGATCAGCGTGGTGGGGTTTTTAGGCATTGCCTTATGGCCGACCCTTGCACTCTACGTCGTCTTTTCCGTCCTGCGGCGAGTCGGGGAATATGCGCTGTCGAAGCCGGCGCGTGAAGTGTTGTTCACCGTCGTCAGTCGAGAAGAGAAATATAAGGCTAAGAATTTCATCGATACAGCCATCTCTCGCGGCGGCGATGCTTCAACAGGGTGGCTGGTCACGGGTGTGAAGGCGCTCGGAGCCACGACGGCTCAGATCGCTTGGGTGATGGTGCCCTTGATGCTGGTCTGGGCCTGGTTAGCCACAGTGCTGGCCCGACAAGAGAAACACCGGTCGTCATCGCCTTCGCAGTAGACCCACGCAGACGAGTAATCTCAATCATCCCGGTTTCATCCTTGCTCTTACGTATGGTATCAGTACGGGTACAGAGCGTACCAGGTCAAGATCTGATCGTCGGGCTGGTTCTTGGTATAGAGAATCAATGTCCAAGATCTTCATCAGCCATTCGAGCCAGGATAACGCGAAGGCACTCGCGTTTGCGCAGTGGCTGGAGCAGCAGGGCTGGGCCGACTTTTTCCTGGATATCGATCCCAAACCGATACGGGGCCTCTTGCCAGGAGAGCGCTGGCAAGCAGCCTTAAAAACAGCCGCAGACCGATGTGAAGTGGTGGTGTTTCTCATCTCACCGGCCTGGCGCGACTCAAGATGGTGCCTGGCGGAATTTCTCCAAGCCAAGCAGTTGGGCAAGCCGGTCTTTGGCGTGATGATTGAACCCACGCCCATCGATTCACTGCCGAAAGAGATGACGGCTGAATGGCAGCTCTGTGATCTTGTCATGGGAGAGGAGCGGCGGCACTTCCGCGTCGCCCACGACCAAATCGTGCCGCC
>JAHBWQ010000253.1 GCA_019636915.1 Nitrospira sp. | reverse complement strand
ACTTCCGATGCGGCCTTCCGGATCGTAGACAAAACAAAACAGGGTGGAACAGCGACCTTGAGTCCGATAATACGCAGCGTCCGCCAGGACCTGGTCCGTCAGCTCTTTCGTTGTCAGTCCTGGTCCGGTCTTCTTCGCGACGATGGCGATCTGATCTCGATTCACGACCAGTGTGGTCCGCGAGGCGCCTTTCGTGTAGGGTGGCGTCCATTCGTCGGTTGCCACTTCATCGAACTCTACTTTCATCAAGGCACACAAGAGATCCTGTAAGTCATATTCGTCATCAACCTCTATGGTTGGACGGTAGTCCTTTCGAAGGCGGAGCTGACGGGCGACTGAGTGAAAACGCAGGCAGACTTTCCGGATGAGTGAGAGCGGGTCCTGATCAAGTGTCGCTCCGATTGTGGTCGGATTGCTCAGGTTGAGCGAGGGTGTGTCTGCTGCACGCGGCTGAGAGCTATGTCCTCCAAGAGGTGACATGGTTGAAGGTCTCTCCTGTTGGCATGACTCCGGAATTGGGACTGTGAGGTGCGGAGCGAGGTAGGGGGAGGATGCTGGTGCGGTCATCAGGGGTGCAGCTGGCCTCTGGATGGCTTCTAGAGGTCTGTCAATCGGCGATAGGAGAGGGGGAAGAGATGGAGATGGTCCCGTGATCGGAGGAGGGAGGGGGACAGAAGTGGCTGTCGGCTGCGCAAGAGGCTCGATCGTTGCGGGGGACGGCTTTGGAGTTGGTGGAGGAACTGGTGCCGAGGTGGCTGGTGATGCTGATGCCCTTTGTTCGGGAGGAGCCGGCAGTACTGATGACAGGGGCGAGAGAATCGATATGGGCATGAGCGTTGGAGGCTGTGAGATCTGACTTGGTGTTGGAAGTTGAGGCTGTGGTTCGATCGTCGATTGTCGTGGTGCGGTCGGTGTACTGGGTGGAATTGAAGTCTCCACGTACGGTGTTGTGGCGGCCGCGACAGTCAGGGGGGCAGGTTGCGGCGTTTGCGTCGCCTCGGGTGTGGTGGCCGGTGTTGAAACGAGTTCCAAGTGCTTGGCGGGGGGAGGAGTTGGATGGGAAACGGGGGCTGTTGTAGGAGGTGGTTTCAGCCCCTGTAGTTCAAGCTTTCGGTCCACGAGGGTCTGAATCAACCCCGTAATAACAACGAGGCTCTGGGCGGTCTCCCCCTTGTCTCCCGTACGAATCTTAAAATTCCGATATGTTTGGAATTCCTGTGATCGTTCCCCGAACGTCTGTCGTAAACACTCCCGAAACTTCAGCTCGGCTTTGCTTCGGGCGGCATCGCGGTAGGGGAAACCGTCCTGGCTGAAATCATGGATGGCCGTCAGCAGTTCCTGAAATTTGTTGATGCCGAGCGTAAGCTCTTCGAGTAGGTCGGCTTTAGCTCGTGGGCGTTGTTGTTCCCCTGCGCGTGCGCGTGCCATGGTCGTGCAAAAATTCTAACTGAGGGTTCCGAACCGAGCAAGGAAACAACGGGTTTGCGCTTGAGGGCCCGAGATGGGATGAGATTATCCCGCATTCCACATTCATGATGGTGTGTCACGAAACCAAGTGGATTGCGAATTCCGTGAAACGTCGTTCGTGAAGCGTATCTCGTTCCGGATTAAGACGCTTCACGAACGACGGATATTATTGCAGCGGTGTCGTAGTGGTTGCAGGAGAAGCGTTCGTGCACGATCTGGGTTCGGGTATCGGGGAACGGCGATCGCTTACCGTGGATTCACCGCGAGAAAGTCCTCGGTAAAGTCTTTGATCAGCGGTTCGACCGCGTCCGCGATGATTTGATTCAGGTTCTCCTGCCGTACCATTCCAATCACACTGGCCGACCACGTGGTGCCCCAGGTTCTTTTGTTCTTCATCGACGGCAAGCCGACGAGTTGCTTGAGGTCCACCGTGACCGTATAGGCGTATAGCCCGAGCTCTTCTTTGAGGGTATTGACGTTGACGTAGAGGTAGGGTGATGAGACGGAACGCGTTCGTTCAGTGAGGAGGCGGATACCCTTTGAGCGAAGAGTTTGCTCGACCGTTGAACGGATCGTCTCTTGCGAGAGACCGTCGGTCGAGGCATCAGGACCCACCTCCTCAATGACGACTCCTAGTCCCAACATCCCGCGTAGGGATTCCCGGCTCCCAGAATCGAGCGCATTCACAGCCCCAATGTTTCCCCATACCAGGATTACGACCAACAATTGCAGCACATACCGCATAGATCCTCCAGTTAGCTGATGATTGAGCATCTTACTTGAATTTGTTCGTGATTCCCACTGTGGCAAGAGGCAGTCCCCAAGCGACCGCATGTCATCTCGCCAATAGAACAGAGCACCGCCCTGAACAGGATGAGGCCGCAACGTTTGTGGAAGCGGCCCGTCCGTAACGGAGCGTCAATTTGCGGTTTGAATGTGTGAAGTCCCCTGGTGTAGCGTGAGTCGGTCGGGTTTTTGGGCCACAGTAGGACGGATGGATTGAGAGCCACGTGAAGACGCACCAGCGTGGCCGGAATGAGTAGGGAGTGAACTACCGAGGTCATCATGCAAACGGACGTGCAGCATGTTCCAGTCAGCCATGTTGGTGAGGAGATCGAGTCAAGAAGCCGGACGCACGCCACCCCACGGGTCTATTCGCAGGTTGAGAAGCCGGCGGGCTTGGGAGGGCGAGTGGCCGGATGGGTCATGGCGCATCGACCGTCCAACCGAGCACGAAATGCCTGGGCTGTGTCGTTCTTGGAGCTTCAGCCCACGGATCGTGTGCTGGAAATCGGTTTTGGACCAGGCGTCGCCATCGCACTTATGAGTACGGTGTTGACCGACGGCCACGTTGTGGGCATTGATCACTCGGAGGTCATGCTCCAACAGGCGACGAAACGCAATGCCTCTGCGATCGAGCAGGGCCGAGTCCAGTTACTCCTGGCCTCAGTGTCCGACCTCCCTGCCGGTCACGGTCGATATGACAAGTGCCTCATCGTCAACACCTTCCACTGTTGGGATAATCCTAACGACGTGTTGAGCAGAGTGCAGCGGCAGATGAATCCTGGAGGAAAGATCGTGATCGCGTTTCAGCCCTGTATTCAGGGTCCCACAGGCGAGGACACATTGAAAGCCGGTCATACCATAGTGGAGAGGATTAAGGCTGCTGGCTTTTCTAGGGCCCATCTCGAAATCAAATCGATGGCGCCGGATTCTGTTGCCTGTGCGGTAGGGATGAAGGAGGGATAAGGGCTGTTGGGAGGGTGATCCTCTTTGTGATGATCGGATCAAGATTTGGACAGTTGAGGTAGGTTTTTAACAGACGGAGCGAGCTGGTGGTGTATATGGCGGCATCAACTGGAGGTCTCTGGGGTACCTTGGGCGAAGTGAGTTGCAGTTGTTAGGTGTGGGATAGAAAGTGCCCCCGGCACCGGGGTAAACGGGGTCGGTGGAGAAAGGGGCGCGGATCCCGATGCAGAGCC
Source organism: Nitrospira sp. (assembly GCA_019636915.1). GTDB lineage: Bacteria > Nitrospirota > Nitrospiria > Nitrospirales > Nitrospiraceae > Nitrospira_D. The sequence continues at coordinate 2,167 of JAHBWQ010000253.1, read as the reverse complement.
ACTAAGCAGGAGCAGGTAAGCCATGAGGCAGAGCAGGATTTCCCGTCGTGGCGAGCGTCACAAGGCGTCCGAGACGCTTCCTGAGATGGGGGACGGCAACTCGGCGGAGATGGCCGATCCAGTGGCGGCCAGTACCATTGAGAGAGTGAATGAAACTTTCAACGCTGCATGGGTTTTCCGCGATGATTGGCTGATTGCTGTGTGCATCATGATCGATTTCCTTGGATGAATGGCACATTAGTTAAGGAGGCGTTTCTCCTCCCTCGACAACCGAATGCTGTAGAGCCCATCAATCTTGCCCGTCTACAAGTGGGCCTTGTTCATCTGATGCCATGGCGGTAGTCGGGGCCAGTGACAAAACCTTACAGGGGGCTCCTCTCGAGGCAGACTGAGGGTAGATCAGGTGGAGGATGCGCGAAGTGCGATCATTGACGATGAGGGGTGAGGAGTCGGCGTGATGAATTGGGGGCGAGATGTGACATGAGCGGTATCGTAAAGCCTCCGAACCAGGATGATGCACAGTTCAGGGTCCACCCCCACTTCGTCGGGACAATCTGCGAGAGCAGGACTTCGTTCGCTTCACACTTTTTGGAACCCACGGCCTGACAGAAGGTCCAAGAACCTCCTGACTTCTGGTGAGTCAACAAACAACCCACGGTGTGTAGCTTCAAGGGAAACGAAGGGACATCCGAGACCGATGTGGTTGTTTGAAGACGTCTAACTGGTACGCGTGGCTATGTGTCTGTTCCGGTCTGGGGAAGGGCCGGAAACCATGGGATCCGGCTGGTATCGGGAAGGTGTTGGGCAGGCGTTTTCCCAGGTCTCCTAGAACCCTTGGTTTGGCCTAAAGGCCGAGAGGCTCCTTTGCGTCTGACGGGTCGGGGCTTGGTTTGTTTCTTCCAGGGCATACTGTAAGTGTATCATGCGGTAAGCCTCGGTTTTCCCAAGAGGATTACGGATCTGCCGAGGGGGTGGCGAGGCTAGGTCTTGGCAAGGTGCTTCAACGCCTCTTGCCTGGCTCGGAGTGCTCGACGAAATGCTCCGCGCTCGCCGTACAGCTTGATGGAAAACTTTTTCATCTTCGCGTGGCCGTTTCCGATCGGCCATTGCGCGAGCCAGTATCGACGGGGATAACGACGATTCCTGGTATTTCCCCAGGTATCAATCCGCGTGACACCGGAAACGCCGGACCGGTTGTTCTTCTTCTTGATCTGGCAGCGTTCAAGCCGCGTCAATGGTTTGAGAGTGGCGATGAGGGTGTCTCGGTACACCTTCGCCGTCTGGAGGGCCTTGCGCTTCCCGCCGTACAGCGAGTCTGTAAAATGGCGATGGTAGATCTGGCCGCGCCGTTGAACGGTTACCAGCCAAGAATGGGTGTGTGATTGGTTGTGATCAATGCGGTAGATATGCTTCACGGCTAGAAGGTTCCTCGCATGGCATTCTCATAGTCCAACAACAATCCTCGCTGTCTTCTGCATTCCCCATGCGGTGAAAGTCAATTGTTGCCCAAAAAGAATACACAATACATGGATTAGGCTCAAGCCTGGGTTTCCACGGAACTATCAGCTTGCCCGGGCGACGAGTACGTTCTATTTGACTATGTCGAGAGTCGAGCCGGTTTTGCAAGGCAGGAGGCTTCGCCTGATGAGCTGCCGGTATACAGGAAGTACTATTTGGAGTGAAGAAACGTCGAAGGGGTTAATCCGCCGGCATCAATTACCTAAAAACTCAAAAGAGCCGGAAAGGCGAGCAAAATAAGGATCTGATCACTGGTGGGTTTTATCCGCGCGCGTAATCACGTTAAGACGATGAATAGCGCGCGGGTCAACCGAAGCTTGGTTTGGGGTCCCCGATACGAATTGAACGTACGATCCGCGGTTTAGGAATTACCCCTAGCACCACTTCAGATAACCTAACCCCACGAGAAACCACAAATCAAGACTCTCTCTACATGGAGCAAGATAGGGCCGGTTTGCCTGGTATTGGTAGCAGCGTGGTAGCAACAACTGTGTGCGAAGTCGAATGGGCAGGAGAAGGATGAAGGTTCTGACGTTTTGTCTTGGACTCTCACTCAACTGGCGAAGAGAGGGGGCTTCGGCAATTCGGACAGTATGATAAGTGGGAGCCTGGCTTCACCGAAGCCACCGAGCGGTGGCGCACAGAAGGA
>JAHBWQ010000252.1 GCA_019636915.1 Nitrospira sp. | reverse complement strand
TCACCCTTCATCGGTGCAATCGGCGCTTCATGGCTGCTGCTCCAACCAGGCCCGTACCCGGGCAAATGCTTTCGCTCGATGACTAATACAATTCTTCTCCTCAATCGTCAACTGGGCAAGCGTTTTCCCAAATTCCGGGACCAGAAACACTGGATCATATCCAAACCCTCGATCTCCCATGGGGTGATCTGTGATGGCACCTTCCAGATTCCCCTGAGTGACATGGATATCGCCGCTCGGAAAGGCAATCACGGCAACCGTCAGAAATCGTGCATGCCGTGCCCCCTTCGGCACCCCCTCAAGCTCGTACAACAGTTTACGACAGTTGTCCTCGTATGTAGCATGTTCTCCCGCATATCGAGCGGCAAACACTCCGGGGCGACCTCCGAGTGCATCGACCTCTAGCCCTGTGTCATCGGCCACGGATGGAAGACCGGTTGACTTGGCCACCTCCCTGGCTTTCTTGATGGCGTTGGCTTCGCAGGTCGCACCATCTTCCTCCACTTCCGGTACAGTAGGAAACTCCGCCAGCGTACGGATGTGGATCCCCAGTCCGCCAAGCAACGCCCCAAGCTCTCGTCCTTTGTCAGGGTTCCTGGTTGCAAGAACAAGCTCTTTGATCGATTCCTTAGTCAAGGGCACCAATCAACTCTTGCTGAATGGTCGTGAGCCGCTGAATGGCTTGCCAGCTCAGCGTCAAGAATTCATCCATATCCTGTTTCGCAAACGGTGTCCGCTCTGCCGTGCCCTGCACTTCGACATACCGCCCACGGCCCGTCATGACCACGTTCATGTCCACTTCCGCCATGGAATCCTCGGTGTAGGCAAGATCCACCATCACTTCTCCACCGACTTTCCCAACACTGATGGCGGCCAAGTAATCCGTCAACGGCAACTTCTTGATGAGTTCTTTCTTCTTCAATACCGTGCAGGCGTCGGCCAGCGCAAGAAACGCTCCGGTAATCGATGCGGTCCTCGTACCCCCGTCGGCTTGAATCACATCACAATCAATCCAGATGGACCGTTCACCCAGTTGTGGCATATCGGTAACGGACCGCAGGGCGCGTCCAACTAAACGCTGAATTTCAAGCGTTCTGCCGCCTTGCTTCCCCTTCACCGCTTCTCGAGGAGAGCGCTCATGTGTCGCTCGCGGCAGCATCGCATATTCTGCAGTCACCCACCCAGTGCCTTTTCCTTTGAGAAACGGTGGAACCTTTTCTTCCACTGAGGCAGTACAGATGACCTTCGTGTCCCCCATTTCGATCAAAACCGATCCTTCTGCATGCTTCGTAAAGTTCCGCGTCACTTTGACGGGTCGGATCTGGTCTCGCCGACGCCCATCAAAACGCACCACCCCTGAAATTCCACTCATGCCCTGTCCCTTCTTCAAGAAGTAGGGACCGGATTATAGTGAAGCCCCTGCGAAAGCGCAAACCATCTTGAGGCGCCTATCGGCGCATCGACGGTTATCCGACTGTCACATTCCATTTCTGTGTACAAAACTACCCGATAAATTGGCGAATTCTGTACAATCTCTTGACGTAGAAGCAGAAGCACTTTAGAGACTGAGACGATGCTGGAGCACATGTCGATCCAAACTTCAATCCGGATGCCTGGGTTCTTCTATTACACGATCATCAGAAAACAGAATCAAATGGAATAATGTGCCTCGCAAGAAGTCTCACCCTTGCGGCATAAAACGTGCACAACCTTAACTGACCCCTCGCCAATGATTTAAGTTGGCAGCAAATACACCGATAGGGAATTAACACAGCGCTGCTCAACCCACATGAACCAGATAAGACTCGATCCATGACTGTCCTCCTGGACCAGACAGCACACCACGCCCTCCTCGACAATCGTCTCATTCTCGTGGTCGACGACGAGGAACCGATCCGTCGCCTCTTGGCGTATCTGCTGCAATCCCATGGCTATACAGTCGAAGGTGCGGCTGATGCGCGAGAAGCTCGACAGAAGCTTGCCGCCCAGCCCTATGCCTTGATGTTGTGCGATGTCAACATGCCTGGCGAATCCGGCATGGACCTCGTGCGACATACGCTCACGGCACATCCACATACCGCAGCCATCATGGTGACAGGTCTCGATAGCTCTGTTCTGGCCAACGCGGCCCTCGACGTGGGCGCCTTTGGTTATATCATCAAGCCGTTTGAGTCCAATGAAGTCTTGATCGACGTGGCCAACGCGCTGCGGCGACGGCGGCTTGAGTTGGAAAACCACCATCATCGGGAAAACCTCGAAGACATCGTCAGGACCAGAACACTCGCACTCCAGCAGGCCTTGGAGTGGCTCGAGCGAACGGAAAAAGAGCTGCGCTTGTCACGAGAGGAAACGATCCAGCGGCTGGCCATTGCCGCCGAGTTCCGTGACAACGCAACGGCCCAACATGTGCAACGCATGAGCCACTACTGTGAACTGCTCGCCCGCAAAGCCGGGTTATCGCCTGAACGTTGTGATTTGATCCGGACAGCCAGCCCAATGCATGACATCGGCAAAATCGGCACGCCGGATCATGTACTGTTAAAACCCGGCAAGTTCACCGAGGAAGAATTCGGGGTCATCGCACAACATGCAGAGATCGGGTATCGAATTCTGAGCGGGTCGGATGCGGAACTGCTCAAAGTCGCGGCCGTCATTGCCTACACCCACCATGAGCGTTTCGACGGAACCGGGTATCCTCGTGGTTTGAAGGGCGAGACGATTCCTATCGAAGGTCGTATTGCTGCCATTGCCGACGCCTTTGACGCCCTCACAACCCAGCGCGTCTACAAACCGGCATTTGAGCTCAGTCATGCGATCGATCTGATGCGAAAACACCGGAGTGCACACTTCGACCCGGACCTCCTCGACACCTTTATCGCGTCCACAGACGAACTCACACGCATCCATGATCAGTATGCCGACCGTGTGAACCCTACGCCTCGCTCCGACACCTAACAGCACGCGGAACAATCCGCCAACCTCCCTTTCAAACGCGTGAACTGTGTCTCCCCTTCGACTGAACTCAGGGTCGTGAGTATGTCGAACGGTAATGCGTTGAGATCAACGAGATCACGGTTGACATTTCATATTCCAAACGTTCAAACAACATGAACATTGAAGCGTGAAACTCGCCCGTGAAACCTGGAACTCAGGATCAAAGAAACGAGCGCCGAATATTATTCCAGCGCGTATCAGTGGTTGAAAGAGAAACGCTCATGAGTCATGCCGGCTAGGCATTTCCCAAAAACAGCACCGCTGTATGATTCGCCACAATTCGTTGACCGCCCCTCGCCCTGCCGATATACTTTTTACCGATCAGGTCCCTGGCGCCAGTGCGGATGTTCTGTCTCCATATGTCGAAGGATGGCCGGTAATGGCAAAGAAGTTGACAGCCGTTCGTAAACGTCCTCGTAGTCGAAACTGGCTCGCCTACCTCTGCGAAGCGTTGGTCACCTCAGGCGCCATGCCGACCTGGGAAGCGGCCACCTATCTCACGGAGAACCTCTTTGGAGAAAAACCCAACCCCCATCTCTTGACACCGACGACTCCTCACGAACTCACAAGACAGTTTCTGCAACGCCTCTACCAACCAATCGTTGAAGCGGCCACGCGGGACGTCACACTTTCTCCTGCATCGACAGTACACTTCTTCACCGATATCAGTTTAACCGGAAACTCCGCCGTCCTTATCGTCCTGTTCCCAGGACACGACAAGCCTCAACAGCTTGTCATGTTTGACGCAGCCAAGGCCTGGGATCTTGTGTTCGCAGATGCGGATTCCTTCAACACCTGGGCAGAAGCGCGCTATCGCCTACTGGTCAATGCACTGCGCAAAACCTTGCCGACGATAAACGAAGACTTCCTCACCGCCATCTGAATGTCGATCACCTCAAAACACCGCCCCCAAATCTTCCTCGCGTGCATTATTCACGAGCGCTTCTCCGATATTGTTCAATGCGCTGCCAGACAAGCTTGTCTCTCTTGACCTCATATTAGGATAAAAAATACTACCTGTTTAGAAGTACTGATGCGCACTCAGTTGTGGCGTACGTTCGTCTACCGCGCACCCAGACCATTTTCGCCATCACTTAAGGCGAGAGGCTTCGCGTACTAGCTCGTCATACAATCCACGCTGAGCCCCCTGGTTAAGATAGGGGATTTTGATGGTATTGTGACTGATGCCGTTGTGGAACACTGGCATACCGGCTCTTGACTATGCCCATGTAGTCTATGAGCGACCGAATTTTCTTCTTCGAGCGTTTTGGAATGGCCTCGATATCAGCGGGCCTGTGACTGCCAATGCTCCGCTGTCCCCATTCCTTCACATAACTAATCGGAATGGCATTTCCGATGTACGACTGCGAACCCATACGTACAATATCGAGACGCAACGAACGAAGGAGCTTGGAACCACAACGCGCTTCGCTGTTGGAATTAACTACCGGCATAACACTGCATCACATAACTTCCAGGACCGCTATCACACCGATAGATCAACTAGGGCCGTACGTCCAAGGGAATGGAAGCCGACTGCATCGATTCAGGTAGTTGGCGGCGCCCGTTATGAGCTGAACACATTTATCAATTCAATAATTAGCCCGCGCGGCTCACTCGTCTTTACACCGGTCCCTAACCACACCTTCCAAGGGACCGTGGCAGTGGGGCACCGCCCGCCGGCATTTTTTGAAACGTACGGAGACAATCTCGCCATCATTGCCCTTCCTCCCCCTATTCCCTCAACGCCACCGATCACGGTAAATGGGACCGGTGCCCTCAAACCTGAGCAGATCATCGCCCATGAGCTGGAATAGATGAAGCGGCCGACATCAATGGAGGAGAGTTTGGGGGAGTTCCTTGCGACCAGATAGCTGAGTGGATTCAGAAACGTCTCCTACCAAGAGATTGGCCAGCCCCTCGTAGGCACCTCTCGGAGGGGCAGGCCACGATTCAAGCACAATGCTGGCTTACGTGGTCAGTGGGAAAATGGGCTGAGTGGTGAGATTACCGATCATTTCATCACATGGGCGTAACCACTTCCCCCATTGCCTCTGTCTTCTCCACGCTTGTCCCCTTTGGAGCCTTGGGGGATCTGCTGGGCACCAGGGTCCTCGGCTGGTTGCCCCTAAAGCTCTGATCAAGTCTTACGCGAATGCTTGTGGCCCGGAATTTGCTTTGTTTTGTTACTCGTCACCATCTCGACATGAGACACCGGACGACTTGAATTCTAAACTTTCTCTTGGCATGGTTAGAAATCTTAACGAATCTTAGGTTATGATAAAGTTATTATTCTCTTAGTCTAGTTCGTTTTATGATACTGCCTATCAGGTCAGTCCTTACACTATTCTGGTTCATTTCCTTCCTGGGCACCGCTCATGCGGCAGAGATTACCGTCCTCAAATCAGCCGATCTACCTTACTATGAACAAGCCGTTGTCGGCTTTAAGGCAGGACTTCCATCCTCCACAACTGTCAAGGAATACAACCTCCATGGCCAACTGGAACAAGGGCGGGACATCGTGAGGTCGTTGCGCGCCTCTCCACCCGACTTAGTCTTGGCCGTCGGACTTAAAGCTGCCATGGCCACGAAGCTGGAAATATTCGATACACCGGTTGTGTTCTGCATGGT
>JAHBWQ010000251.1 GCA_019636915.1 Nitrospira sp. | reverse complement strand
TTCTGTTCGGCTTCGCGATCAATGCCGATCCGAAACATCTGCCGACGGCTGTACTGCTGGCTGACTACGGTGCCCAGGGGAGAACTCTCTTACAAGCCATTCACAACAGCAACTACTTCGAGGTTGTCCGGGAGGTAAAGACCGAGCAGGAAGCTGAGGAGGTGTTGGCACGAGGGGAGGCTCAGTTCGTCATCAATATCCCTCCAAATTTCTCGCGGGACGTGCTTCGCGGCGAGCGACCGGCAATCCTCGTTGAAGCCGATGCGACCGATCCAGCCGCGACGAGCAATGCGATCGGCTCATTACGGGTGTTGATGACGACGGCGCTCCAACAGGACCTGAGAGGTTCATTGGAGTATGTGGCTGGAAATCACGATCCGATCGAGTTGCGCCTGCACGCCCGGTATAACCCGGAAGCAAATACCCAATACAACATCGTGCCGGGGCTGATGGGCGTGGTGCTGACCATGACGATGGTGATGATCACTGGTCTGGCCATTACCCGTGAACGGGAACGGGGGACGATGGAGAATCTTCTCTCGATGCCCACGAGACCGTTTGAAGTCATGATCGGCAAGGTGCTGCCCTATATCTTGGTCGGGTACATCCAGGTCATCCTCATTCTTTTGGCCGCTCATTTTCTGTTCAACGTGCCGGTGTATGGCAATCTTCCCATGCTGTTTGTGTCGGCGTTGGTGTTCATCGTGGCCAACCTGGCGATGGGGATTACGTTTTCCACCTTGGCGCAGAACCAACTGCAAGCCATGCAGCTGTCGTTCTTTTTCTTTTTGCCGTCCATTCTCCTGTCTGGGTTTATGTTCCCGTTTCGTGGCATGCCGCAATGGGCGCAATCGGTCGGTGAGGTGTTGCCGCTCACGCACTTTTTGCGCATTGTGCGGGGAATCATGCTGAAAGGAAATGGAGTGGAGGAAGTGGTCCTTCAGCTCTGGCAGATTGCGTTGTTCGCAGCGGTTGTCTTGATGATTGGGGTGAAACGCTATCGCCAGACGCTGGATTAGAACGATGTTGCGCATATCTTTCAACGTCATAGAGATCAAGGTCGAGGTTCAGGTTAAGCGAATTGCGTTTCCTCTCGGCTCCAACCTCAACCTTAGCCTGCTCAGTGCCAATCGGCACGGTGCCGATACGTCGGCACCGTGCCGGGAGTTCGGCGGCATTCATCAGGACGAATTGTACGTGTATTTTTCACGAAGTGTGATGCCCAGTGTATTCAATGACTTTGCTCGACCTCGTGTCGCGCAAGTCGCTGGAACATAAATTGCGAGGTCGGATCTAGGTGAAACAATTCCCGAGATGCGAACTTCGTTGGGTAGACTGCTCGGTGAGATGGAGGCCTGTAGACGGTGCTGAAGATCACGAACCGACAGGATCCAGTGCTACAAGACATGTCGCTTATCATAGAAGGACGCCTTGCGGGTCCCTGGGTCGAGGAGCTCAGAACCTATTGCCGACGCATATCAGAAAGTCAGCACCCATGCACATGCATCGATTTAACCGGAGTTACCTTCATCGATGCGGATGGGAAATTGCTGTTGACTCAGCTCTGGCAGCAAGGAGTGGAATTACGAGCCTCCGGCTGTTTAACCAGGTGTCTGATCGAGAACATTACGAAGGTGGGTCGTGCCGATTCAGCGGAGCGGCATAGCGACCGGATGACCTCATGATGACACGACACGATCTCGCCGAGTTGGTTTGTTGCTGTGGTGAGGCCTCTCGGCGAGAAGCCTCACCTGGCTTGGACTTGTCGCCATTGCAGTGCTCTGAGTACAATGTCCTTTTTGTCTTCCTGATGAACTATTATTGAACGATGCAGCCTAAGGTAGGGAACATGCGGATAGCGCGTTGGTCAGTGCAACCAGTCTCCTCCTATTTCGTGTTTGCCGTCATAGCCTTGTCGATCGGCTGTAAACAGGAAGCCGGGTCAATGCCGGCGCAGCCGGTGCCTCAGGTAGAAGTGGTCACGGTTCAGACTCAAATTATTCCTGATGAACCGGAGTTTATCGGTCGAGCGGAGGCCTCCCGTCCAGTTGAGATCCGGTCGCAAGTCACGGGAATTTTGAAGGCGGTGCTGTATCCTGAAGGCCGTGACGTGAAAAAGGGCGAGCAGCTGTATCAGATCGATCCGGTGCCCTTCAAGGCGGCGGTTGCCAGTGCCAAGGCCAAGATCGCACAGGCGGAGGCGCGGGTCGTCCAGGCCAGGCAGGATTTGGCCCGGGTGAAGCCGTTGCTGGCCGACCAGGCCGTGAGTCAAAAAGATGTCGATGATGCTATCGCTCAAGAGTTGTCGGCAAATGCGGCGCTGCAAGGGGCGCAGGCCGACCTCATCAAGGCTCAGTTCGATCTGGACAACACGCTTATTACGGCTCCGATCAGCGGCATCATTGAACGCAGCCGGTACTATGAAGGACGGTTGGTCTCGGCTCAAACCGATTTACTGACCACGATCCATCGGGTCGATCCCATGTACGTGGTGGTGAACGTGCCGGAGACGTTCATTCTGAAACGTCGACGGGACATTGAAGCGAAGCGAATTACCCATCCGGGCGACTATCAATTGCGAGGACGGCTCACACTTATGGATGGGACTGCCTATCCCCAGGAAGGCGTCCTCGATCTCTTGGAGCCGGGGTTGCGGACGGAAACCAGCACACGCCAAACGCGCATCACGTTTCCGAATCCCAACCGGATCATTCTGCCGGGGCAATTTGTGAAAGTCCGATTCACCGGCGATACGAAAACAAACGCGGTCCTCATACCGCAACGATCGGTCTTGCAGGGTCCGCAGGGTCCGTTTGTCTTTGTGGTGAATCGTGAGGAAAAGGTCGAGATTCGAGACGTCGTCGCGGCGGATTGGAAAGGAGATCAGTGGCTCATCGATCACGGCTTGAATGTCGGCGATCGGGTCGTTGTCAATGGGATCATGCAGATTGGCCCTGGGGCACCCGTGAATGCGGTGCCTTGGATTGCCGCCAATGCGGAGTCTACCCCCGCTCGTCCTCAGTAAGGATCAACAGTGATTTCACATACATTTATTGACCGGCCGATTTTTGCTTCAGTGGTGTCGATCGTTGTGGTCGTGATGGGACTGCTGGCCATGCAGTTCCTGCCGATCGCGCAGTTCCCGGAAATCACTCCGCCGGTGGTCCAGATCGATGCGGACTATCCCGGCGCCAGCGCCGAAGTCGCGGCGGAAGCCGTCGCGCGTCCGATCGAGGTGACATTGCCGGGTATCGACAATCTGCTGTATTACGAATCGACCAGCAGCAACGACGGACATGTCACGATCAAGTTGACGTTCGAAATCGGAACAAATCCAGACATTGCGCAAGTTCAGACACAGAATCGGGAAAAACTCGCCGAACCGCAGCTGCCTCCTGAGGTCGTCCGACAAGGGATCTCGGTCAAAAAGATGTCCCCTGATCTTGTGTTGGTGGTGGCGCTCAAGTCGACTGATCCTCGGCACGATGCCGTCTTTCTCTCCAACTATGCCACGCTTCGGATCGTCGATGATCTGAAGCGCGTCAAGGGTGTCGGAGATGCGCTGGTGTTTGGCCAGCAAAATTACAGCATGCGGATCATCCTTAACCCGCTTCAGATGGCTAAGCTGGATCTCACTCCGAGTGATATCACGGCCATTATCCGCGAGCAGAACCGCGATTACCCGGCGGGGACGATCGGGCGTGAGCCGGCTCCAAAGGGGACGGAGCTGACGATCCCGATCATCACGAAGGGCCGCTTGACCGAGGTCAAGGACTTTGAAGAGCTGATTGTGCGCGCTCTTCCCGATGGTTCGACGGTGCGCCTCAAGGATGTTGCCCGTATTGAGCTAGGGGCCCAGGCCTATGGTCTCGAAGGTCGATGGAACAGCAAACCGACGACGTTCATCCTCACGATGTTGTCTCCCGGCGCGAATGCGCTGGATACCGTACGGCGCACGCGGGCGCAGATGGATGAACTCGCCAAGAATTTCCCTCCCAGCGTGTCGTACGACACGCCGTATGACACCACGCGGTTTATTGAGATATCGATCAAAGAAGTGGTCAAGACGTTGATGGAAGCGATGGTGCTGGTCGTCTTCGTCGTCTATCTATTTCTTCAGACCTGGCGCGCTACCATCATTCCCACGGTTGCCGTTCCCGTCTCGCTGATCGGAACGTTCGTCGGGCTTTATGCCCTGGGTTTCTCCATCAACACGATCACTCTCTTCGGAATGGTCTTGGCGATCGGGATCGTAGTGGATGACGCGATTGTCGTGGTAGAAAACGTCGAACGGCATATGCGAGAGAGTCGGTTGACGGCGAAAGAAGCGGCCAAGGAGGCGATGAACGAAGTGACTGAGCCGATCATTGCGATTGTCTTGGTGCTTGTGTCCGTCTTCGCGCCAGTCGGATTTATCGGTGGGATTACCGGGGCCCTCTACAAGCAGTTTGCCGCGACGATTGCGATTTCCGTGACGGTGTCAGGGTTTGTCGCCTTGACTCTCAGTCCTGCGCTGTGTGGAGTTGTGTTGACATCCCATCAGGGGAGACGGAGTAGGTTTTGGGAATGGTTCGATCGTCAGTTCAGTCGGACCCAGCGGGGCTATACGCGTATCACGTCTGCGCTGCTTGTCAGGCCGATTCGTGTCATGGCGGTCTTCGTCCTGTTGCTGATTGCCTCGATCGGACTGTTTGAGAAGTTGCCGAAGAGCTTTCTGCCCGAGGAAGATCAAGGGTACTTCATCGTGATTGCGCAGTTGCCGGATGGAGCGTCAAAACAGCGGACGGTCGCGGTGCTCGAACGGGTCGAGCGATTTTTCCAAGCCATTCCGGCGGTCCATTCCACCGATGCGCTGACCGGGCAGAATTTCGTCTTCGGCACGAGAGGGCCCAATTCGGCGACGATGTTCGTCCCGTTACACCTATGGGATGAACGGCCGGAGCCTCAGTACCATGCGAAGGCGTTGGTGGGTGCGGCGTACGGAGAGTTTGCCAAGATTCCGGAAGCCCTGCTTCTTGCCTTCAATGCACCGGCTATCCGCGGGGTCGGTGCTGTCGGCGGCTTCTCAGCGCAAATCCAAGATCCGAGCAGCGGCGACTTCAAAAAATTCGCCATGGTAGCGCAGCAATTCGTCGAACGTGCACAGAAAGAGCCGGCGATCGGACGGGTCGGAACCAATTTCCGCGTCTCCTCACCGAGGCTCTATGCCAATGTGAATCGGGAACGTGCGAAGGCGTTGGGTGTGCCGATTTCGGATATTTTTGATACGCTCCAGGCGTATTTCGGCAATTTTTACATCAACGACTTCGTCAAGTTCGGTCGTGTCTATCATGTGCAGACGGAAGCCGACGCCGAGTTTCGCGCGACACCACAGAACCTGTCGAACATCTATGTGAGAGCCCAGGGCGCGCGAGGGATCAACATGATTCCACTCGATACGCTGGTGACGGGGGAGTATCAGAGCGGGCCTGACCCGGTGAATCACTTCAACGGGTACAATACGGCGTTGCTCCTGGGCGCGGCCGCGCCGGGGTTCAGCTCAGGGCAAGCCTTGGAGGCCTTGGAACGAGTGGCGAAAGAGGTGCTGGTTCCTCAGGGGTACGCCATCGATTGGAGCAATATTTCCT
>JAHBWQ010000250.1 GCA_019636915.1 Nitrospira sp. | reverse complement strand
GAACGCAAATGGCTCACGCGCTTCTTCGGCATCGTACGCGGCATGTCCATGTGGAGATTCACCCGCATCACGCTCGGCGGGCCGGAAGCGTCGATGTTCGACTTACCCAACATTCTGCTGAGCCAACTCGTGACGCCGAAGGTCATGTGGCAGGAGCTCATAGGGGTGAATCTCATCAAGATCGCACCCGCATTGCAGGTGCCGATCTTCTTCTTCCTCGGGCGCCATGATCGTGTCGTCACACCGGAAACCAGCATTGCGTATTACGACCTCTTGCAGGCCCCGTCAAAGACACTCATCTGGTTCGAAGAATCCGGCCATGAACCACCAACTGAGGAACAGGAGAAGTTCAACAGGTTGATGGCGGAACTTGTACGGCCCGTAGTGGTGGCTTCATCCTCGTAAGCAGCGGGACGCGCTCCTTAGAAGGCGAGATTTCGCACGTGCCACTGGTGCAGTATCGCCCGTTCACAGTATGGTCTGGCTTACCCACATTGCTTCAAAGACTGCTCGCTGGATAAAGGCTGTTTCCAGAAAACATGAGCGATTTCCCACCGCCCGAGCATCGTGGAGTCTCGGTATGCGCCATCGGTAGTATCCTGATTTCAACATTTACACAGATAGAGAGAGGCGAAACCATACGCTCCTCACCGCATGCACGACCAATTTATGAGTCTATGGTACTGAAACTTCTCAATATGGTGATATGGCACATAACCTGCACACTTCGGATTCATGCACGTGTCGCTTTTCATTGGAAGGAGGAGTTATGCCACCATATTCCACAGCAGATCATCCTGTGCTCGAGATCATCATCCGTTCACCGGGCGCTGCGTTCGATGAAGTGGTGTTGCAGTGCCCCGACCTCACCTGGAACCAAGTCTTTACGGCCATTGATCGGTTGAACCGAGAGGGAGCTGTTACGCTGACACCCAAGAGGGGCGGACACTATTCAGTTCACATGGCCGACCAGATTTCATTGATCCCACCATCAGCGAAGATCGTGTAGTGTCGTGGGGGCCCTGCGTAGCCAGGGCAAATGCTCCATAAGTTAAGGAGAGCGATGATGAAAGCCCAGCCAACGAAGCAGGGAACCAAGAAGGAACCGGTTATTCAACAAGTGAGTCGAATTCAGGCGCCATCGTCGACAGAGAGGGCCATTCCAAGGAAGGATCCGGTGTTCGACGACGTGCATGCACGAATTACTGCGAGAGCCTATCAGCTGTACGTTGAACGAGGTCGCCGTGAAGGCTATGCCGAGCAGGATTGGCTGGATGCGGAAAGCGAGATTCTGAGCCGGACCTTCCCGCTTAGCGGCTAGGTAACGACACGGTGCCTCTGACAGGGGCCAATCAGTTTCTTTGCATCTGCGTCAGGGGAAACAGCGCTCTGAGGGTACCTAATGCGGGCTAGGTGTCTGATGGAAGAGCGGGTCCGGTTTTTTTGATCCGCTCCAGTTGCGACGTGACCATTTTGGCATCGAGTCCCAACCACGTGCAGGCCTCACTCAGGAATGTGAAGGCGATGCCTCTGATGCCATATGTGCTTGCGCTTTTCTCATAGGCTTGTGCCAATGGGTAAGTCTGAGAGCTCACGACGATCGCACATTGCTTGATTCTCAGGGGATGAGGAAAGCTGGCATAGAGACCGTCCACGATGTCTCGTACCTCTTCCTGAGTGATTCCAAAGTGCGCCTCTCTCGCGTCTACAAGGACTGAGGCACCAGGTGAGATTCGAGCATCCATGAGATGTTGGTGTTCGTGCGTAGTGATATCCTGACGAGTCACTTTGCCGCTCCAGTGTTGAAGGACCACCTTGCCATGTTCGATTACGTCGTAGATGACAGCCATCACGCCCTCCTCATCATAAAGCACACCTTTATTGGGTCGTCCAGGCTTCAGCAACTCCTGTGCTGAATGGCCGCGAGGCACTTCAAGCAAGCTGCCCCTCGATCGTATTGTGTAGGGGGCGGCACGCAGTCACCGCCTACACCTTTCACACGCTTTTCAAGCCACCGCTGGGCGTTGACGGATGGTCTCAGACCTCGATCGATGGTGTACCGCTGGTCTCCTCATCACTTGGAGCGGTGGGGAAGGAACGCCCTGTTGTGCCCACCGATTGAGAAGTACGAGCCGATCTACATACTCCCCACAATTGACGCAACGCCATCCGATCATGTCGTTACCCGTGTTGTCCGGACTCGCCAGATCCGAATAGGCTTCCACTATGAGGCCATGACATCGCGGGCATTCGTGTCTTTGCGTCCTCATGCGCTGTCCTCCTCTGCTGAAGTCTGACGGGAAGGAACACTCCACTAGATCATCCACCTTGAGCGCTTTCGGAGCTGCATTAGGAGCAACGGCTGTGCCGGTCCGGCACACACCCATGGAAAAGACGAATACCGAAGGAAGAACAGCAGGTTATCGGTCTTGCATCCAGAGCACGAGCAGCGGCGGGGAAGACGACCGTGAGGAGATTGTCATCATCAGATCAGCAAAGTCTGGCGCAAGAGGCGACAGGGTTTTGAGCGCGAGGGTGGCTTACGACAGGTAAGGGAATACAGGTGAACCTGGGCAATTGCCTAGGTTAGGTCACAGAATGAACTAGGGTTGACACTTTTTGAGGATTGGAGAGCCGTAGCCTTGCTAGGCCTACAGGTCCAAGTCTAGAATCAAACGCCTCTGCCGTCACTCAGGAGCTTTTGGGTAAGTCCACAGGAGGAAACTGGCTCTACAACCATGGCAAAGCCAACTGAGAGCGCATTGTGGTTCGGAGCTGGATCATCTTTCCGATGAGGAGCTGAGCCTGTGAACTCTTCGGCAGGCGGCTGGGTCATTGCAGCAGCAACAGCAGCAGCCTTCGCCGTCGATATGCTGATGCCGCTTGGCTATGCGGTGCCGATGCTCTATGTGTTGCCGATCCTGCTCACATGGATGTTACCGGGCCGACAGAGCACTGTTCTGGTGTTTGGCGGCGCAGTACTGCTCACCTGGATGGGAGTGCCGCTCTCGTCAGGCGAGTTGACGTCGGAAGCTCTTGTCAATCGAGTCTTGGCCACAGCACTGCTTTTCGCAATCACGTGGCTCCTGATCGTCCACAAAGAATCGGCAGGGGAGATCACCGAAGCGCGACGGGCCAGGGATGCGAGCGAGGAGCGCTTGCGGTTGGCGATGTCGGCTGACAATTTCGGGACGTTCGATTGGGATATTTCTGCAGGAACAGTCGTCTGGTCGGCAGAGACGGAGCGAATCTGGGGGCTTCGCGTCGGTGGGTTCGAAGGGACCTACGAGCACTGGCGGCGACTGGTGCATCCGGACGATGTGGAGGAGGCCGAACGAATTGCGCGACTTTCGTTGGAGCATCCCGACATCTCCTATGCGGTTGACCACCGCATTGTGTGTCCCGATGGAACGATTCGTTGGATCCATGCAAAGGCGACGACGCTGCGAGATGCAGCCGGCCGGGTGATTCGTATGGTCGGGGTGAATCAGGACATCACCGAGCGTAAGCAGGCCGAGGAGACGCTACGTCAGCTCAATGAAACGCTCGAGCAGCGTGTCGCTGAACGTACGGCGGCGCTGAACAACAGCGAACAACAGTTGAAGGCTGATCTCAAGGTCATGACGGTGCTCAATGAGCTGGGCCAGCTTTCCTCGAGCGAGGATACACTGCCGCCGGTGCTGGAACAGATCGTGGATGCGGCCATCGCCGTTGCGAGGTCTGACTTTGGGAACATCCAGCTGTTGGATCCGGAGTCCGGTCACTTGAAGATCGTTGCGCAGCGGGGATTCCCGGGTTGGTGGGTCAAGTTTTGGAATGAGGTGCCTAAGGGGCAGGGGGCGTGCGGCACGGCGCTGCAGCGTGCACAGCGCGTCATCATCGACGATGTAAAGCAAAGCCTGATCTATACCGACGAGGCTGCAAGGGACACGCTGCTGCAGGTCGGCGTGTGCTCAGTCGTCTCTACGCCGTTGGTGGATCGGTCGGGCAAGCTGATCGGCGTGTTCTCGACGCACTATAAGACACCGATCCAGATCGACGAGCATGCCCTGGCGCGTTTGGACCTGCTTGCTCGTCAGGTTGGAGACTTCATCGAACGTGCACAGACCCAGACGGCTTTGCGCGAGAGCGAGGAGCGCTTTCGCAAGTTATTCGAGCACGCGGCGGAAGGCATTGTGATCACCGATGAGAGGGGGAATCTGCTCCAGTGTAACGCGGCATTTTGCGCTATTACCGGCTACTCCGCCCAAGAACTGGTCACGCAGCAGTTTTCCTCCCTGATCCATCCCGACGATCGCGCACAGAACGTGGAGTTGGTGCAACAATTACTGGAAAGGAAACGAAGCTGGTTTCGCATCGAGAATCGGTACCTTACCAAACTGGGCAGCCCGGTCTGGGTCCAGAAGCATGTCTCCATCCTCTTCAGCGACCGGGACAGGCCTCTGTACTTTGTGGCGCTGGTGACGGACATTACTCAGCGCAAGCGGGATGAGCGGTTGCTCCAGTCGAAGGAAGCCTTTACCCGAGAGGTGTTGGACTCGCTCTCGGCCCATGTCTGTGTATTGGATCGGGATGGGGTCATCATCCGGACGAATCAACCGTGGAAGGAGTTTGCTCAGGTGAATTCCGATATGCTCCGGACCATCGGGGCGGCGGGGGACAACTATCTTGAGGTGTGCCGCCGGGCCATTGCCGATGGCGATACCACGGTACTCCCGATCCTCTCCGGTATCGAAGCGGTGCTGGCGGGGAGACAGGACGTGTTTAGCGCGGAGTATCCCTGTCATTCGCCCGATGAAAAGCGCTGGTTCCTCCTCCGTGTGTCGCCGTTGGTGGAATCCCAGGGTGTCGTACTCTCCCATCTGGATATCTCCGACCGCAAACGTGTGGAGGAAACTCTTTACGTGAAGCAGCGAGAGTTGGAAAGGTCTCAGGCGAAGTTGGAAGAGCTGACTGCGAAGCTGCTCATGGCTCAGGAGACAGAATGGCGGCGACTCGCCTGTGAATTGCACGACGACATCACGCAACGGGTTGCCACAGTGGCGATTGATCTACAGGGCATCCGCTCAGTGACGCCTGGGTCCGAGGCATCCTTGCTCGCTCATGTTCACCAAGCCGGAAAAATGGCGGAGCAGATCACTACGGACCTCCAACGACTGGCCCATCAGCTGCACCCGTCACTCCTGGAGCATGTCGGTCTGGAAGCAGCAGTCCAAGAGTATGTGGAGGAGTTCGAGGCAAGGACGGGGCTGAAAACGAAAGTCCAGGTGCGCAACCTGCCGATCGCCTTCTCTCTCGACCGCGCGACGTGCCTCTATCGGGTCCTGCAGGAAAGCCTTCAGAATGTGCGCAAGCATGCCAGCGCGACCTATGTCGTGATCAGGCTCTTGGGCTCGACACGCGGCGTCGGTCTCTGTGTCCATGATGACGGCCGCGGGTTTGACCAGGATCACCAGACGTCCAATGGACGAAAAGGGCTCGGTCTTATCAGCATGGAAGAACGAGTGGGGGCGCTGCAGGGCACGTTCCGCCTCAAGACCAAACCAGGTGACGGGACGGAGGTTCATGCGTGGGTGCCTCTTAGCCAATGCGAGGTTTCATCGAATGGAGGAGCACAAGCATGAGTCAAGCGAGTAGGCCTCGTGTGTTGATG
>JAHBWQ010000025.1 GCA_019636915.1 Nitrospira sp. | reverse complement strand
CCCTGATGATGGTCGCATCGACAATGGTGCCTCGGCTCACCTGCAGCCCCTGCTTCGTCAGATACTCTCCGATCCGTGCAAAGAGCTGCTGGCCCAACTGGTGGGTTTCCAAGAGATGCCGAAACTTGCAAATCGTCGTCTCATCGGGCACGGGTTCGCGGCCCAGATCAATCCCCACAAACTGCCGCATGGCGCGGGAGTCATATAGCACTTCTTCGACGGCGGGATCCGACAGATTGAACCACTGTTGCAGACACAGCACCCGCAGCATGCGCTCGATCCCCACCGGTGGGCGGCCTGGCCCGTCAGCCTTGGGATAGACCGGCTCGATCACACCCACCAATTCCGCCCAGGGCACCACCCTATTCATCTCGTCAAGAAACCGCTCACGGCGGGTGGGCTTGCGATATTGCTCGAAGGTGGCTTCCGCAAAGGTCGGCTGCATGGGGAGGGGCTCCGGTTCAGTGCTGCGTGTCTCTTAGCACATCACGAGAGGGGAATAAATCAGACCTTCCCTTATTAGTAAAAGACATTGTTTATTCGCAAGATCCCTTTTCGCAATCCGATTTGCATTGATCTTTTGGACTTACCTGTGCCGAACTATCCCAGCTGCGTAATGCATTACACTGAGCTTTACATGCGTTCTGTTGAGTCTTACATGCACGGATACTGTTTTCTCGAAGAATTTGTAGCTCTTCTTTCCGCCTTTCATCCGCACGGCTTTCTCGTTCCTTTGTGTCCTTCTCTAATTTCCCCTGTTGTGCCTTCTCTTGGTCTCGATATTCGACATTTCCGCTGGAATCAACTATTGCTCCTTTGACAAATTCCCCGTCCTTCCAAACCCCTGCCGACATCACCAGCCCACCAAAAGATATAATGCCGGGGCCATTTGGCTTGCCATTTTTAAACTGACCGACATAGATATTAGGGTACTGTTCAGGCTGCAATTTTACTCCTGCGCCATTTGTGCAGTCACCGTAAAGGCATTCGCCAGCTAATGAGTCACTGGAGTAGGCGGCGCTAGCAAGCAGGATCAAACCTGTACAGGATAGTTTCATCAAGAAGGACGAACGGTTCATTGTAAGATCCTTGTTCATGTGTGTGGGGCAACAATGACCACGAGCAACGATTTCACGCCCCATCCCGGCGCGTGCGGTACCCGTTGTTTGTGACATCAGCAGCCTCTGGGCTAACTTGTAACTCTAAACTTTCTAACTGACTTGGATGTCTATAGGCAGAAAAGGCTAGGTTATTGTGTTGGTTCGTCAGATGTTTCTTCAGTTCCCGCTTACCATTCCTGCCGTTTAGTAACCCTTTCAGCAATGGTATCCCAGCCTTCTTCATCTTTAATGCTTGCGATCAGCGATAAACAAATAGTTCTCTGTTGTGTCTCGTCATCGGCTTCTAAAAGAATACCCTTAAGTTTGTCACAAATGCCGCTGTTCTCGCAGTTGGATGCGTTGGATAATTTTGTATCTAGGTATGCCTCTAAATCTGAACGCTTATTAAATTCATGCAAATAAAAGACTGTTTCATAGTAGGCGGCTTTGCCAGAAAGACGCTCTAAGGCCTTTTCTAGGCAGTATTGTTGTGCTTCCGCACTTAATGTTGATACCAAGGCAACGGTTCTGTCAGTCAAAGAATTAGCAATAGCCATCAGATGTGTTTAATCCTACTTTCTCTGTTCGGGTGGTGAACTCGCCGAGGCTGTTACTCCTGTTCACCCAGCTGTAGGTGTCACGGAGCACAGTTGGATTATTCGAACGGTCAGCTTCTGAAGCCATCCTGTGTTCCCCTTTGCGACCAAGCGTGAGTTGTACAGAGGTGCAAGAAATCTTGTCAACTCAGTAGGCCACGCTATAGAGCCAATGCCAGACAGGCGGGGATCAGGCGGAAATGTTGACGGCCGGATAGCCCTTACTCGGTTCCGCCACGTTCTTCGACGAAATTATTCCTCTCCCACTTAACTCATAGGCACGATCCACGACAGAGAGTCAAAGCGGATGATTCACCGTCGGCCTCCGGCTCGGATGCGCGGGGTCGATGGCTGTGAGTCGATGGGTATCGAACCGTGGTTCAACGAATCGGAACCGTATTCAACAAGGAGCATGACGATGACGCTGCGATGTCAACAAGAGCAAGCACGAGACTGGGTGTTGCGGGGATGGATGACCCTGTTCCTCCTATTGGGAATCGTCTGGGGGCCGTGGGATCTGGCCCAGGCCGAGGAGGGACGTGATGAGATGGAGCAGGCTCAGGCACTGCCATGGATGATGGGGCCGGACCAGGGGCAGTTGGCGGGGGTAGCGACCCTGAATTTCGGCGAGGACTACATGTTTTTGGAGTCGTCGGGGACGCAACGCTTCCTCGAATTAACCGGCAATCTGCCACAGGCCGGTGCCTTGACCTTGGCGAAGAAGGACTTCAGTTGGTTCGCGGTCTTTCAATTTAACGCCAGCGGGTATGTGAAAGACGATGAAACGCTCGACCCGGATGCGCTGCTCGAACAACTGCAAGAAGGCAACCGGGTGGGCAATCAGGAGCGGAAAGAACGCGGCTTCCCTGTGCTGACCCTGGTCGGCTGGTTTATTCCACCACGGTACGACGTCCAGACCAAGCATCTGGAGTGGGGGACGCGTTTGCAGCCCGAAGGGGCGTCGAGGGAGGTGGCGAACTTCACCACGCGGCTGTTGGGGCGCCGGGGGGTCATGGCGGCCACGCTGGTTTCTCAGCCGGCAGCGCTCGACCGCCACGCGACGGAATTCAAGAAGGTGCTGCGTGGGTTTTCCTTCACCGCGGGCGAACGGTACACGGAGTTTCGGCAGGGGGACAAGGTGGCGGAATACGGGCTCGCGGCGCTCATTGCCGGGGGAGCTGCGGCGGCCGTGGCCAAGAGCGGAGCAGGCAAGGCGCTGTTCAAGGTGCTCGGGGTCGCGGCTGTCGCGGGGCTCGGGGTGGTGGGTGGGTTCGTTCGAAAACTGTTCAGCAGGAAGGCCTAACATGGCACTGTGGGATCATCTCGTGGCATTTGACTATACGATCTGGTTGCTGTGCGCGGCGCTCTATCTGCTCGATCATGTCAAATTAGTGGAGCCCAGCCGGTTGCTCTGCGAGGAGCGAACTCGGACCTGGCAGTTTCGACTTCACATCACGCCCTTTGCGCTCGGCGGAAAGGATCTGTACCTGCTCGATCCGCTGCGGCCCTGGTGGGGGGCGTTTGTCCTGTCGTGGGGGGACAGTCCGGCGACAGGCGAGGGAGCTGCTCCTCAGTCGGAGCGGAGGGCCCTACGAATGGCTCACCGGGACCTGCTCGTGTTCCGGCGGCAAGCGACGGTGCTTCGAGCGGTCAGTACAATCTCGGCTTTCACACTCTTTGTGGTCGGACCGTTACTCACGGCCCAACGTGGGCTCACCACGGCAATCCTGATTGCCCTTCCGATCCATATCACATTGGTTGGAGTCAGTGCGTTCGCTCAGTGGTCTCTTCGGGGACCGCTTCGATTGTCCATGGCGACGGTGCTTGGCTTGGTGACCGAAGCCCTGATCTGCCCGCCCTATGCCGCCAGTCTGCTCAAGCGGGTCTCGATCCGCTCGAGTTTTCAGGTGGATGGTGTGGAGTTGGCCAGGCACCTTCAACCGCGGAGTAATTTCAACGAGCTGGTCGCCAGAGCGATGGCTCGCTGGGATGCGTCAGGCTATGAGGATCACGATGTAACAGAGGAGGCAGGAGCGCGTGCCTATCGTGCGCGCCTGCGGTCATGGACATGAGCGGCGTAGAATGGTTGGTCATTATCACCTGTGCGTTGGTCGGCTATGGAGTGGTCTCGTGGTTGAGCAATCGCCAAGCACGACATGAGGAGTCTGTGCGTCACGAGGCCGAGGAGGAATCGGGGAGCCAGTCGAGTCGGCAGGAAGAAGACGATTCGCGGAAGCAGCAGGCCAACCGCCAGCCAGGGCAAGAGAGCTGGTTTCAGGTGCTGGGTGTTGCACCTTCGGCCTCATGGGAGCAGATTCGGTCGGAGTATCGCAAAAAGATTCAGCAATACCACCCCGATCGCCTCGAAGGGATGGCCACGGAGCTGCGCCAGCTGGCGGTCGAACGATGCCAGCGGCTGAATGCGGCCTATGAAGAAGCAAAGCGGTTCAAGGCCACGAGTCCATAGGAACCAGCGGGCCGATGGATCGAATCCATTTTGACATTGGTGATGTGGCAGGTATCCACGCGGCTTGTTGCATTTGGATTAATGGCCGAGCGCTCACGCAGATCGTGGATGACGAGTGGAGTGATGTGCCAGTGCTGAGCCTGTACCGGCATCGGTTTTTACCGATCCGTTCCGTCCAGCCGGTTCCCGACTATTGGCTTGGATGCGCAGCGTGCCAGGCCGACCGGTGGGTGCTGCTCCTGCATGAGCCGATTGAAGAGACCGGCGATTCGTCATGGATCGCCACTCAGGTCACGGTCGGGGAAAATGTGATCAGATGGTCTGCCTTCATCAGCAAAGTCGGGTTGCACGCTGGCCGTGGAGAGGTCTGGCCGCATCCGGGCATCGGGCCCTTTCGCTTTGCGCGGAGCCACTATGAGGCGGCGCTGCGACACCTCGCGCGCCAGGTTCGTGCGCTTCGGCGCGCCGAGCGGTGGCACGATACGAAAGTTTGAGAGGCTGTGAAATGGCGCGTCGGGAGCAAACGGGGAATGGTGTTGTCGGTTCTGAGTCGGGTACAATCGCCGGACATTTTTTGAGCCAGGCCGTATCCGTTGAGAAATACGCTCATGATCCGCGACAGTCTTTATTCCATTGTTGTCATGTGCGTGTTGGCTGCGAGCCTTGCTGGAACGTCACTAGCCCAATCAGAGGAACCAGACTCGAATCCGTTTCCTCAATCGGAAGTTTCTGCCTCATCTTCTTCAACCGAGGCCCCACGCATTCCCGTCCTCCCGCCTGAAGTGCTCACAGAAGTCGAAGGCATCGAACACCAGGTCGATGCAGTCTTCAATCGTGGAGAAGACCGGTCACCAGAGGACCTGCAATCACTCATTCAAGCAGCGGAACGAGCTGTCCTGTTGCGTACACAGCATCAGGGAAAGACTTGGTGGGAGACGATCACAGTCCAAAACAACCTTCAAGACATCCGGACGTGGCTGACCATGAGCGCCGAGAGTCGAGCTGCATGGCGTGAGGCCTCTTCCTTGCACGAACAGGTTGATGAATTGCGTCGGAAAGGCAAGGACGCAGAGGCTCTGCCACTTGCCCAGCAAGCTCTGGCAATTCTGGAGAAGCTACTGGGGCCCGAGCATCCCGATACAGCGTACAGCCTGAACAAGCTGGGGATGCTCTACTATTCGCAAGGGCAATATGCGCAGGCACAGCTGCTGTATGAACGAGCGTTGGCCATCAGGAAAACCATCTTGGGGCCCAACCATCCGAGCACAGCAAAGAGCTTGAACAACCTGGCTACGATACACGAGGCGCAAAGGCGCTACGCCGAAGCACAACCGCTGTATGAACGGGCGCTGGCAATCCGGGAAAAGGTGCGTGGGCCCAACCATCCGGACACGGCGAAAAGCCTGAACAATCTGGCGTTGTTTTACACAACGCAAGGACAGTACGCCCAAGCGCAGCCACTGCATGAGCGGGCGCTGGCGATCTGGGAAAAGGTACTGGGGCCGGACCATCTGGACACCGCGACGAGCCTCCACAACTTGGCCTCACTGCATGAGGCTCAAGGGCAGTACGTGAAGGCCCTGCCGCTGTATGAACGGGCGCTCGCAATTCGAAAGACAGTGTTGGGGCCCGAGCATCCGGACACGGTCACGAGTCTCGGCAGCCTCGCGGGAGTGCACACATCCCAAGGACAGTATACCCAAGCACAACCGCTGTACGAACGGGTACTGGCGATCCGAGAGAAGACCCTCGGACCTGAGCATCCAGACACGGCGACGAGCCTGAACAATCTGGCGGTGTTATACAAAATGCAAGGGCAGTACGCGCATGCTATGCCGCTGTATGAACGGGCACTGGCGATCGCAGAAAAAGTCCTGGGACCCGACCATCTCGACACAGCGACACGCCTGAACAACTTGGCAGCGTTGCACCATACACAAGGACAATACGGGCAGGCACAACCCCTCTACGCCCGAGCGATAGCCATTCAGGAAAAAGTCCTGGGACCCGACCATCTCGACACGGCAACGAGCCTCAACAACCTGGGATTGCTGTACAGGGCTCAAGGGCAGTACGCCAAGGCACAACCGTTCTCAGTACGAGCCCTGAGAATTTTTGAGCGGGCACTGGGACCTGATCATCCAAAGACAGCGACGAGCCTCAACAACCTGGTAGCGCTATATGAGGCGCAGGGGCAGTACCACCAGGCGCAACCATTGTGCGAGCGAGTGCTGGCGATCACTGAAAAAGTGCTGGGGCCTGACCATCCCCACACCGCGATGAGTCTGAACAACCTTGCGTTGCTGTACCAAGACCAGGAACAGTATGCTAAGGCCTTGCCGCTTTTCCAGCGAGCCCTCGCGATCACAGAACACGCCCTCGGGTCAGATCATCTCGACACGGCGACATGCCTGAACAACCTCGCAGGCCTGTACAAGGAGCAGGCGCAGTATTCGCTGGCATTTCCTCTGTCTCAACGGGTACTCGCGATCAAGGAAAAGGTGCTGGGCCCCGATCACCCTGACATGGCGATGAGCTTCAACAACTTGGCCTCACTGTATGAGGCTCAAGGGCAGTACGCTCAGGCACAACCGCTGTATAAAAAAGTGCTAGCCATCAGGGAAAAGGTCCTCGGGATCAACCATCCCGATACGGCCACGAGCTTGAACAACCTGGCAGGGCTGTATCAGACGCAGGGCCAGTACTCCCAGGCACAGTCACTGTATGAGCAAGCCCTGGCGATCGCTGAAAATGTGCTGGGACCCGACCATCCAGACACAGCAGGGAGTCTCACCAACCTGGCAGCGCTGTATGAAACGCGAGGAGCCTATGCTCAGGCGCAGCCACTCTCTCTACGAGCCCTGGGAATTGTTGAGCAGGCACTGGGACCTGATCATCCAAACACAGCGACGAGCCTCAACGGATTGGCGGGGCTATACCATTCACAAGGGCAATACACGCAGGCACAACCACTCTACGAACGGGCGCTAGCCATTCGCAAGAAAGTCTTGGGGCTCGACCATCCCAGCACGGCCACGAGCTTCAACGACCTGGCCTCGCTGTATGATGCGCAGGGGCGCTATACTGAAGCGCAACCGCTGCATGAGCAGGCGCTGGCCATCAAAGAAAAGGTCCTGGGTCCCGAGCATTCCGACACTGCAAGGAGTCTCAACAACCTGGCGCTATCCCACAACGAGCAGGGAAATTATGCTGCCGCCCTTCCATTATTACAGCGAGCACTAAGGATCCAAGAAAAATCCCTGGGCCCCAACCATCCAGACACGGCGACGACGCTCAACAACCTGGCACTGACGTACGAGGGGCAAGGGCAGTACGCTCAGGCCCTGCCGCTGTATGAGCGGGCGCTTGTGATTATGGAAAAGGTGCTGGGGCCTGACCATCTCGACACGGCCATTCAATTTGAGAATCTGGCGATCGCAAAGATGGATCTTCAAGCTGATAAAGAGGTTGCCCAGCTGTTCCTGCAGGCCAGTCAGGCAAAATGGCAATCCCTGACACGTACCTTTCCCACATTATCAACCCCAGCCCAACAGCAATTCCTCACCATGAGTGCACTCCGAATCACAACACAGTTGTTTTGGCCCCTGTTTACAGCCCTGCCGACCCTGGATCGGGCGATGGGTTTCCAAGCCACCTTGCTGAGCAAACAGCTCGTGGCCGAAGCGTCGCGCCACGAGAGCAGCGCCCTGCGGCAGGTCTTGACCAATGCGCCTCCAGCCTGGCGGACCCTCTGGCAACAGCGCGAAGACCTCCGACGACAGTATGCTACCCGCGCGCTACAAGACCTCCAGCACGATCCGACTCGGCCTCGGCGAGCGGCACAACAATCCGCCAACGATTCGATCTCTCCTCGCCTACTCTCTGATCAGATTGATCAGCTCGAGCAGCAGCTCCGGCGGGACCATCCTGCCTATGCGGCGGCAGCTCAGCTGGAGCAGATCTCCGTGGAACAGGTGCGGGCTGCGCTGCGGCCCCAAGACCTCTTGCTCGAATACGTCCAATTTCGGTCCTATGATCCACAGACCAAGAAACTGACGGATACTCAGCATTACGGCGTCTATGTGGTGCGGGGCGATCGCAGCCCCATCGTGGCGCTTGATCTCGGCGACGCCGCCCCGATCGATGCCGCCATTCAGCAGTACCACGACGGTCAGCGGGAGGTGCGTGACCTGGTCAACAGCGGAGAGACCCCGAAACTCCGGGTGCTCCAACAGTCCGAAGCGACGCTCGCGGGTCTCTCGAGCAGGATTCGCACGGCCATCTGGCAACCGCTTGATCCCCATCTGCGCGGGGTGACGCGGGTCTATGTCGCCCCCGACGGCCAATTGAGTCAGCTCCCCTTTGAAGTGTTGGCGCAACAGACCAAGAAGCACAACACCAAGCAGCAGTGGACCTATCTGGTTGAAGAGAAAGAATTGGTCTATCTGAACACGGGACGCGACCTGGCCCGCTTGGCGGCGACGACCGGTGCGACTAATCCGTCCACATCGGCCAGCAAGCAGGCCGTGTTGATCGGCAATCCCGCCTTCTATGCGCTGCCACCCGACGTGGCGCGCGCCATTGCGGCCTTGCCTGCATCCACTCCTCCGGTGGTGGCACAGCATGATCCGAGCGGGAAACCGGCGACGCTGGGGCTGGCCGAGACGAGTCCACGCCTGGAGGTCCCGCGGCGGTGGGCTGACAGGCCGGAATTGGGCACCTTGCTCCACGCTTCCAACAACCAATTGACTCGGCACGGCTGGACCGTCACGATGCTCGAACAGCAACAGGCGGTGGAAGAAGCCGTCCTACGGGTGCAAGCCCCGCAACTGCTCCAACTGGCCACCCATGGCTATCGGCTTGATCCGGCACCAGACGCGCAGCGCTGGGACAATCCCCTGCTACGCTCGATGCTCCTCTTCAGTGGCGTCAACCAAGCGGATCCGCAGCAGTCTATCTTCTATCGCCTGGGCCAGGACCTCCTGTCCGAAACGGAGGCTCGGAAACGTGGATTGAGTGATGAGGCACGCCAGACCTCCCGTATCGAGATCGGGGATGGCATTCTCACGGCCTATGAAGTGACGGGCATGAACCTGCAGGGCACGGAATTAGTGAATCTCACGGCCTGTGAAACCGGCTTAGGCCAGGTCACGTCGGATGGGGTCCTGGGATTGCGGCAGGCGTTTCTGCTGGCCGGGGCCCGCGCCCTCACGCTGAGTATGTGGGAAGTCCCAGCGAAGGAAACGACGAAACAGATTGAAGCGTTCTATCAACGCTGGCTGGGGACAGCGAAGGATTCGAAGAAGAACAGCAACAACAAGAAGCACATGAAGAGCCCGACCGCTCTGACCCGCTATGGAGCCTTTCGCCAGACCCAACTGGCGGCGCTTGACGCCGCCCGAGCCCATCGGAAGGGCGTCGGCCATCCCTTCTTCTGGGCCGGCACCATCTACCTCGGTGATCCGGGGGATCTGCACACCCAGGTTCGCTCCATCGAGAAGTAACAACTATTCCCAGTCCCCTTAGTTTTCCCTCTCGTTCCTCTTTCTGCCTAAACTTCGCCCCCGTTCCTACGGCAGACCCTTGTCGCAGGTTACTGATCCTCGGCCGGGCAGTCCTGGACCAAACCGCCACGCTGCGGGTGGTTCAGGTCAGCTGACAATTTTCTGTAGAGCGGACCTTAACTCCGGCTTGGTTCACACGACAGAGAAGGAGAAGCGAGTTGTTAACAGTGGAGAGAGCGTGATCTGAGCAGATGAGGAGGGGATGAGATGTCCGCAGAAGACCGCACCTATTTTGATCGAGATGGAATGACGATTACGAATCGTTCGATAAAGACGGAACGGCACACGGTATCAACACAGACGATCCATCACATCGAAGAACGGTTTTCTTTGGGAGCCAGGACTTGGTATCCGATCCTGATGGTCATGGGAGTTGTCTCTTTTCTTGCGGTCATAGAGCGTGAAGAGTTCAACTTGAGTCGCTGTTTGATTCCGGTCTTTCTCATGGCTGCAGGCGCATTCAATATCGCTATGGGAAAACAACTCATTGTGCAAACAGACAGAGGGTCTGTGGTGGTCGCCAAAGACAAACCCTGGTGGGTGATTAGGGAAATGAGACTGGCCTTGGAGCAGGCCATGTCTGTGAGAAATCAGTAACTCGTAGTCGAAGACAGTGAGGAGGGAGTTGGTCATGGGGACGGACAATCAGAATGTGGAATACGCCGGGTTTTGGGTCAGAACGGGCGCGACCTTGATCGATTGGGGTCTGTTGCTGATGCTCACGGTGCCGTTGTTGGTCTCCATCTATGGATGGGAATACTTTCAGTCTTCGGAATTCAAGCTTGTCGAAGGGGCTGGAGACTTCTTGATCTCCTGGGTGTTCCCGGCGATGGCGACCATGGTCTTCTGGATCACCAAGCAGGCGACACCTGGGAAAATGACGTTCTCACTCAGAGTGGTGGATGCTTCTCATGGCTGCCCGCCAAGCCCGAGCCAGTTCGTGGGGCGCTACTTTGGGTATTTACTGTCCATCCTGCCGCTCTGTTTGGGATTTGTGTGGGTGGCGTTCGATCGGAAAAAGCAAAGTTGGCACGACAAGCTCGCCGGTACGGTGGTGGTGCGATCTGTCCGTCGCGGTCCTGAGCCAGTGAGGTTTGATCATGGCTAAGACACAGAGTTGGTTGATGTTGTGTGGAGTGCTCGCCAGCGGGTTGCTCATGGGCTGCGAGCCAGATCCTCGGTTCATGCCGGTGTGCGAGTTCGGGACCATGGAGACTCAGCGGGACGTGTTTGTGATCAATGGCGAACCGGATGCGGGCTTGAAGGTGCTGGTGACGGTGAAGAACATTGGACAAACTGGACCACTCCGTGTGACCACTCGGCTGGGAACCTCAGAGGGGGATTGGACCCCCACTCGAAGTATTCGGTTGAACGCCAATGAAACCCGAATCATCCGGTTCGACTTTCCCGAGCCGACCATCAACGCCAGTAACATTGAGACCGTTGTCGAGTGCGGATGGGGGTGAGAGGGAAGGGGGCCTCGGACTCTTGGATCCAGCGATCGTTGTACTTGGTATGAATATCTGTTCAGTGGGGGTCGCCCGTTCGTCAACCATGCCTGAGTAGATTCACACAGTTGCGGGTGTCCTTCGTCCTGTGAGACAAAAACCGCTTTGGTGGAATGGAGGCAGGGAGAGAGGATGATGCGGAGACAGATGTTTCTGGCCGTCTGTGAGGTTTTTAGGGCGATGCACTCAAGAGTTGCCGGGCCTTGCAGTCTCCTGAACTACAGCGGATGTACTGCCAGCGCGAGGACCGATGCTGATGCGTTCCAAGTGCAATTGACTCATTTTGAGAAGGGTGAATGTGATCGTCACGGAGACTGCACCTTCTCGGTCACCTTTCACTGTCAGAATTTCCGGTACTGTGCGTTGAGTGGAATCGTATCCGGCGTGCCACTGGCAGGCAGAGCGGCGTTCTCTCGTAGTCCAACCGGAACGTGGGTTGCCACGCCGCCAACGCTGAAAGCGAAGAAGGCGCTCGGTGCTCCAGGATTGCCTGTGGAACAGCTGTGTCCGGAGGTGATGGAGGCCATCCGATGCCCGCCGAGATCATAACCAACTTGAACATGAGGCGCTCTGTCGAAGTTGGTGATGTCGATTTGAGAGGGACAGGATGATTCTGGTCCATGATGCGATCTGATAGTGAGAGGCAGTGTGTGCCCAAAGGTGCATTGACCGGTCGATCAACAGTTCGCAAGGAGTCTGCACAATGAATGTCGCGAGTCTTGTCCATGAATCTGAACGAAATATAGGACTATATTATCGATTCAGCAACCACGGTTGGTGGACAAGCCTGCTTGTTCTTTCTACGCTCATAGTCTGGCAGGTCGGATGCGCTGCACTTGTTCTCGATCAAGATACGAAACCCTACCCCGATCCAGAATCGTACCGCTCATCTACAACCAGTGAGCAGGCCCCAACCCAAACGTGGAGTGGACAGAATGTCCCCGAGTACATGGCGCATCCTCAAACGATCGATGATCTCCACAAAGGCTATCAGTACCTCGCTGCATCCGAGCCGGATGTCTTGGGGCGACCGCAATTCGACTTCAATGCAGGTCAATGGGTGGGGGTCTGTCATCCCAACCATCCCTATCGCCATATGAGATGTGTGAGTGTCGTCTGTGACACGAGTTCACGGTACTACCCACGATTTTGTGGGAAAGCCGCTCCTCCGGTGCCTTCCTACGTTCGCAAGCCGGACAGTCAGTCCGATGTCGCCAAAGCCATTCGCTGGTTCACCTTCTACGAATCACGAGCCGACCAGAAAATCAAATTTGACTCCAATACAGGACAATGGCTAGACCGCTGCGATACCAGACACCCGGACTATGCCACGCTGTGTCACATCCCTCAACAGCTGCGGGTCTATGCGGCCCACTCGGAATGTATTCGTCAGCTGGAGGAACGCTATGCGCAGCAGGAGGCGAGGAGGGGCAAACCATTGAATTTCTCTGAGTTTGCCCAAGCCGTCGGTTCCCAGATGTTGCTTCGCTGGTTTCGTATGTCGGGGTATCAACCGCTCCCAGGTTCACAATCACAAGGCAAGGGCTGTGGCACGCTGCAGCACATGTTTTGACCAAGAGGTTCAAGGTGGACACGTTATGAAACTGACACGTTGTTATGGTGTTGCGGTATTCCTTCTGAGCATGCTTGCGGGTGGGTGCGGTTCGATCGAAACGACGCATGTCCTTGCGACACTGAGTGGGAAAGTTGTGCTGGCTGACATCGAAAACGGGACCATTGGGAAAGCGGGTAGCTTTGACCAGCAATGTAAGATTCTCATGGAGTGGCCCGGTGCCCTCAATGAGATGAGTATGATCTATCCCAATACGATGAGTCATCGTGTGACGGATATCCCATTCGTCCAGTATTTTGGGAAACCCTACGATGACTATTCTGAAGAAGTGAAAGCGACGATCCGAGCCCAGCTGATCGACCCCTGTATTCAAAAGAACCGCCGTTGGAACAGCACGGATATTCTACAGGGGATGATTCTGCAGAACTATATCAAGTTTGTGCGGGCCGCCTTCCCCAATCCGCACGAGACACCGACCCAGCTGGCACCCTACTTCGGGCCACAACTTGTTGTTGCTGCGAAACGGGATCGACGTGAACGAGAAGAGGCCCGTGCACTCTGGAAGGAGAAAGATGAGTTCCAAAAGCGCTGTCCGGCACACCGACGGCCTGTAGACTTTTCACGCAACCCGCTCGCGGATCGCAAATATGAACAGTCCGCGCTTCTGTACGAGGGACCCAATCTGAAAGTGTATGCGGTGAAAGTTCTATCCAAGACGCAGGTAAACCTGGTCGCGATTCATGAGGGGCTCGGCGAACAGGACCCCATCATGGATCTGAACCCCAGTGATGCGAGCTATAGCCAGAAGATGCTCGAGCAGTTCAACTGTGCCATCTTACCCAATGTCTTGTACGAATGGCCTGATGCGAACACTGTGAAAATTGCCCACTACGCAAAGGACGTGCATTTACCGAACATTACGGTTGGAGGACCGGTTGAGCAGCCTATGGGAGAATCCCTCTTCAAGCAGGGCGGAGGGGCTCAATGGGTCCCTGGTGTCGTCAGCGACAGAATGCAAGCGAATCGTAATACGCTGGCGCAGTGGAAACAGATCTTGGCCTACCAACAAGCAAAGGCTGACGCATCTTATAAGGAGTTGGCAGCAAAACGGGCTAAGAGGGATGACGCCGAACGCCAGAAGCGTGACCGCACCATCAAAGCTGGACTGGTCTATAAGAACACATCTTATTGGTCGCAATTTCAAGCCAGTGAGGAGCTGAATACCCTCTTTTCTGGTGAGCAGGTCCCTCCCGCAATCCTACATGCCTTCTATGTCTCATACGTCAACACCTACTCTGAGGTGTGCGGGAAGTACCTTCCCCCGGATTCCGTCACGTTTGAATCGTCCAGGATTAGGCGGAGTATTATCGGCGCCCAGAAGGAAGACGTGAGGACCATTCGCGTCGATCCCCGCTTTGCAGACACATATCATAGCTACCAGACTGATCCTGAGAAGGATACCTTTCTCAAACGAGCGGAGACGATTCAGAAAATCCTACGGGACGGGATCGGTAGCTTCGTCTCCGAGGCCATGTCTGAGTTCTTTGAGCCACACTTGGGCATGCAGGCGTTTGTGACGCGTGCAGGGTGCCAAAGCGCGACAATGCGGCAAATGAGCGAGAATGTGCTTCGTCAAGCCTTAGGGCAACCATCTCTCCAGACTACGGGGTCTCGTATCCCTCAGGCGGCTCAAGAAAGTGATGCGGTCACGAAGCCGAGCCGATTCACCAGATTCGCAGACGGTTGTCTTGATTACGAAGCGGGGGAAAAGAAAAAGTGGTGCAGCTGCCTCGATCGGGTCTATCAAGGGGTGATGACACAGGAGGAACGCCTCCGCTATGCGAACGATTATCAGGCCTGGGTTGATGAAGTCCGCAACACGCAACCTCAAGGAAAGCATGATCCACGATGGCGGCTATACGAACCGATAAACCAGTGCCTCAACTAGCTTCAAGCATCGATGGAAGAAAGAGTAAGTCATTGGGCAATCCCGCTCGGTGTCATGGCTGGAGTATGGGGAGAGGAGAGTCGCATGGCGGCAATTGAGATCCCTGAACGTACGTATAGATGCACTCTGAAATTCTATTGTCTGGTTTGTCTTCTACTTAGCCTATGGGTCGCTCCTGCCAGTTCAGCCATGACGCGAGAAGTGGTGAATGTCTGTAACAATGGGGATATCGAGCTGCTGTATGCAAGCCTCGGCACCCGAGTGCAATTGCTTGCCATACATGCCAGCATTGAGGGCCTGTATACGATTCCCCCTGGAGCATGCAGAGATGTGATGCCGCTTGGCATGAAAAACGTGACGGTTGCCTTCTTCCATGTCGACAAGGCGGGACAGCTGGGCAATGTCGTCTACTCCCTTGAAGGGGAGGGTAGCTCGTTGAAAGAAATGAAGTCGGATCGGATGTGCGTGAAGGTCGGTAAATTTGCCGATGATACCTTTAAACGTCGGCAGACCTACAGCCAGTTCGTACAGTCGTGGTCGCCGCCTTGTCCTCCCGGGCTGGTGTCCGTTAAAAACACTTTTATGGCATGGGGTGGGACCAATTTCGTGTATACGATCGATCTCACGCCCTCTCTTGATGATCCCGTCATTCCTCTCATGGATCAGGCATCACAAAGCCACGACAAGCGATTTGATGACGGCGCAGACTATGTGGGACAGCTTAAGGATGGAGTGCCTCACGGACATGGCGTCATGAGGTGGCCGGATGGGAGGGTGTACGAAGGCGAGTGGCAGTCGGGAAACCGAGAGGGTCAAGGCAGGGCGAGATGGCCTGATGGACGCCACTTCTCCGGATCGTGGGAAAAGAATGAACCCCAACAGGGTACATGGACTCTTCCTAATCACCGAACATTCACTGGACGACTCGTGAATGATCTTCCAGACGGTCCTGGTACCATGACCTTGCCTGACGGGCGACAACTTGAAGGGCGCTGGAAGAACGGCAAGTTCGTTGGGACTGAGCGCTGGGAATGGCCTAGAGGACGCTCAAAAGATGCTACTCCGTCTCACGATGACCTTGTCAAACCTCGGATTGAAGAGAAGAGTCCAAGCCATCACCAGGGTGGCAACCCTCCCACTGAGAACAACCACGCAAGTACCCAAGATGGTGCATCAAGAAGCCAGATCAAAACCTTTGGTGATGGCGCACAGTATGAGGGACAGATGCAAGATGGAGCGCCTCACGGGAAAGGTGTGATGAGATGGCCTGATGGAAGGCGGTACGACGGTGAGTGGCGTTCCGGGAAGCGAGATGGTGTTGGCATAATGTCCTTGCCTGACGGTGGAAAATTTGAAGGACATTGGAAGAATGGCAAACCAGAAGGGACTGAGCGCTGGGAATGGCCGGATGGTCGAAAGTTTCGAGGATCCTCGGATGATCCAGGAAAGGGGCAATGGGGGTTATTGACGTGGCCAGATAGGCAATCGTTCTACGGACCATTAAGAGACTTCAAACCACATGGTGAAGGGAAGACGACATTACCTGATGGCTCAAGATTCAACAGCGTCTGGGAAAACGGGGTCTTGAAGAAGAAACTCGACTGACAACCCTGGAATTTCTTCCTGGCCACAGTCTTGTTGATGGGGGAGCTGAAAAGACAAAAATGACCTATCGATATTATCTGTTAGGAAATACCATTCCGGTGCGTGTTGCGTGTCATGAAACGGGCTTGAAAATGGGGGCCGAGGTCCCCAGCAAAGAGGAAAAGGCCTTGATACAAGATGCGACATATCTATGCCGTCTTGAACATAGTTTTGAGGTTGACGAGATTACTGAAGATCAATTTGTCGCACGCTGCCGGACTATATATGGACGCCACTCTGCGAGGTAAATTATGGATAATAATGAACAACTACTTCAACTTGCCTTGCTCGCCGTTCCCGACGTGGGCGATCAGGATTATATTGCCGAATTTGTCCTGAAACTGATTGCTGATGTGGATCGGGCATTGGTTTATATCCCTTCGTTTCTGACTGAAGAAAACCAGCGCAGAAATGATCACTACATCGTCGAAAATCGGCATGCGACTCTGCCTGAGCTGGATACGGCATCCGCGACCTTCCGGTCAATGATGTGCCGGATCCTGGACATGCCGGAGGGTGGTTTCAAAGACAAATTTGTGCAGTACGTACTTGCAAGGGCCCTTGAAGAACTGGCGTGGAACCTCATAACTAAGCCGGTCGACCTAGTCGACCTAGACGGCCTAAGGGCTGCAGCGGAGAACTTACGAGCAGACATGTGGGGCCAAGCGGAGCCTCTTCAATAGTCATTATTACCGTCCATCACTCGGACATCACGACGGAAGGTGTAGACATGGCAAGACAAAGAAGGTCTGGGTGCTATGAATCGACGACTGGCATGGGGACGCTCATGGTCTTGGGAACGCTTGCTGGCGCAGTGATGGGGATGGCGGTGGACTCAACGGCCTTTGCGCAGGGCAATCTTTCTGATGTGGCTACCACGAGGAAGAATTGTTTGGATGCCAACAATAAGGCCAATGCGGGCAACGCAACAATGGGAGTGCGAGTAGAGAAGGAGTTAGTATGGAATCCAAAATCTCAAACCCTTTCTTCCGACAACGCCAAGATTGCTGAGCTTCGTCCCGGTGGGCCGGCTGAAATGGCAGGACTACGAGTAGGTGATTTTCTCAAGGAGGTGTCTGACGAAAAGTCAGGGGCGAAGATGATCTTTAGAGAAAACTATCTGGTTGAAGTGCTCTCGCAGTATTCGCCTGGTGAGCGCATCAAGATAGTGGTTACTCGTGATGGAAAGCAACGGGTATTTGAGGTGGTCCTGGGTCGAGGAGACGGAAGTTTGATGGGAGGAGATGAAGCGCAATCAGCCTCCTCTGTTTATCTTGATTGTATTCGAGCCCTCTGGGGCATTGAACTTCAAGAAACCAACGGGGGAGATCCAGCCTACCCGAGTACACAATTCTCTTATTTGACAGCTGGGAAGCTGACGAAAAGCGGTGCCGCCTATGTGGCTGGTCTTCGAACTGGAGATAATATCTTTCTGGTAGGGGTCGACGACAAGACAACTGCGGCAAAGCTCCTGGATGCCATTCGAGACGCGAAATTGGAGAGACCGGTCCTGATCAAGTACGGTGCAGGTTCGAAAGAGGTTCTCGTGGCGAATGTGCAGCTGCAGAGCGTCGATGACCGCAATGGCAGTGCTGAGTTTGCGATGATGGAACGATTTCCAGGATCTGCCAAGGCCATCATGAGTACTACCCCTCAAACCCCTGAGGGCAATCTGGAGACGCTCTATCAAGCTCGCCTCATGAAGTTGGGACCAGGGGCGCCTGAGAAGAAGAGCCCTTATTGGGGGAAAACGGATGAGGAGCTAGTCCATGAGGTAAGCAGGGCTGTCCCGATTACGACCCGAGATCAAACCATTAGCTCCGTACTAGGTTTGGTTCAGCGGGCGAATACGATGAGTCCCTCAGTGAGTAATCTTAGGGCGCTTAGCACTGATTTAATTCCAAAAATCATCGCACAGTTCTATGAAATAGAGGGCAATTATTCATGGGAAGGGAGCGAGGAACTGACTGAATTTGTTCAAAATCGATGGGACCAAAAGTTGCGAACCGTGCTCTCCGCCGTGATCGAACACAAAATACGTGAACTGCAAAATATTCCCACAACCTCCGAGGCGATGGGACAGGCCGATCAATGGGAAAGGACGCTCGTCCACGACCTCTCCCCGTTTGTCTATCCTCCCAAAGGTCGTGAGTACCCCGAACTAAACGTTGCCCGTACCGCATTTGAGCAGCATCGAAAAGCAGCGCTGACTCGTCTGCCTGACGGCATACTCTTTTCAAGTCCTTCCTGGTCATTGGCACGGACGACCATGAAGCAATGGTGTACACAAGAGGCGTTTGTCGATCATGTTCATGCCGATCCTGGATGGTTTGATGAGAATACAAAATTCTTCCTCGACGGTGCCGCACAGCGGTTCTTGTTGGGGCACGTTGTCCCGGTAGTTCGGGAGCACTGTCCATCCGCAAAGAAAATAACGGTGACCAATTACCTGAAGGAGCGTTCAGGCCCAATCAATCAGTACGTCTTTTCCGAAGCGGATCACTCCTTTGTTCTACGGGGGATTGACGGGAATCCTCCTGCCAGCTCGCTGGCAGAGGCCAGATCCATTGCCCATAAGAAGGCATCTCCTTGTGATCTTCAGGCCGCTGATCCGGCTGATCCCGAAAAGCCACGATTGTTACCAGGAGTGGCGGATGCCGATGTCATGCCCGAGAAGGCCATCGAGGCGTGTCTGGCTGCCGTCAAAGCTGATCCTAAGAGTCGGCGGTTCAAATTTCAGTTAGGGCGTGCGCTCCTCTTAGGTGGGCTTTCTACTAACGCCGCGAAAATTCTCACGCCGCTTGCGGAGTCGGGCTACGGTGGGGCACAGGCCTATCTTGCTCGGCTGTTTGCGTCAGGGATCGGTGTGGGAAAGGATGTGGACCGAGCCAATCGGCTTTCTGTGAGTGCCAAGGACAATGGATACGATTCTGCCTCGACAACTCAACGTGAGAACGACACACCGCTTGATCTGTCAGGGTATCGTAACTCACGACTTATTCGAAATGTCTACGACTTAAGTCCAGCACTCTTTCAGGAGTCGTATAACAGCGATATC
Source organism: Nitrospira sp. (assembly GCA_019636915.1). GTDB lineage: Bacteria > Nitrospirota > Nitrospiria > Nitrospirales > Nitrospiraceae > Nitrospira_D. Next base: position 11,588 of record JAHBWQ010000025.1, on the reverse strand, counting down.
AACTCAGCCTACATTATCCATATGGTGGACACTATCTTGGCCGTGTGCCCGAAACAGTTTGTGGGTACGCAGGATGACTATAGGGCGTTGCGTGAGAGGCATGCCAAAGGCAAAGATCCACGAACTTTGATTGACATCACAAATTTTGCGGGCGAGGTTTTGAAGGGCGCTATTGCAGCCGGCAAGAAAACACGCTACCACGCCCAGGATGTTCCCGTGATGCAGGAGATGATGGAAGGTGGGTCAGCCGACGCTCGCACCATGATTACCCGTGAGAAGTGTGATGGAAAAGCCGTAGCGACATTCGCTGAACGGAGCAAGGAGTATCTGCGACAGGTCAAGGTTCCGGAGTAACAAGAACATCATGATGGAGTCCTGACCGTTCCTGGTGCCAACGGTTTGCGTTCAAGCCGCCACGCTGCACCAGCCACAGCTTTGAAGGACGGTTGGTCTGCAAGCACCTGTTAGGCGCGTTCCGAGTCAAGGGCTTGTCTGCCCTCCTTCAAGAGTTGGTGGTAGAGCCGTTCGAGAGATGGACTGCAGCCCTGTAAGCCTGCGACAACCTGCTCGGTCCAGTTAAGGTACTCCAAACGGCGGGTGAGAGGCCAGTCGGCGGGAGGCGTCTGTGTTACTGACCGCACATTGGAAACTTTGTCTGCGAGTTTAATGTGCTTGGCGCACGCTGACAGATGTGGCGCATGCTCGATTTGGAGGCGCTTACGTTCCGCTTTCGGCAGTCGTTTATCATCAGTGACCTCCTCAACGACACGTCGCACGTCCACCCCGAACAATGCCTCCAACTCCTCAGGTGTGGTCTCAGTGTCTTCCATCGTGTCATGAAGGACCGCACCCTGTAGGGTTATCAGGTCGCGGATATCCCCAACACGTGCGAGCAACTCAGCAACCTCGATGGGATGATTGATGTAGGGCGATGCCTCAACGTCTTTGCGGCGTTGATCGCGATGTTTGGTAGCGGAAAAATGCAAGGCCTTCAGGATGTCAGCCACTACCTTCAATTCTTCCATGTGTCATGCCATCGGCAAACGCCTAATCTTCGGTTCTCGTGTTCTCCGTGGAGGTTGAATCATGCGACGAGACCAAGCCCAGCAGGCAAGCCGTATGATGTCTCATTCCAATCCCAATGTGCGTAAGCGTGCGCGAATAGATGCTTGCTTTTCAGCCGAGAGGCCCGTGCTGCCCTGCTGATCAACAGAGCGTTCCGTCAGTTGAGTTCTAAGGCGTTCACGCTGGCTCAACATCTTCTGATAGGCCTCATCGAATGTTTTGAGTTGCAGAGCTCGGTCCCGTTCCCATTCTTCTCGAGCTGCCCTTGCCTGCGCGCTACCGGCTTTACCCGCTTTACGCATCGCGTCGCGCCCGAACCAATCTGCTGTTGAACCAGACTGTGCATAGACCGTCTGCCAACCTACCATGGCGGAGAAGACACCAAGGATAATCGTCGTGCTCACTGTTCTATAACTCATGCGTCATTGCTCCTTTCGACTTCATGACCGGTTGACTCTAAACAATGGTAGGGTGCGTCATCAAGAGCGAATAGCTCGGTCACGTTCCACAGACATCCGAACCTCATCGTGTACACGTTGTATGGATTCCACACGCCGTTGTCTGATGAGCGCGGCTGTCAATTCTTGCCCATTGGCAGCGTGTGTTGCCACCGCGTGTGCGGCCTGAAGGGCCAAGCGCAGTAACCGTGCTTGAGGGTAGGGACGATCTTCCAACCCCTGTCGCCCCTGTGCATCGGCTTGCGCGGCGAGAATGAACTGTTCAAACGCTTCGGGCGTTTCAAGCGCGTTCGTACGTTCGAGCACTTTCAGCAGCGTTCCGGGTCTTAATTCTAATGACCGGTGGGCATGAAGGTGATACCGGGCGACATGTTCCGCAAGGGCAGAAATACGGTCCGGCACCCCCAAGCGTTGTTGTATCGCGCATATGGGAGCCACGCCGAATTCTTCATGCTGATGATGGGCGGGCCAGCGGTCTGGATGGGTAAGACCTTTCCCTACATCATGAACCAATGCGGCATACCGAACGGCTACATCCTCGGTTAACTCCGCCGCTCTTTTTAACGTCAGTATCGTATGAATGCCCGTGTCGACTTCCGGGTGGTATTCCGGTGTTTGGGGAATGCCGAATAAGGCATCCACTTCGGGCAACAGTGCGTGTAATGCACCGGTTGCCCGTAACTGCACAATTCTGGTGTGAGGCTGATCACCACCTAAGTACCCAGACAGGCTTTCCCACGTGTGATTGAGCGTGACGGTGGAACCAGGACTGGTTGTAGATGAATCCTTTTCAATGTTCATCGGACTACGCGTTCCCTTCATCCTCAGCGCTACCATCCCAACGGCGCCGATCCCGGCCGCGCCACATTCTGCTCTTCCATGCGCATCACAACGCGCGTGTCTGGTACATCCTGCTCCCTGCGCTCATTCTTCCGCGCGGGGCTCCTCGTCAGCAACATGCTGATGTGTCGATGCGTGGAACTTGACCTTCCTCAGTGCCTGGTACCGCGCTTCTTGCTGTTCATCACAATTCAAGATTCTCTCTGCATACCTGTAAGTAAAATACATCGTCAGATAATCCCTCTCAGTAATCGCAAAGACTTTGTTGCCATCTATGTCTGCAGCTGACCTCAATGTTTTAAGGAGTCCGCGTATTTCATTCTGGGTGGCCAAAAGGAGTACTCGATCAACGGTTTTATGAAAATAATGTTCATCAAAATACGTAGCGGACTCCAACACATCGCGGAATGTTTTAGGACCCAGCGTCAGGGTCATCGTGTCCTCATTGTTCCGACGATCGGTCGGCTCCTCCGTCTCGTGCGTGGTATCGCTTCGTTCGTTTGTGTCACCGTCCCCAGGCGGTGTTGGTGACGCCAGGCTCCCACGTCCGATCGTATCCGCATTTCCGGAGCCCCCTCCGTCCACAGTACCAATTGGCTGCTGATCCGACGGCTGTAGTAGCTTTCGTAGTCCATCGAGATCGATGTCTTTCATGGCCAGTGTGAGAACCGTGGCGAAACCTGCCAGCCGTGTTTTTTGCTGTTCATCGAGTATCAGTGAAGTCCACGTGTAAGCAAGGATGGCTTTCAGAGTCAATTGATCCTTCTTGGCAATCTTTAGCACCAGATTCCCATCCCGCGTGCTGGCAGCCTGGAATGCGTCAAGAAGGCTGTCGAGCTCGCTTCGTGAGCATCCCAACAGGGTGTGGTCGAGTGTGGAATAGTGCTCATCCAGGTGCGTCAAGATATCACGCAGATCTCGGGCGGCCCGTGGATCCATGCGTATCGTGATCGTATCCTCATGGCTCACCTTGTGAGCGGTGTCTCTCTTGTCTGAGTCGAACATGGTCTTGCTCCGTGATGATGACAAACCGTTACAGCGTCCCACATGCATCTGCATGTTACGTTCTGCATTCTTTCCCGCAGCCTAGCGCTTGGAGCTTGGCTCGAATCTCCTCTCCGTTGACCTGCAGCGTACGGAGCGCTTGTTCTTCTTGTGACAGATATTGTGATTCCGACGCAAGCTGGGATGAGAGCTGCCCGATATGGCGTTCGAGCGATTTTACATGACTATCGGCCTGATTCAAGCTATCGGCCACCTCAGTAACTTCGTCTGAATTATTCAGTGCCCATCCGGCAGCAAAGAGTGCCGTAATGCCTGCCACAGCCTTCATGTCGTCTGAAAACTCGTTGGTGGAATCAAGAGCCACCCCTGTACCAACTACTCCTGCGCCGATTGCAGCAATCGCCATTTTATGATTCATCATATAGGCCTCGACCCGCATCTTGTAGTCAGAGAGATCCGATCGATGTGTAAGGAGCTGTTGCTCCAGGTAGCCGACCTTATTCTTGCGATTGGACACCGCTTGACTCTGTCGTGTGTAGTCGTTGTCGACTTGATGCAGCTCCGACAACAACTGCTGCTTTCGTGCCGCATTCGGGTCTGAGCAAGCGGTCAGTGTCAGTAGACACAACAGCACAAGGACTACCGTGTTCGTGTAGGTGCCCCACCGCAGGCTCTTGGCCGTGATTGCCTCTAACGTGAAATGTTCCATCGCCTCACCTCCATGAAGTCCCATGAATTCAACAAGATTAGGCTGCTTCATCAGCTCGCCATATTCATTACTCATGGCTCTTTGTCGTTGCAGGGAAGGAGAAGTTAAGGTCGTTCGGGGCGAGAGTGGCTTAATTTCTCACCCAGAATAGGAGACTGCGTAGTGGTCTATTGGCCCTGACCTTGTCTGGGCATGTGTGTCCTTGGCAAGTAGCCAGTTTCAAAGAAGAATTTCAGGTTTCTATGGGGTCCTTTCGAATCTCTGACGGATCAAGCACCGTCGCGTTGGCATTCCGAGGGGCTTCGTCATCAATGAGTCTGCCTGTAGGACCAACGACCGAATTTCATGCCGTTGACACAGAATATAGGCCACGCCTATGCTCCCCATCCTTGATTCATCCAGTCCTAGTAAAGGGGTGTGTGATATGGCAGGAAGTCATGTTCGTCGGCATCGTATCCTATTGAACGGCAATCTCCTACGAGCAGGGTTATGTCTCTTGGTGATCGGCATGTCCGCATCGTGCACGTCCATCAGGTCCTTAAATGATGGAGTTGAGAGTTTATCTGGTAAATCAACTGGTATGTGTTCTGAAATGTTGCCAGGCGCAAATGGCTGGACCTTTCGAGCCAATGAATTCTTGATAAAAAGCGAGCCCAGAAGTAATTTGCAGAGTTTAAATGGGATATTCCCAAGCAGCGACTCACCGGCGTATTCCACATGCGCATACGTCAATAAGCTGTGGCATAACGTCATACTGGGGGAGCATGCCCTGACTGCGACTGGCAATGCGGCGTTTATGACCACTTCAGACAATGTGTGCAGCGCACGTCCAACGATCAATATCCACCGGTATAGAGGTGATTGGCTCTTGCCCGAGGGTAACTTCAAGCCAACTTCCACCCAAATCCCCGAAGAATATACTGACCCGACCTACTCGTTTTATATTGGGTCTCACAATGCCTCATGGATCACGACTCCGAACGCGATTGAAAAGAATCTGCTCCTGCTGAAGGAAGTCATTGCGAAGCAATGCGGTACCGTCCCCCCTGAGATCAGAATATCAGGTCGATTTACTGAGATGCCTCGATGGAAGACTGGACGGAGAGGCGTTGACCTCCTCAATAAATATACGTCACAGGAAATTTATAGGGGCACGTATTATCCAAACAATAGTCGACAGATCAAGATCGTTCATGATGATGCCGAGAGAGCTAGGACCCTGCTTGCGCTGGCCTCAGCGCGGCAAGAAGGAATAGAAGCTAAGATCCTGGCTGCCAAGAAAGCAGCGAACGAACGGTTACGGCAGGCGGAGTTTGGCGGCGCTCTAGTTGGTATCATGCTTCTTCTAAGTTCCGCTGGTGATGATCCCTGTGCTGATCCTTATCAGATCGTCAGACCCTACTACTGTAAATGAAGAACCCCGCGTCTAGAGGTGGGGTCTTCTTCTTGGAGGTGCATTCGATCGTCCAGAATTAGCTCCACGTCGTGCTCTGGCTGTCCGAGAGAGCGAGAAGCTGGGTGGGTTAGGGCGATGACGAACGTTGAGGGGAGGCGGTGGGCAGATCCCCGGGATCACCGAGATAGATGGTGCCGGCCCAGAAGAAGGGATGGCCCACACCCTTCCGACTGGCTCGGGCGGCGTCAAGCGCTGCCAGTTGGGTCTGGCGAAAGGCGCCATAGCGGGTCAGAGCGGGCAGGCTCGTGGTCCTCTTCTTGTTATTGCTGTTCTTCTTCGAGTCCTTCGCTGCCCCCAGCCAGCGTTGATAGAACGCCGCAATCTGCTTGGTCGTCTCCTCCGCCGGGACTTCCCACATACTCAGCGTGAGAGCGCGGGCCCCGGCCAGCAGAAACGCCTGCCGCAATCCCATCACCCCCTCGGAGGTCACCTGCCCTAAGCCGGTTTCACAGGCCGTGAGATTCACCAATTCCGTGCCCTGCAGATTCATCCCCGTCACTTCATAGGCGGTGAGAATGCCATCGCCAATCTCGATGCGAGCGGTCTGGAGTGCCTCACCACTCACGCCGCGCTGCTGGGCCTCGGCTTCTGACACGAGGTCTTGGCCCAGGCGATAGAAGACGGTTTGTGCAGGATCCGCTTGATTGACGCCACTGAAGAGGAGCATCGAGCGCAGTAGGGGATTGTCCCACCGCTGCGCGTCAGGCGCCGGATCGAGCCGATAGCCATGCGTGGCCAGTTGCAAGAGCTGCGGGGCCTGCACCCGCAGGACGGCTTCTTCCACCGCCTGTTGCCGTTCGAGCGTCGTGACGGTCCAGCCCTGGCCGGTTAGTTGCTTTTGAGAAGAGTGGAGCAGGGTGCCCAATTCCGGCCTGTCATCCCACCGTCTCGGGACCTCGAGGCGTGGACTCGTCTCAGCCAGCCCCAGCGTGGCGGGTTTCCCACTTGTGTCACCCTGTGCCACCACCGGAGGGGGCGAGGCGGGCAAGGCTGCGATGGCGCGCGCCACGTCGGGTGGCAGCGCATAGAAGGCGGGATTGCCGATCAACACGGCCTGCTTGGTGGCCGACGTGGCAAGAGTGGGCACACCGGTCGTCGCCGCCAGGCGGGCCAGGTCGCGTCCCGTGTTCAGATAGACCAATTCTTGCTCTTCCACCAGATAGGTCCACTGCTGCTTGGTCTTGTTCTTCTTGGTCGTGTCCTTCTTGGCCTTTTGCGCCAGCACTTCAAAGGGGAGCTGACTCAATTGGCCGTCGGGGGCGACATAGACCCGCGTCACCCCGTGCAGATGGGATTCAAGCGGTTGCCAGATGGCCGTGCGAATCTTACTGGAGAGCCCCGCGAGCGTCGCTTCCGACTGTTGGAGCACCCGGAGCTTCGGGGTCTCTCCGCTGTTGACCAGGTCACGCACCGCCCGCTGCCCCTCATGGTACTGCTGAATGGCGGCATCAATCGGCGCCGCCTCACCCAGATCAAGGGCCACGATGGAGCTGCCATCCCCCCGCACCACATAGACGCCGTAGTGTTGAGTGTCAGTGAGGCGCTTGGCTTGAGGATCATAGGACCGAAATTGGACATATTCGAGTAACAGATCCTGAGGGCGCAGCGCGGCCCGCACCTGTTCCACGGAGATCTGCTCCAGCTGGGCTTGCGCCGCATAGGCCGGATGGTCCCGCCGGAGCTGTTGGTCAAGCTGGTCGATTTGTTCAGAGAGGTCGCGAAGCGAGATCGGCGCTTTGGCGGACTGTTGCGCAACTCGCCGAGGCCGAGCCGGATCGTCCTGAAGGTCCTGTAAGGCACGGGTGGCATACTGTCGCCGGAGGTCCTCCCGTTGCTGCCATAGGGCGCGCCAAGCCGGAGAGGCATCCGTGAGGATCTGCCGCAGGGCATGAGTCTCCCGTCGTGTTGTTTCGGTAACCAGTTGTTTGCTTAGCAAGGTGGCCTGAAAGCCCATCGCCCGATCCAGCTCTGGTAGGGCGGTGAAGAGGGGCCAGAAATACTGCGGCGTCGTCCCGAGTTGGCTTTTGGCCAGGAATCGCTGTTGCGCTGTGGTCGATAGCGTGGGAAACGTGCGGGTCAAATACTGCCATTTCACCTGACAGGCCCGCAGAAGGAGCAGGCCTGTCGCCTCGTCAGGTTGATACTCCAGTTTCGCCACTGCCAGATTCTTGAGCCCGATGGCAGTAGTCCCATGGGCAGGCCCCAATACTGTTTCAAAAGTTCTCAGCGCCCGTTGATATAGGGGCAAGGCCTGGTTGTACTGCCCTTGTGCTACATGCAGTGCTGCCAGGTTGTTGAGGCTTGTGGCCAAGCTGGGATGGTCATACCCCAGAGTGTTTTCCAAGATTGTCAATGCCTGCTGAGCGAGTGGTAGCGCCTCTGCGTATTGCTCCAGCGCCTCGTAGAGCAATGCCAGGTTGTTCAGGCTCGTAGCGGTGATGGGATGGCCGGGTCCTAGTGCCTTCTCTGTGATCGCCAGTGCCCGCCGAGAGAGGGGCTCTGCCTGGGCATACTGCCCCTGTGCCTTGTACAGTACTGCCAGGTTACCTAGGCTTGTGGCGGTGTCGGGATGGTCGAGCCCCAGTACCCTCTCCCGGATCTCTAGCGCCCGCTGAGTGAGTGACAATGCCTGGACGTACTTCCCTTGGGAATAATACAGTTGCGCCAAGTTGTTAAGGCTTGCGGCCGTGTTTGGATGGTCTGGTCCTTGGGTTTTCTCCGTGATCGCCAAGACCCGTTCCAATAGCGGCTGTGCCTGGCTGTACTGCCCTTGCGCATAGTACAGCTTCGCCGAATAGGTCAGGCTATTGGCTGTGGTGATGTGGTTGAGCCCCAGGATTTTTCCCGTGATCGCCAGGGCTCGATCCAACAACGGCCGCGCCTCGTGTGACTTGCCGGCGCGGGCAAGTTCACCTGCTTGACGACGGAGTGAAAAGGCCTGGCCCAATGCGGCCCGACTTTCGGCGGTGAGGCTAGCCCATTGACGCAGATTCTGGAGACGTTGTTGTGCATTGACGGTCTCCCACCACGATATTCCTTGGTACTGTTGCCGAATCTTGAAGATTTGTTCTGCTGAAATCAACAAAGCCTCAAGTTCTTGGGGCGTAACGTGTTCTGCCGTCTCAATAGCAGCATCAATGCGTTGTTCCTCTGGTTGAAGATCTCCGACGCTTTCAGGCAATCGAGGGATTTCATAAGTGATGGATGCCTCAATCCGCTGGATCTGATCCAGCAACTCCGTCGAGAACCCAGGACCATTTGCCACGGCAGCCGATGGGCCGGTTCCGTGCATAAGAATGCCGAGGATCAGTATTGTGACGCCCAAAACCATCGCCTTAGTTGCACTCATCAGTTGGGGAGAGGCCCTTCGTATGCTGAATGCCTCGCCCTTATCATGCACAGTATTGCTGGACTCAAAATTCTTCATGTCGCAGTAAACCGGAATACCGAGTGGCTGCGATAGGGAGGTTTTTCCCGATCGGCTGGTTATCTTCCATGGTCACCAGTCCACCCACTGTGAGGGAAAGTATGGTGATAAATATCTGTTTTCCATACTGCATTACCCCAGTGCCTTTCCATGTATCTCCGTTTGGCGCGAGGTCCAGCGGTGTGATCTTGGGAACGAGCTCGTGATATGAGTCTTTCTGATTGTTCCACCTAACTTCTTGCGGGGTTTCTATAATACGGAAATTTCCCTTTTCACCAGTGATGGAACCAGTAAAGAATTTGAGGTACGTCTTGGCCTGTTCTTGAGTTTGTATCACGGCTGGATTTACCCTATTTAACCTGCGAATGTGCTCGGAGTTGCCATCCAGCAGGGTGATGCCCTTGGTGTGGAGAAGAAACGCCATAACCCCGACTTGTCCCGATTGATCTCGTGTTTCCCCCTCGAAGAGCACGACATCTTGATAGCACGATAAGGGCAAGGCTCGGAGTCGAGTAATGTTGTCAATCAATGGCTGTCTATCATCCGAGACATGGTTTCGAAACTTGTGCACCAATGCCCTGACCTGCTCCTGGCTGGCCTCTTGCCAGGCACCATTCATGAGCGGCCTCGCTGACCATGGTAGTGGCGAATCGCCGGCCAGGGCTTGGCTTGCAAGCAAGAGGACACAGAGTGCCATGATGGCTGCGGGCACGTTGCGCACAAATTGCCTGGTTGTTCTCCCAACACCCTTCATCCCTGCTCTCCCGCGCCGATCACAACATTTTCCATTGTCCTGACCATTCTCGACACCCCGCTACTGTGACGCATCTCTGTTCTCACCCATGTCTGATCTCGTCCACCCCACGTCCGTAGCCAGCCAGCGATTGTGCCAAATCCGACCATCGGTTTGAAAGGGGGAGGTTCGCCGCCACGCTGGGTTTCACGGTTCGCGGATGATCGTTGCCAGTGTCTTGGCTGTCGCAGTGATAGTGCATGCGGCACCTTCATTGGTCTGTTCCCCTCGCAAGTGGGTATCAACGTTCCCATTTCTCTTGCACTGTCCTGCCCTTTGCGCTCTTCAAACGAATATTTCCGAGATCGAGCTTAACTCCGAGTGGCATGCCACGACAGAGAGTCATGAATCATGAATTTTGTGGGCATCTGAGCCTAAGCAATCGTGTTGAATCAGAAATCGAAACGGAGGTGCGGTGATGGGGAACTTTATTTGGGGAATCATTCTGACGTTCGGTGTGCTGGCGTATGTGGGAAGTCATGACCAATCCGACGCGAGCGCGCGCGTTGATCAGGTCCACTCCGACTACGATTTCGGCGTGGTGAACGGCGAGCCCGATGCCGGGGTGGTGGTCAAAGGGACGATTACGAATATCGGCCAACAGGGGACGGTTCGCGTGAAGGTGCACCTGTCCACCTCGGAAGGCGAATGGGACCGCGAGCAGAACGTGGTGTTTCGTGCCGGGGAACGCAAGGAGTTGCGGTGGTTCTTCCATGAACCGACGATCAACGTGTCGAATGTGCAGTCGAGAGTCTCTGTATCCCCATGATCCTAACCAGGTACTCAGACAGGGACGGCTCAGCCCGCCAGTAGGTGGAGCCGTGTCCTGTCTGGGTGAGCCGGTGTGGATGTGGATGAAGAGGCGGGATGGTGACGGTGAGTCGAAGCGAGGTGTGTGAGTCTTAACTAGGAGGATGACATGAACGTGTGCAGTGAGAGGGTTTGGAAGCATCGATCACGATGGGGACGCGTCGCTCTGGCAGGGCTTCTCTGTCTGCAGCTGGCCGCTTGTGGCGGCACTGAAAATGGGAGTGTACCGGTCGTGCAACCGGTGGGTACCGTGACGGGGCAAGTCGTCTCATTGGCCAACGATGCGCCGGTGAGCGGGGCGTCGGTCAAGACGGAGACGGGGACCACGACGACGGCGGCGGATGGCAAGTTTACCGTCTCGGCTCCGGTGGGAGATCGTTCTATTGTGCGGGTGGAAGCCAGCGGATTTGCCGAGGCCTTTCCCGTCACGCGCGTCGTATCAAGCCAGACTACCACGCTGGGGGTCAAGCTGGTGCCGATCGGGGTCACCGAGACGGTCTCCGTGACATCAGGTGGGACGGTGTCCGTGCCGAATTCACCGGCTCGCGTGACGATTCCGGCCAATGGCTTGGTGCCGGTGGCTGGAGGAGCGCCGGCTGGGTCAGTGAATGTGTCCTTGACGCCGATCAATCCGGCCGAGGAGCCCCGGGTGATGCCGGGAGGATTCAATGGCATTGCGGCCGGCGGCGGCTCCGTGCAACCGTTGGAAAGTGGTGGGGCCATGCAGATCGATGTTCGCGACAGCGCCGGCGCTCGCTACACGCTGGCGCCTGGCACCACGGCGACCATTCGTATTCCACTCAGGACCCAATCTGCCAATCCACCGGCCACGATGCCCTTGTGGTTCTTTGATGACACCGACGGGGTCTGGCGGGAGGACGGTACGGCCACACTGCAAGGGACCGGCGCGAATCGATACTATGAAGGACCTGTGACCCGTGTTAGCTATTGGAATGCGGATCTGGTGCTCGACAGCATCGTGGTGAAGGGGTGTGTGAAGGATGCGAATGGGCAACCGGTCGCCA
>JAHBWQ010000249.1 GCA_019636915.1 Nitrospira sp. | reverse complement strand
TCGGGTCTCAACTCTGGTTGATCGTGGACTGATCTCGTATCATTTCCGTTTCTTGTCAAACCGGCGACGTGAGACAATGTTGCTCCGGAATTCTGTCGCACGAGGGATGTACAATCACGAACCGAGACGATGACTTGCGGAGACGTCCATCCGTCCAATATCCGGCCGAACACATCCTGTGCTTCCGAAGCCGCCATGCCGTCGAACTCGGCTGGATCGATCTGTAAGGCTTTCATCCGAGCTTCCGCCTGCACCGCCATCCCCACCTGATTCCACCGATCAAAATTGACGGACATGACGCGCATTCCGCGTTTGGAGAACGCGTGAGCCAGCACGTCCAGAGTGGTGTTGGCAGCACAATAACCGACTTGCCCTACACCTCCGGTCAGCGCATTCAAGGACGAACAGAAGCAGATAAAGTCCAGCGATAGGTTACGGAGCACTTGATCGAGAACGATGGCACCGCTGATTTTTGGACTAAACTCTGTTTCCACGGCCTCCGTGGTTTTGAGGTCGATCAGCCCTCCACCTGCAATCCCCGCCGCATGGATCACTCCATGCAAAACCCCGAAGCGTTCCAACGTTTGCGTCAGTGCAGCACGCATCTGTTGCTCATCAGCGACATGCGCCTGAATGGTGAGAATTTCTCCTCCGCATTGTTCGAGCGTCTTCAGCTGCTGCTTGTGCTCTTCTGTTGGCCCTGAACGACTGATCAAAACAAGACGTGCCTTGACCGTTCGGACAAGATAGTCGGCAAGTTGAAGACCGACTCCTCCCAGTCCTCCGGTGATGAGATAGACCCCTTGTGTTCGGAGCAGAAACGGTTGCCCGTTCGGACGATCCAACTTCACCGATTCGAACGCCGGCACCCACCGATATTCTCCTCGATAGGCCACGACTGGTTCATCCTGTGCGACAAGATCTTCGAAAAGAACTCGGTCGATCTCTTGCTTCATCAGCACGTCTTCATCATTCCTCGATGCATGAAGATCGACCACACGGCATCGGAGATTCGCGTATTCCTGAGGGATGACCCGGCAGGCCCCCAGAATCGGGGCTGATTCAGGGCGCAACGTTTCTTCACCGATGACTTCGCATAATCCTGTCGTCAGGATGCAGATGCTTGTCGGCTCCGTCGATGTTCTGCTCCCCAAGACCTGCGAGAGGAACAGCAGACCATACAAGCCTCGATGTTGTGCGCGGCGGAAGGTTTCGACGGAAAACACATCATGAACGGGATGAAGGTTCCAACAGTGCACCACTTGATTCGGCAACCGCTCTTGCTCGCGCAACTCCTGAATCAAACGGTGATAATCTTCACGAACTCCCGGTCGTATCGCATAGCGTCCCTCGGCGAGTCGTTCGTATTGCTCTCCGGCCGATACCGTGACGACCGGCCTCCCGTCCAATTCCAGTTGGGTGACGATGCCTCTTCCTTCACCCCCTTCGCCGACGAACACCAACCACGAGCCGTCTCGAACCGGCCCGGTCGAATGAACGGCCCGCGCTCGCTTCCAAGTCGGTTCATAAAACCAGTCTCCGATATCCACCTTCTTGGCGGACACTCCCACCTGACCCGTCTCCGACGGCCGCTTCATCGGCTCGACCCAAAACCGCCGACGTTCAAAGGGATAGGTCGGCAAGGGTGCGCGGCGAGGACGCTCGCCGGAATAGAGGCCGGACCATTCGATCGGTACGCCTGCCGCCCAAAGATTCCCGACGGCGTCGAGAAAATCCGCCGTCTCCGATACCGGTGAGGATCCGCTTCGTGGTTTGCGCAAAGAGGCCAGCGCCATCAGCGGTCGTCGATCAATTTGTCGCTGAGCCAGCGCACACAAGGTCTGTCCCGGTCCTACTTCGAGCAGAATCCGCTCTGGCTTCCGGCACAGCGTCTCGATGCCATCGGCGAAACGGACGGTCTGCCGGATATGGTCGGTCCAGTAGGACGGGGCCATGGCCTGAGTCGGTGTGATCCAATCGCCGGTCACGTTGGAAATCCACGGAATAGTCGGCGTACGATGCACCACACCGGAAACCTGAGCATGGAAGGACTGCAGAACGGGGTCCATCATGCGTGAATGAAATGCATGGGACGTGCGAAGTCGTACGCACTGGACACCCCTGGTCGCCAACGTGTCTTGCAGACGTGAGATCACAGGCTCAGGCCCGGACAGGACACACTGATTCGGAGCATTGACCGCTGCCAGATCCACGCCTTCTTGTAGAAACGACGTGACCTCAGCTTCCGACATCGACAGGGCCAGCATCGAACCGGATGGCGTGCTCTGCATGAATTGACCACGCATCGCGACCAGTCGAAGTGCATCCTCGATCGAGAAGACACCCGACAGGCAGGCCGCGACATACTCCCCCACGCTGTGTCCGATCATGCCCTCCGGATGTACATTGAGACTCATCCACAGTTTGGCAAGCGCATACTCCAGCACAAACAAAGCCGGTTGAGTGAGCGCCGTGCGGTTGAGCCTCTCAGCATCGTCGGAGGACTCATCGAACAAAACCGACTTGATGTCTATCCCGATGTGAGGTGCCAGGAGGTCCGCGCATCGGTCCACCTGTTCACGGAACACCGGTTCCTGGGCATAGAGACTGCGGCCCATCATGGGATACTGGGCGCCCTGCCCTGAGAATAAGAACACCACAGGCCTCGGTTCACTAACGTGAGTGATGGTGTTCACGGAATCGGATCGGCTTAAGGCGCATATGGTCGATTCCATGTCGTCGGCGACCACCCACCGTCGGTGGGCAAAGGCTCTTCGACCGGTCTGCAGCGTATACGCGACATCCCGCAGTTCAGCCTTCGGGTGTTGCCGCAGATAGGCGACCAGTCTGGTGGTCGTCTCAGTCAATGCCGCTTCAGATCGTGCGGATAGCACGATGAGTCGCTGACGGGTATTGACCCGGTCAGGCTCTCGTTCAATGACGGGGGCTTCCTCCATGATCACATGCGCGTTGGTGCCACCGAGACCGAACGAGCTGACGGCGGCGCGGCGCGGCGTGCCGGAGGAGTTCCAATCAGTCAGTTTCGTATTGACGTAAAAGGGTGTTTCGGCAAATGCGATTTCCGGATTCGGGGAAGAGAAATGCAGGCTCGGAGGAATCTGTTTGTGCGACAGTGTGAGAACCGTCTTGATCAGTCCCGCAATCCCTGCCGCCGCATCGAGATGGCCGATGTTGGTCTTCACTGATCCGATGGCGCAAAATCCGGTTTTGTCGGTACCGGCATGAAAGGCCTGGGTGAGGGCCGCGACTTCTATCGGGTCACCCATTGGAGTGCCGGTCCCGTGAGCTTCGACATATCGGATGGACTCCGGCTCAACTCTAGAAGCCACTTGTGCTGCCCGAATCACACGGGCCTGTCCTTCCACACACGGCGCTGTGTATCCGACCTTCTGCGCTCCGTCGTTATTGATCGCGGTACCCTTGATGAGCGCCAAGATATGGTCGCCGTCGGCCTCCGCATCATCGAATCGCTTCAACAACACGATGCCGACACCGCTTCCTCCGACTGTTCCCCTCGCGTCCGCATCAAAAGCCCGACAGTGGCCGTCTGGGGAGGCGATCCCGCTCTTCTGATAGAGATAGCCGACCTTTTGCGGCACGTTGATAGAGACTCCTCCGGCCAGCGCCATGTCGCATTCGCCTGCCAGCAGTCCCTGACAGGCCAAGTGAACGGCAACCAGGGAGGTGGAACAGGCGGTTTGGACCGCGATGCTGGGCCCTTCCAAATTCAATTTGTAGGATACGCGGGTTGGAAGTGAATCTTTCTCAACGCCGAGAAGACCGGCCATATCGGAGGCTGACTGCAACAGAACACCTTCAGGAAACAGATTGAAGAGGTACCCGCTGGTGCTGGAGCCAGCATAGACGCCGATCGACCCCTTGAACCGTTCCGGGTCATATCCGGCATGTTCAAACGTCTCCCACGCACATTCGAGAAACAGCCGATGCTGTGGATCCATGATCTCCGCTTCTTTGGGCATTACTCCGAAAAAATCAGCATCGAAGAGATCGATTCCCTCGATGATGCCTCGCATGCGGACATAGGCGGGATCCTGACACAGACGTTCTTGAACGCCGGCCGATCTCAGATCCTCCTCGCTCAGCATGCTGATGGATTCCACTCCGTTTCGCAGGTTGGTCCAGAATGCAGCACTGTCCTGGCTGCCAGGGAATCGACAAGCCAGCCCGATGACAGCGATGTCCAATCCGTCGTGCTCGCTGGTCTGATCGCCGTCGTTATGATCCATCTCAGGTTCTCTCCGTCATCGTCTGGCGTTGTTCTCGTTGCCGCTGCAAGCGCCGAACGCCTGCCAGGCGCCGCTCCATCGTCCGCTGCATCTGTTCAGCCTCGGGAAACACTCCATGCCGTCCGTGCGAGGTGTGGTCGCCGTTGAGATATGCCGCAAGTGCCTGCACCGTCGGGTATTGGAACAGATCCACCATGGCCAATGGTCGTGTGCTGATGGCGCGAACTTGGGTCAGCACTTTAGTGAGAAGAAGGGAGTGTCCTCCCAAATCGAAGAAATTGTCGTATCGCCCGACCGACTCTCGTCCAAGAACCTTGTTCCAAATTTCTGCGATGGCCCGCTCCATGTCAGTCTGGAGCGGTGCCGAAACCGGTTCCGCTTTGGGAGCCCTTCCAGCGAGCACTCTCAACGCCTGGCGATCCACCTTCCCACGCGATGTCAACGGCAACGCGTCGAGAATGATCCACTCGGCGGGAATCATATATCCGGGAAGGCGTTCGGCGAGAAACCCTCGCAGGTCTTGAACCGTCGTAATAGTCTCACCCCGAGGCACAACAAATCCGAACAGTCTCGGCTCTTTCCCCCGGCCCCCCCCCGACAAGCTTGAAGGCTCGTTCATTTCCTGCAGGACGAGCGCATCTTTGACATTGGGATGTTGCTTGATCCAACACTCTATCTCGGCTGGTTCAACCCGGAATCCTCGAATCTTCATCTGGTCGTCATATCGACCAATAAATTCCACATTGCCGTCAGCGCGCCGCCGTGCCCTGTCACCCGTTCGATACAATCGTTGACCAGGTTCGCGGCTGAAGCAGTGCGGGATGAACACCTCCGCTGTTCGGGCTGCCTGACGATGGTATCCTCTGGCCAAACCGGCCCCGCCGATGTAGAGCTCACCTGCCACCCCGATGGGGGCCGGTTGGAACGCCGAGTCAAGAACATATAATTCGGCATTGGCAATCGGCCGTCCGATCGGCACCGTGGATGCTGAGATCCAATCCTCCCGCCGCTTTGGTATGAAGTAGCTCGTCGTGATCGTGGCTTCAGTTGGGCCATACGAGTTGCACCAGACGATGCGATCATCGGCAAGTCGTTGCCAACGGACCAGACTATCCGGTAGCGCCTTTTCGCTCCCTACAATCACCGAGCGGAGGGAAGACGGAAGAGTCGCTCCACTCTGCTCCATCGCCTCGATCCATTCGGCCCAGTACGGCGTCGGCAAGTTCAACACGGTAAGACCTTGGTCCTTGATGAACTGCTGAAAGTCTGAGAATTCCGGCACCGGCTCGTTCGGCCGCAACACCACCGATGCGCCCACCGACCACGTGGGAAAGCACTCCTCGGCCGCGACGTCAAAACTGATCGACGCAAATTGCAGCACACGATCGGTGGGCCGCAGGCCGTAGTGCTTCGCCATAGCCGTGCTGTGATTGACCAATGCTTGATGAGAGACCTCGATTCCCTTTGGTTGGCCGGTCGTCCCGGAGG
>JAHBWQ010000248.1 GCA_019636915.1 Nitrospira sp. | reverse complement strand
CCCCTCAGGATCGCGATTGTTAGTCGTCAGCCTCTCGTGTGTCTGGGCTTGCAGAAACTGTTTGAGCATGAAGAGGTGCTCCGGATTGTTGTGCAGCCGCATCAGCGGATGACGCCTGACCTGCTCCAAGCCGCACACCGACCAGATCTGTTCATCTTTGATCTTGAGACCGAACACGACGCCGTTGGTACTATCAAAGAAATTCGGGAGTTGGCTCCGAACAGTAAGGTCGTGTTGTTGAGCGGGATGGAAGACCGGCAACGGCTGTACGAAGCCTTTGCATGCGGTGTCGACGGGATCATCCTCAAGATTCAACCTCCTGCAGCCATGCTGGCCATGGTTGAGGCGCTCTATGCCTCTGTGAAGAACTGCGGCCAGGCTGTACAGCATAAGGGGGAGGAGCTGTGGGCAATGCCCAAGCAGAAGGTCGAATACGAAGCACCGGTGCCTGCTTGGCCTGATGCCGTGACCCAGCGCGAACGAGAGGTGATTAGTTTAGTCCGCCAGGGGCTCTCGAATAAAGAGATTGCTCATCGGTTGTGTATTACTGACAGTACGGTCCGGCATCATCTGACCAATATTTTCGATAAAGTCGGTGTGTCCAATAGGCAGAAGCTTCTAGTCCACACACATCAATTCTGTTCCGTACCGGTCTCACCACCATGAGGATGATCTCATCTCCATTCGGACCTCGATTCAGAACCTGCCATCATACGCCAGTCCTACTTTCGCGAGGCCGTTGTTGCCTTCTGCGACAGAGACGAAAAGCCTCCTGTCGCAGGATACCCCTGGAGCCATCGGTTCGCGGCACTCACCATCTTAACTCGTAAGCGTTTTCAGCCTGAAGGCAGCCGTTGGGTCTCTCTTCATCCACCGGCGTTCTCCTTGCACTCCATCCACCGCGGTGAGTGCGGAAGCGGAGTGCGTGATCTGCTGGAGACTTCTCCCCCGAGTTCTTTTGCTTGAGACGCGACTGGGTTGGAGTCAAAATCTTGCAGGTTCGACTTGTTGCTGAGTTGGCAGGATTGGTGACGGCACAGAACTGTTTTTTCATGAACCGGAGTGAGGAGGAGATCCGAATGTCAGAAGGAAAGTCGATGCTACCAAAAGTAGGAATCGGACGGCGTTGCGGCGCGATCCAAGCCAACGTCAATCGTTACCGTGCACTGATGAGCGATGAGGTGTATGAAGAACTCATCGCACTCGGAAAAGAGTTGGCAGGGATTAAGATCTGCCACCTGAACTCAACGGCGGCGGGTGGTGGGGTGGCGGAGTTATTAGCCCGGTACGTGCCCATGTTGCAAGCGCTCGGGGTTCAAGCCGACTGGCGGCTCATTCACGGTGAGCCGGAATTCTTTGCCATCACCAAGGCGTTTCACAATGCCTTGCAAGGTGGGCACTACGATCTGCGGAAGCCGGAGCAGGAGCTCTATCTCCGTGTGAACCAGCGCAGCGCCAAGGCGCTGGGGAACGATTATGATGTCTATATCGTACATGACCCACAGCCGGCGGCCATTCGGCATTTCACCGGCCCACGTAATGCGAAGTGGATCTGGCGTTGTCACATCGACAGTTCCACCCCGGACAAGGATGTCAGCCTCTTCTTGCGACCGTATCTCGAAGAGTACGATGCCGTCGTCTTTACGATGGCGGACTTTCTCTTGCCCGGTTTGGCGGCCAAGCACATGGCCATCATCGCACCGGCGATCGATCCTCTGGCCACGAAGAATATGGAATTACCGGAAGACTTATGCCGTCGTGCGATCGCGGATTCCGGTGTTGATCCGACGAGGCCGTTGCTGGTGCAAGTGTCTCGATTTGATCCATGGAAGGATCCCTTGGGAGTGATGCGTGCGTACCGTCTGATCAAAGAAGAAGTCCCGACGGTTCAATTGGTGCTGATCGGCGCGATGGCGGGCGATGATCCGGAAGGGTGGGAAATTCTGGATCGCGTGGAAGAGCAAGCCGCAAACGACCCGGATCTCTTTGTCTTCACAAATCTGGCCGGTGTCGGCAGTATGGAGGTCAACGTATTCCAACGCGGAGCCGATGTCGTGATTCAAAAATCACTCCGAGAGGGATTTGGGTTGGTCGTGTCCGAGGCCTTCTGGAAAGAAAAGGCGGTTGTGGCCGGAAAGGCCGGCGGGATTCCCATGCAGTTTCCGGAGGCCTATCAGAAGAACCTTGTGAACAGCGTGGAAGGCTGTGCGGAGCAGGTCCTCGATCTGCTGAAGCGACCGGGCGAACGGGGAGCGTTCGGCCGAGCGGGCCGCGAACACGTGCGCCAACATTTTCTCCTGCCGCGGCTGGTTCGTGACGAACTGCGACTCATCAAACAGGTGGTGCAGACAACATGACAGACCGGTCCGACGACCCGCTCGTCGCTTATTTTTCCATGGAAATCGGGCTGGACCCCAACATGCCGACCTATGCGGGAGGGTTAGGCGTACTGGCAGGGGATACGATTCGGTCGGCTGCCGATCTCGAAATTCCCATGGTTGCCGTCACGCTCCTGCATCGACGCGGGTATTTCTATCAGAGGCTGGACGAACAGGGGTGGCAGCGTGAAGAACCGGTGGCCTGGCCGATCAATGATTACTGCAAACCGGTAAGTCAGCGGGTCACGGTCGAGATCGAAGGGCGTACCGTGCATGTGGGAGCCTGGCAGTGTTGCGTGAGAGGCGAGTCGGGTGGTGACGTATTGGTCTACCTGCTCGATACGGATCTCCCTGAGAACCAGCCCTGGGACCGGACTTTGACGGATACGCTTTACGGCGGCGACGATTATTATCGTCTATGCCAGGAAGTGGTGCTGGGTCTCGGAGGCTTCCGTTTGTTGCGGACGCTCGGATATGGTCAGATTCGACGGTTCCATATGAATGAAGGGCACGCGGCCCTGCTCGTGCTTGCTCTGCTCGAAGAGAAACTGGCTTCGCGTGCTCATGAGGAAACGGTTCCCGCCGATCTCATCGATGCTGTACGGGAACAGTGTGTGTTCACGACGCATACGCCGGTGCCGGCCGGTCACGATCAATTTCCTCCGGACCTCGCACATCGCGTGCTCGGCGACCGACGCTGTGCCTGGCTCAAAGCTTGTGGTCATGATCAGAGTTTGAACATGACACAGCTCGCGTTGCGTGGCTCACGGTTCGTCAATGGTGTGGCGATGAAGCACGGTGAGGTGTCCCACAGCCTCTTCCCCGGTTATCCGATTCACTCGATCACCAATGGGGTTCATGCGGTGACATGGGCCGCTCCTTCGTTTCAAGCGCTCTACGATCGACACCTTCCGGACTGGCGGCATGACCAACTCTCGCTTCGGTATGCGATCAGCATTCCGGCGCAGGAGATTTGGGATGCGCACATGGTCGCGAAGCAGGCGCTCGTCGACTCTGTGAATCGTGAGACGAATGTCGGGTTTGATCGGGATGCCCTGACGATTGGATTCGCCAGACGAGCCGCTGCGTACAAACGGGGAACCTTGATCTTTCATGACATCGAACGGTTAGCCATGATTGCCCGACAGGTCGGACCGCTGCAAATCGTCTTTGGCGGTAAGGCGCACCCGCGCGACCAGGATGGGAAGAACCTGATTCACCGGATTCACGAGCTTCGTGACGCCCTGCGGGGCAAGGTCGCGGTCGCCTACCTCACGAATCACGACATGACGCTCGCCAAGCTCCTGTGTGCGGGGGTGGATGTGTGGCTCAATACGCCGCTCCCTCCGATGGAGGCCTCAGGAACCAGCGGGATGAAGGCGGCGGTCAATGGCGTGCCGAGTCTGAGCGTGCTTGATGGATGGTGGGTCGAAGGCCATGTGGAAAACGTCACCGGCTGGTCGATCGGTGATCGGATCGACGCCTGTCTCGAGCCGAGCGGGGACATGGATGCCTGCCATGCCGCGGCGCTGTATGACAAGTTGGAACAGAGCGTCGTGCCCTGTTTCTACAAGAACCATGAACGCTTTCTCGAAATCATGCGACAGTCGATTGCATTGAACGGCGGGTTCTTCAATACTCAGAGGATGATGGCACAGTATCTCCATAACGCCTACCGGCTGGTCGGAGAGTATGCTCGTAGCGGGGGGTGAAGTGTGATCATGTTCTCGACGGAATTTCGCAGAGTTGGTTTACATGTACAGGTAGAGAGCCTCTACCACGCCGAAGAATTCTGAGGCGTTCCTGCCTCTCAGGCTGAACCATGGACCGGCAATAAAACCGACGTGTTGATTGAAGTTGTATTCCAATGCCGGAGCAACGGTGAGCAGATTGCCGTACCCCCTCCCAACAATCGCCTGGTCGCCGCTCACACCGACTCCCGTTGTCCCGGAAAAGCGCGTGGCATTGATCGTCTGAAATCCGATATCGAGCGCGAGGACCAGATGTCGCGTGAGGCTATATTCTCCCGCGACGGTCAGGGTAGTCACCGATCCAGGATCAACGCGTCCCTCCGTGCCGAATCCTCCTCCGTAGGTATTGAACCCGCTCACAGTCACGGGCGAAAAGAAGCTGTACGTTGCATTCACACGGTACCTGAATACCTGATGGTGTCCCAACCGTATGGCTTTCTGCACTCCGATGCCCAGCGTTGTCGCAAAAGAGCCGCCCCCGGTTCCCCCCAGACCTCTTATGGACGGACGAAGATTGTTGTACTGTCCGCTCGGAAATATTTCCTGGACCCAGATCCGGACATCGGGAAGCCATGAATCGGCGCGGCTTCTCAGTACTTGAAAGCCGAGCTGAAGCGGAAAGTCACCGAACCCGGAGATGGACTCGCCTTCGGCGGAGTTCTGGAGCCACTGCGGCGCGATCTCGACATCGATCCGGTTCGTGACGCCATAGATGAAGTAGGTTTGTTGGATGATGCTGTGGGAGACGGGTGCTGATTGGAGACGCCAATTGTCGTTATACAATCCGCCATATCGCGTAAAGAAGAAGTATGGTTCAACAACGACGCGCCCCTGATCAAGCGTCAGGCCTCGTGTCGAGAGCAGCGTCCCGGTGAACCAGGGACCGGCAGGTTGAGGCTGACGGCTGTCGGAATCTCCACCCCACACGGCTTCCGAAGAGCAGACACATGCAATGAGCAAGCTGAGAGCGATCTTGAATAGGCATTGAGGCATATCGCCCCAGGGCGGAAATCTGTATGCTGCGAATGGCGACAATCGACGATTTATTTTTTATAGAGCCGCTCTGTCCAGTCGGGTGCGGTGAAGGTGTACGATTGAGTGTTCAGGCAGGCGACTCATGTCCCGGCATTTGTCTTGTTGTTCGAAGATGGTGTATGTCCTTATAGGCAATGTATGCTCGTGGAAAAATATCGAATCAACTATGACATAGTTTTTGTCACCACGGTGGAGAATGTTCTGCGGACCACCGGGTGCCCGGTACGGAACATTCCGCTGGTTCCCGGACGCCGAAGAGCGGTGGATGGTGTGCACACAAAGGAGTCTGCATGAACGATCTGTTGATTAATCGGATTCTCGTCGCCACGGACTTTTCCGCGTGCGCGAGGCGCGCCGTCGACTACGGGCTGTGCGTGGCCCATGCGTGGTCCGCTCACGTGGATTTGCTCTACGTGGCCGAAGTGTTGCGGGGGTTGGATCTCGACGAGCCGCTTGCCGATCCAATGCTGGAGATGAGGCGGAAGGAGGCGGCGCAATTCTTGGGTGACCTGGCGACTCGCGTGAAACAGGAAGGCCTGGATGCGGATTGGCATTTGCGCGAAGGCATTCCCAGCGAGCAGATCGGTCAAACAGCGCTCGAACTGCGAGCCGACCTTGTCGTCGTCGGCACGCATGGGAGAACCGGGCTGGACCACATCATGTTGGGCAGCACGGCGGAGCGCGTCATCAAACACGCGCCTTGTC
>JAHBWQ010000247.1 GCA_019636915.1 Nitrospira sp. | reverse complement strand
ACTTCGTTAAGCGACCAGCAACGGGAATTGATCGAGACGATGCATCGATCTGCGGAAGCCTTGTTGACTTTGGTGAACGATATTCTGGATTTTTCAAAAATTGAGGCCGGTAAGATGACGTTGGAGGTGGCCAATGTCAACCTGCGAGCGCTCATTCGTGATGTCACGACCTTGACGGAAGGGTTGGCTGCGCATAAAGGTTTGACTGTCGACGTAGATATCCATGCAGATGTTCCCGAGGAGTTTCGAGGTGATCCAATCAGGTTGAGACAGATCCTCTTCAATCTCGTTGGGAACGCAATCAAGTTCACAAAACAGGGAGGAGTCACAATTGCTGTTGCCGTGAAGCCCAGGGTGTCAGAGAACGCAGACACGGTCGTCTTGCAATGGAGCGTGCGTGATACGGGGATCGGGTTAACTCCGGAACAACAGGCTCAGCTGTTCAAAGCCTATGCACAGGCTGAAGCGTCAACTGCACGGCGGTTCGGTGGGACCGGACTAGGCCTCATGATTTGTCGCCAGCTGGTCGAGTTGATGGGAGGAACAATCTCCGTCGTCAGCCGGTACGGTGAGGGGAGCACGTTCAGCTATACCACGAATCTTCTTCCAGCGATTCATCGGGAAGCCGACACCTCTCCATTAGGAACGGATCCATCCAATTCAGGCGAACAGGGGACTCCGAAACGAGTGTTAGTCGCTGATGATAACGAAATCAATCAAGTTGTGGCTTGCAAGTTCTTGCAAAAGCTAGGTTGCCAGGTTGAAGTGGCCCGCACGGGGCGCGAAGCGGTGGAGGCGATTAGCCGAACAACATACGATATTGTATTGATGGATTGTGAGATGCCGGAAATGGATGGGTACGAAGCAACCCGTGAAATTCGTTGTCGTGAAGAAGGGGCGGTCAATCATCTTCCGATCATGGCGCTCACCGGTCATGCATCCGAAGAGGATGCGGAGAAGTGTCGTCAGGCTGGTATGGACAAAGTAATAATCAAGCCACTCACGTTGCCCGCTCTTCGGGCAGGTCTTGAAGAATTGCTACGACAGCCCTCCTCATAATTCCCTGGCATAGGAACCTCTCTGTGACGAGTGGAATGAGGTAGATTCTGCCTCGCTACTGCTGTACAGTGGTGTCCATGGTTGCGCATTCTACATCCGATCGCGTTCTGCTCTATAGCGACTTTAACTGTCCGTTCTGTTATGCACTGCATGAGCGGCTGCATGAGATGGGATTGCTTGAGTCCTGCGAATGGCGAGGTGTTCAGCATGCCCCGCATCTTCCGAGGCCGATGAAACCCTGGCAGGGATCGTTGGGAGCCGAGTTGAAGCATGAAGTGGCGGTTGTCCAGCGATTGGCACCAGGTCTTCCTATTAACTTACCCAGTGGGAAACCCAATACGCTGCCGGCTATAGCATTCGCGATTGGGCTTTTACACAAAGATCAGCTTGCTGGCATGGAGTTTGTTCACCGAATCTATCGAGCGTTCTGGTGTGAAGGGCAAGACATTTCCGATCCAATGGTCCTGAAGCAGCTGGCTGGGATACAGTCAGTTGAGGATGTGGATGGTCAGAACCAGGTGGTTGCTCAGAGGTGGGAGACGGCTTGGCACGCGACCGGTCAAAATGGGGTTCCCCTCCTTGTCTCTCCGGATGGCGATTTGCTTGTTGGCTGTGTGCCAGTCGAACAAGTAAGACATTTCTTTGCGAGTCTTTAGGAAAGCTAAACGAGATTCAGTCATTGTCAGCTATTTCCGCTGTCCTCCTTCAGCTCAGTCATGTTCTCCTTGACTCCATGCTTATGCGATCCCTCCGACTTGTTTCCAGAGCTGGGGAAGGGCATCAGCCACGCGTTGATGAGGATCCAAGTCGGTCAACGAACGTCAACTCAGCAAGGACAGATTTGTCGAGCTCACCTTTCCCCAGTGCGATTAATCGTCGGTATTGAGCAAGGGTCGCCTGGGCGACAGGAAGCGAGAGTCCTGCCTGTTGGGCCAGATGGAGTGCGATGGCAGAATCTTTCGCTGCATGGGCCGCGGAGAAGTAGCATTCGTGCGCACGTTGTTGCATGTCGTCCCCATCCGTTTCCAAGACTCGTGAAGCAGCACCTGTCTGACCGAACACTTCGCGCAGGAGGGTGAGGTCGATCCCAAGCGCTGCTCCGAGCCCCAGTCCTTCCGCCAATGCTGCGGTGTTACTGTTCATGACCATATTCACCAGGGCCTTGACCTTCGCTGCTTCGCCGGTTCGACCTATGTATCGCACAGTCGTTCCAAGAGCGTCGAGAACGACCTTCGCTCGAGTGTAGGCTTCAGGACTGCCACCGCACATGAGGTATAAGGTGCCTTGTCTGGCCTGGGTGATACTTCCTGCCATACAGGCTTCAAGACATACGCCCCCCCGCGCCGTGACCAATTGTTCAATGTCGCGATGAACGTCTGGTGAGAGAGTCGCGCAATTGACAAAGAGTCGGTCTCGAGATTTACCCGCGAGGCTCGTTTGATCGTGCGTAGAGAAGATCGTCCGCATCGCGGTATCATCGGACACTACCGTGACGATGACGGATGACCGGTCAGCAACCTCAGCCGGTGTGTGTGCCGGGTAGACACGGAGTTCATTAGCCAAGTCGACAGCGGCTGCGGAATGAACATCATAGACCGATGTCAGGTGAAAGCCACGTTCGTGGAGGCGACGGGCCATGTTGGCGCCCATCCGGCCGACCCCGACGAATCCAATGTGGTCAGGTTGTTCAGTCATACGAGGTCGGTCCGGCATGAGAGATCGTTGGGCTTGCTAGAGCTGACGGGTTTCTGTGGATTGCGGTTGTTGTAGTTTGTTCCATTTGAGGTTGGTTTTTCCATCTGTCGTGGTAAACCCATGATCGTTGAAGGCAATCACGCTCACACGTTGTTGCTTTTTCTGTGCCGGCTGTAGCTGAGGAAGGCCGTCCTTCGTTTGCACTGTTCCCTTAAGACTATCCACAATCAACAAATCCGTCGCAGCCGATGGTTGGATTGCCCACACAAAGGTGGCGCGGCCACCGGCATAGGTACCTGAGCCCTCCCATTGCCCGACTAAGTCAGGGTCTACTGTCTTCAGTTGGAAGACCGGGACGCTGGTCGCTTCGCGTCGGAGGTTCCAGAGTTCAGCAGGAATGCGGGAAGGGTTTTGATCGGTCACGAGCCTTTTCCAGTTGGCTTGAACGCTCCCGCTTGTGGCGAATGCATTTGGCGCGGTGATTCGATAGGTCCCTTTCCATCCAAGTCCTCTGAATGTGTTCGCTCGTTCCAGGGACCACAAGCCTGATTCAGCATTTAAGATGCCGTCGAACTCCATCATCGAGGAGAGGGACCATTCTAAGTTCGGTTTGATGACCAGGAGGAGGTCATGCTGTGTCGTTCCACGTGAGACGCGCGTATGCCAGGTCCCGATTAGATTGCTCGGATCAATAGACGTGGATTTCTTGGGTCCGTCCTGAAGGGGGGCAGGAGCAGGATGTGTGCGTGTAAGTGTCACGGGAGCTATGCGTGAACCAGCGTCGCGCGGTGACTCCTGTTCGGCGATAGGACCGGATGGTGTGGAAGGGATGGTTGCGGTTAAAGGAGCGCCATATCGCTCGGCAACAGTCCGACTCAATTGGGTGACGGCGTCAGCGAGATGCTTCTGTTTGGTTGAAGCGACGATGACGGTGACGAGCTCCTCCTCGTGGAGGAAGGTCAGACGAGAAAGTGAGGCCGCATCGACTCTGACGGCTCCCTCGCCAATCCCTGGGATCAGTCGACTATCGCGCCGGAGGCGCTCCTTATTGAACCAGGCCCGTCGGTCCTGACCGGAGGTGTCATGAAGTTGAACCGTGACGGCATTGCCTTCGCTGCGGTGAGCTTTGAAAAGACAGGTCTTTGGTTCAATCGGTGTTCCTTCCGCTACCGGCTCCCCAAGCGCCTGTTGAGCATCGGCCACGGTGATCAACGAGCAGGGGTCGGTGTTCGACCCAAACAGATTTCCGACCTTTCCACATGAAAGGAGGAGGAGGGGAAGAAGAAGGCACGTGTAGAATCGTATGGGGCGGAACATTACACCATGTACTCGGTCATTCCTGGTGAGGAATTGTACCGCGAACCGGATCATAAGCGCCAGAGGTGGAACGGGGATTGTGGAACGTCCCCTGTGCGACCTACGTAGGGCCTGTTCACAGGCACGGAACGTGCGGGAGCCGAGCGCATTCAATCTGCCACGAATTTCAGAGCCGCTCCGTTGATGCAGTAGCGGAGACCCGTGGGTTTGGGGCCATCTTTAAAGACATGACCCTGGTGGCCCTCGCATCGAGCACAGTGGACTTCGGTCCGAGGGATGAAGAGGGTGAAGTCTGTCCGAGTTTCTACGACACGAGGGTCGATCGGCTGCCAAAAACTCGGCCAGCCGGTCCCGCTATCGAACTTATGTGCAGATGAAAACAGCGGGAGCTCGCATCCTGCACAGTAATAGGTGCCAGCCTGGTGATTCTCATGCAAAAGATTGACGAAGGCTCGCTCTGTATCTTCATGGCGTAAGACACGATAGGCCATAGCCGAAAGTTGCCGTTTCCATTCTTCGTCCGTCTTCGTGAGCTTCACGATGGGATCAATCTGTAGTTTTTGGGGCATGATCGGTCTCCTTTGTGTGCCGGTATTACTGCTTCAGAGTCGAGCGGGGTGCCATTGTCTTACATGGTCGTCGATATGGTCACGTATCGGGTATTGGTGCTCAAAAAATGGTACGGGGCATGAGTCCGGAATGCAAGTGCCCAACCTGAGGTGTACATGAAATGCGCGTATCGACGGGACGAAGCTGATCGATTTGTTTGGTTAGTGATGGGCGGGAATTTTGCGAAGGAGTTTCCACATGGTATTGACCGATGGATGTGGCTCGGTGAACTCCGGTTGAGTGAGATTGATCTGAATGCCGTAGAGACGGCTGTCCACGTTCGGGACTTGGGACACGGGATACCAGCATTCGTATCGCTGCGCCCAGCGATCGCGATAGGCCAATCGCAAGTAACAGCGGCTCAACAGCTTTGTACGGATTGGAGCATTCGGGCCAAGGACGATCGGGACGGAGTGTTTCTGATAGTCAGGACCTTTGGGGTGAAACGCTTTGACGGAAAAATTGCCATCCCACCCACTGAGCTGCAGGAGAAAATCGTACGCCACCCCAGGCCCTGTATTTTCCAACTCTGGTGTGAAGGTGATGGTGTCTTCCGCTTTCAAAGTCGACAAATTGGTAATGCGGACAGCAGGGAGATGCTGGTGATAGCGTTCCTTGGTTGTCCGACTGAATCGACGTATCCACGCGACGCAGGTGCTTGCGATGATGATGAGGGTAATGACGGAAATGATGAGCATGAGATGGTCCATGATGATCAAGCCGATGGTCTCCGTGATGAAAGCGGAGAAACCCTACGCGGCAGAGCGGTGCCTGTCAACAGTTGGTCTGAGGGGTCGGCTGTAGAGCAGAAGGCCTGTTGCTGCAGGCAACTCCCAGGCTGGACGCGGTGTCGACTTAATCAGGTCTGCAACAGGGAATCCCAGTTGGTGAGCATTGTGTGATGATCAAGGACCAGCTGCCAGAATGAGAAGGGATACAATGTTTACGGTGGGCTCCCGGTATAGCGTTTACACATGGTGAGAGTTCTGTGACGCTTCAATACAGCACTCTCGCGCCTGGTTTGAATGTGAGGTAGTACCAGATCCATTCCGACATGACCCGCACTCGATTTCTGAATCCGATCAGAAAGAAAATATGGACCACGCACCAGAGGAACCAGGCCAGAAACCCTGATGCGTGGATTGGACCAAATTGCGCGACGGCGTGCGCACGCCCGATTGTGGCGAGCATG
>JAHBWQ010000246.1 GCA_019636915.1 Nitrospira sp. | reverse complement strand
TCTCCGGTGTGCCATACCGAGTGAGCGCCTCCCGCACGGCATCGAGGCAGAAGTCCGTGGTCAGTGTATTGGAGAGCCGCCAGGCCAACACCCGGCGACTCGCCCAGTCCAGGATGGCACAGAGATACACAAAGCCACGCTGCATCGGGATGTAGGTGATATCGGCTGCCAAGACGTGGTTCGGACGTGTGATCGTCAGCTGGCGCAGCAAGTAGGGATAGATCCGGTGGGCTAGATGCCGCAAGCTGGTGCGGGGCTTGCGGTAGACGGCCATGATTCCCATGCGGCGCATGAGGGTGGCCACGTGGCGCCGACCGACCCGTTGGCCTTCGCACCGGAGGAGGTCGCGCAACATCCGGGCGCCGGCAAACGGATACTGCAGATGGAGTTCGTCAATTCGCCGCATCAGGGCCAGTACCGCCGCCGAGACCGGAGTCGGCTGGTAGTAGGCCGTCGACCGGGCGAGCTTCAGCAGCTGGCATTGTCGCCCGATGGGCAAGGGATGCGTTCGGTCAATCATCGCGTTGCGCTCAGCACGCCTGCCTTGCTGAGCACGCCTTCTCAACAATCATGCTCCAGCGCCAGTTGGCCGATCTTGGCGTGCAGCGTCTTGAGATCCGGCGCCTCCGACGGCGCCTTCGTCCCGCCAAAGACCTCTGCTGCCCGCGCCAACAATTGCTGCTTCCATTCGGTGATCTGGGTCGGGTGGACGCGGAATTGCTCAGCCAATTCGGCCAGCGTCTTGTCGCCTTTGACCGCGGCCAACGCCACCTGTGCCTTAAAGGTTCCTCCGTGATTCCGTCTCGTTCGTTTCATCGCCTCGCTCCTTTGGTTCGCCACCAGTTAGTGACGTTGGTGAAGCCAGGCTACCACTTATCATACTGTCCGAATTTCCGGAGCCCCCTCAAAGAGCCGGAAAACTTAAGATTCCTTTCACAGCCTACTGCAAATAATTCAGGCTGTCGATGACAGTCAAGAAACTAATCGGCCAGCCTTTCCCTAGCCCAGCCATTCAAAATCTCCTCATAGAGCAAGAAGGTCCGCCTAGCAACGTCGTAAGCATGAAATCGGCTCAGTGCAATTTGATGAGCCCTCTCTCCCATTGCCGCGGCCATTTGTGAGCTCGACAACACCAGATGAATTTTCTCTGCAATCTGCCCTATGTTGTTTAGATCGACAAGGAATCCGCTTCGCCCATCTTCGACCATATACGGCAGGCCACATAAACCCGTTGCAACAACGGGAACACGAGCTGCCATCGCCTCGCCAACAATGATTGGAGCCGTTTCCTGTTGCGAAAGCAACACAAGACAAGCTGCGCGTGACAATTCATTAAGCACCGCCTTCCGGTCCAAATTCCCCAAGAAGTGAACCGACTCCTGAAGGCCACGCTCAGCAACCAGACGTCTGCACTGCTCAAAATAAATGGTACTATCTGCTACCCCAGCTACGTGCAATGTCGCCTGAGGAGAGAGGATTTTCAGCAATGCAAACGCTTCAATTAGACCCTCCACATTTTTGCGCTTGTTGATTCGTCCAACATAGAGAACTCGAGGGCACTGGCATAAATGTTGCGTCTCGAATACATCGCAATCTATGGGATTCTCTATAAAATGACGCTTTCCCAATACTTGTGAGCCAATTTGGCTCAATACATAGGGATTGATGACAATCGTGTGCAGCGATTTTCTCCGCCCCATTCGCTCAACCATCGCAAAGACTGTTTTCCGCGCTCGTATAAAAGGCCCACCATGATGGTCCACATCTTTCTCTGCAATCCCATGGATTGTCAGTACATAGGGCCTGTCATACCGTAACGTCCATCCGGCATACCCCTGAAAATGTGTGATATCCGGCTGAATATTCTTCAGAAGTGCGTGAACTCGTCGGCGAAACAATGTCCAATACCCGATAAATCCTGGCAATCTTCCTCTCGGCAACCAATGCACTGTCACACCATCACGCACCTCAGTAGTCGGCGCAATCCCGGAAAATGGAGCGATGACATGAATATGCACTTTTTCGATAGCCTGCAACGCATTAACCAAGACCCCTGCCACCGCCTCAACCCCTCCCCGAAATAGGTTAGGTTGCTCAGGGAATAAAGACACCATGGCAATTTTCATTTACTCCCCTCATCAGTCATCTGTCCTAATAATTCCGCCCCGTAGTGGCCAGAGCCTTGCTGTGTGCTGACCTGACCGAAGGAATCTACCACCCACAGTGACATGAGCGAGAAGTCCATTCGTCAGAACCAAATATCCCCGAGTACAAAATAGCACAAAGAGCCTCACCCTAATACCACTTAAAGAAGCCTGCTTCTAGAAGATTAAGATCTGTATCTAATGAGATTCAGTCCTAGATATGCCCATTCCCTCAACGAGAATGATGCAGCACGTTCATGGCCTCACGACTGACCAGCCTCGATATAGGCTCCACAGCAAATGGAATGACCGAGCGTGAGATCGAGTGTGAAGCTAATGCCGCGCTGTTATACCGACATACTCCATCGATGGTCCACCACGCTATAATCGGGAAAACCACGTTTGGAAAGGCGACCCTAAAGGCTGGGTTTTTGGGATGCGCGTTGCGTGAACCTCGGGATCACATTGCACTATCAACCAACGCTATGTAGCATGAAAGGTTTCAACAATAATACGAACAGGAACCTACCACTTGACGGCAGATCTCTACTTGTCCTTACCACGACGAAGCAACCCCAAGGAACTGCCCAAGGCCAGGCCACTAAAGAAGGTCAGGCCGAGGACCACACCGAGCAGCGAGGTGGGTGGTCCCGCTTGGCGACGGATATAGCGGCCCGCTTGGGAACCGACGGTGGCTTCTCCGCCGATCCAGCTGCGAGGATCGTCATGCTGTGTTTCGTTCAGATAGTTCAAGGACTTCATGACTTCCTTTCTTCATCCAAAGCGATGTACTCGTCGATGAGCTGTTCCAATTCATCCTGTTCCCGGGGTTGGAGATCTACAAATCGTACTCCAAACGTTCGATCGACATTCCATTGCACCCGGGCTTGTTCGATCAGGATCGGGGTGTCGTCTCCTGGAACAATCAATTTGACGGCGATCTGCCGCCCTGGTTGGACCGCGAGGGAACTTTCGATCTGGGCACCGCCCAATGACAAATCGCGGGTCGCTGCTTCCACCTCATGCGAGTTCGCTCGCACTAGGCTTTTCACGTGAGCGGAAACCCGGCGGTGTTGACGACGTTCCATTATGGTTAAGAATACCCTATTCAGAGAGGTAAAAGCACCAGGCTCCCTCCCAAGTCACTGATTGTTCTGGCATTCTCTTGCAAGTCATCGGATCTTTTCGTTAAGGTACGGCACGATGAACGGGGCTCGTTCACGCCAACTCATCTTTGCCTGCGCGAGTGGGTTATTTCTACCGCTCTGCTTCCCCAAGTTCGACCTGGGCTTGCTGGCCTGGATCGTCCTTATCCCGCTTCACCTCGCGCTCGACCAATGTTCCAAGCTGCGGGCGTTTTGGATCGGCTGGCTGAGCGGATTGATCGGGTTCACCGGCATCATGGCCTGGGTTGTCACCGCCATGACCATGCGGCAAGGTTCCCGAACCAGTGAGTTACGCCATCCTCACTATTGTTGACCACATACCTGGGACTCTACACCGGCCTCTACAGTCTCGCCGTCGTCTGGCTGCGCGACCTCATCCCACGCTACGGAATTTTCTTTGCACCGTGCTTCTGGGTCGCTCTTGAGTTGTTCCGTACCTACCTCCTCTCAGGCCTTCCCTGGTGCCTCTTGGGCTACTCTCAATACCGCGAATTGGAATTGATCCAGATCGCAGACCATACAGGTGTATACGGCATTTCGTTCCTCATTGTACTAGTGAACTTGGCTCTGGCGGAGCTGGTCTTGTGGATGATGCCCTTCTTCCGGGGATTTCACCCGGTCAAGCTTCCCTGGGAGATCCTCACCACCGCAGCTGCCTGCATGGTGCTCTCGTGGGTGTACAGCTCGGCGGTCTTGAGCGATCGGAACACAAAGGATCTTAAGACCTCCATTACCGTTGGAGTAGTCCAACCGAATATCGATCAAGCCGTGAAGTGGGACAGGGCCTTCCGCGATGAAACCATGCAACGTTTCGATCGGCTGACCGCCGAGCTCGGAACCGGTACCGATTTGGTCGTATGGCCGGAAGCCGCGACACCGTTCATCTTGGAGCGTGAAAAGGAGTATCAGGTGCAACTGATCGCATGGGCGGAACGGGCTCAGGCGCCGATTCTCCTTGGGAGTCCGGCCTTACGGTTCTATCCGGATCGCCGCCCCTATCTCTTGAACAGCGCCTACCTGCTTGGGAAAGACGGTACGCTGCTCGGACGCTACGATAAATACCATCTCGTCCCCTTTGGGGAATACATTCCTCTCAAATCCTCGTTATTATTCTTCCTCGATAAACTGGTAGAGGGAATCGGCGATTTTGAGGCAGGCCCTGGGCCGACCACACTCTCCTTTACTCCGAAGTCATGGGGCGGAGAGGGAGGCCTTGGATCCAGGCCGGTCAAATTCGGGGTAGTAATCTGTTACGAAGTCATTTTCCCGGATTTGGTCCGTCGGTTTGCCGCAAATGGTGCCGAGTTTTTGGTGACGATCACCAATGACGGATGGTTCGGGCCGTCCTCAGCCCCTGCCCAGCACTTTGCCATGGTCGTTTTTCGCTCCGTGGAGAATCATGTCGCTTTCGCACGCGCCGCCAACACAGGCATCTCCGGATTCATTGACCCCTTCGGACAAATCATCCACGCGACGCCCCTGTTCACGGAGCAGGCCTCCCACGCCGTGATCCCGACCAGACAACTCCCTACCTTCTACAGTTATTACGGCGATGTGTTTGCCTACGCCTGTGTTATACTCTGCGCGCTTTTGTGCCTGTTCGGATATTTCCGCAGCAAAGAACCAGTCCTGACGGCCGTCACGCCGGCCTGACTGGAAGTAAGGAGGATTGTGGCATGTTAGAGGAAGTCGAAGGTCGCGTGCGCGTCCTGGCAGACCAAGTCTCGGAACTACGGGGGCATCTTTGACTTCGCTCATATGACTTCCGAGCTGCAAGAACTTGAAGCACAAATGGGCCAGCCGCACTTCTGGAACGATGCTCGTGCCGCGGCTGCAGTGAGCCGAAAAAAAACGACGATCGAACGAGAGCTGCAGCAGTGGCGAGAGCTCGAAACGAAAATGGACGATGTGGGTGCATTGCTGGAGCTTGCACGCGAAAGCGGTGACGCTGGCCTGGAGATGGAGCTCACGACAGAATTGAGTCGGCTGGAGCCGCGCTTGGCCACACTGCGGGTCGAGCTTCTCCTGTCTGGTGAGCTGGACCCCAATAACGCCATTCTGGCGATTCATCCCGGTGCCGGCGGCACCGAATCTCAGGATTGGGCACAAATGCTCCTTCGCATGTATGTGCGGTGGGCAGAGCAGAAGAAATTCAAAGTGGACACGTTGGACCTGCTGCCCGGCGACGAGGCGGGCATCAAAAGCGTGACGGTCTCAATCACCGGGCCCTATGCCTACGGATATCTCAAAGCGGAAGCCGGCGTCCACCGCTTGGTGCGCATTTCCCCATTCGACTCCAACAAGCGGCGGCACACCTCGTTTGCCTCCGTCTTCGTGTATCCGGAGCTGAGCGAGGATATCGACGTCGTGGTCGAAGACAAGGATCTGCGGATCGATACCTTCCGCGCGGGAGGTGCCGGAGGCCAGAACGTCAACAAGGTGGAAACCGCTATCCGCATCACCCATCTCCCAAGCGGAATCGTCGTGCAGTGCCAGAACGAACGTTCGCAACTTCAGAATCGAAACGGGGCGATGAAAATCTTGAAAGCGCGCCTCTTTGAACTGGAGCAAAAAAAGAAGGA